>JACRFY010000144.1 GCA_016212565.1 Magnetospirillum sp. | reverse complement strand
CGACGCCCGTCAGGGCGGCCCGGAGCAAAGCGACGGGTGGGCGAAGCCCACAAGCGAGCGGACGCGAGCGCCCGGCGAGGGGCCGATAGCCGAGTCACGTCAGTGGCTCGGCGGTATGATACCGGCGCGACATGCTGAACCCAAGGCTGATAGCAGAGGCTTTTGATCCTGTCGCCAGCGACGGAGCGGTGCGCGTGGGACGTTCCTGTGCACCCACCTGGGCGAGCCGGGGGGGCTGGGGAGGGGGAATCAGGCGCGGTTCTTGAAGCGCCGGCTTTCGTTACCGGTCTCGACGATCTCGCCGTGATGAGTGAGCCGGTCGAGGCGCCGACCGGGACGAGGGTGCCGGGCCTGCACCGCAAGGAGGTGTGGTTGACAGACCTGCGTTCTGGCCAGCCGCAAGGGCGACCGGGCCTGGAAGAAGGCCAGGGACGGCAGAGCCGTGACGAACGCCTGCTCCATGGCTTCCGGCGCCGGTGGCGAACCCGAAGCCCGTTTGAATCAAGGGACCACACGCCACCCCGATCTCATCAGCATCCGCTAACCTGAACACGTTGCCGTAAATCGCCGAACATCGACCTTGAAATCTGTCAAGGCCATGGGCTACATTGGCGGGCTTTATGGCAACTTGTCAAAATGGTGCCCGTCCGTTTGATGCAGGACTTTAAATTATTTAAGTGCAAAGTTCAGAACACACGAGCGCGGTTAAAAGGTGATTTCATGAACAGGTCAAGTGTCACGGGTCCGCTTACCGACCAAGAAGTGTCGATTGAAAATACGACCTTCTGCGCATCAAACTGTACGATGTGCCCACGTGACGAGTTCTCGGGCAAATGGCGTCACATGGACGTCGATATGTTCCGCAAGGCGGTCGACCAAAGTACAGCGCTCGGCGCGAATTCATTCAGCATTGGCGGATTTGGTGACGCCCTGATGGATCCGCGCTATTTTGATAAAGTCCGCTACCTCAAGGAAATTGCCCCGGGGGCCAAGATCTGGCTGTCGACGACGGGGCACATGCTGACCGAAAAGCGTAATCCCGATATTTGTCGTTGGGTCGATACGTTGAGAATCAGCAATTGTGGCTTCTCGAAGGAAAGTTACGAAGCCATTCATCGCGGTGCCAACAAATACGAGCGCGACTTTGCCAACCTCAATCGGTTCACTTCTCTCGGGCGCGACGAACGACCTTACATGATTATGACTTTTGTCATTCTACCGCAGAACGAGCATGAAGTCGATGCTTGGCGCACCTACTGGGAAGCGCGCGTCGATGAGGTGATGATTTGGCGGCCTCATCTGTGGGCGGGCCAATTGGCTGCCGCTGTTGGCGAAGACGGTACAGTCGTGCCGCAACAACCGAAAAGCTGTGGGCGCCCATTCAAGGGAAATCCCTATATCCGTGAAAATGGGGATGTGTCAGTGTGCTGTAATGACTTCAATCACAAATTGGTGATCGGCAATTTGAATGAGACCAGTCTTCCCGAGATCCTTTCTGGCGAAAGGATGAAGGCCATTCAAGATATCCATGCCCGCAATGCCTTCAAAGGATGTGGCTTGATCTGCGAGAACTGCGATTACACCTACGACCGTAGCGCCGCCCTCGTTTATGCGACCAACCCGGCCCGCAAGGTTGGCGTGCGAACGACCCATCCCGATTTGATGATCGACCTGGTGGGCACCACCACGGTTTGATCTACGGCAATGCCAGAGGCTGCATTTGTTCGAATTCGATAGAGGGTTGGGATGACTAAGGCGAAGCTGAAGGTCCTGGTTGTCATTGATCATGACATCATGATCCGCCATTTCGTGCGCAGCGGCGCACTGGCGCGCCTGTCGGCGGTTCACGACGCTACGTTTGTCTTTCCAGAATTGGGAAACAAGCGAATCCGCACCAATATCGACGAACTCGGTCTGCCGAAGGTGCGGCACCTGCAAACCAATTCCCTTCGGTACAGGCTATGGTCATGGTTGGCGCACGTCAACCGCTTGCGATGGCGTCCCGGCAAGCACTGGGCCTCACTGCGCAAATTGACCAAAGGTCACGTCGGCGGCCATTTCCGCCACTTTACTTTGCTGTCGTTGCCGGGAATCTTTCAGTTGTACCGGTGGCGCACGCTACGTCAGTTGGCGGCAATCCCGTGCCTGGACATGCGGCGCCTGCTGGATGAGGAACGGCCGGACGTTATCGTGCATCCCACCGTTCTCGAGGGCGTTTTTTTGAACGACTTGATGATCGAGGCCAGAAAGCGCAGCATTCCTTTCATTGCGGTGATGAATTCGTGGGACAATCCCTCTGCCAAACAGATGGCATACCACAAGCCGGACTGGCTGCTGGTATGGGGGGAGCAGACCAAACGCCATGCGATGACGTTCCTGCAGATGCGCGAGGATCGGGTGATCAAGTTCGGTGTCGCCCAGTTTGATGTCTATCGCGATCCGCCGCGCCTCGATCAAGCAGAATTCTTCCGCCGTAACGGTATTCCGACCGGCAAGAAGGTCCTGCTGTATGCGGGATCGGCGAAGGATACGGATGAATTCAAGCATCTTTGCCGCCTTGACGATGCTGTCGAGAGCGGCCAGCTCGGCAACGTTACCGTGCTTTACCGCCCCCATCCTTGGGGTCATTGTGGCAAGCGTGGCGAAAGAGTATTCAGCCATCCATGGCGCCACGTCCGTTTCGAGTCGAACATGATCAAGTATGTTGAGGACGTGCACATGGGACACAGCCCCGTAGTCATGTCTAATTACGAGGACACGCGCGATGTTCTCAGCCACGTCGACGCGCTGATTTCGCCGTTATCGACCATCATCGTCGAGGCGGCGCTTATGGGCGTTCCGGCGATGTGCTTCTTGCCCAAGGAAGAGACAGAGGCCGGCTTTTTCCAGACTGTCTTCGACAACGAGCATTTCCAGGATATCTACAAATCTCCGGAATTTATTCTTGCCGTCGGCGAAGAAGAACTGTTGCCCAAGACGACCGCTCTGCTTGAACGTGCCTGTGACCCGGCAATCGCTGCCCGCATGAAGGATGCATCCCGCTTCTTTGTCGAATGGCCCGACGGCCTTTGGTCCGACCGCATCGTCAGCTTCGTCGAAAATGTGGCCGGTTGATTCGGCCGGCGCCACGATACGGTGTCGCAGGGCCCCTTAAGCACGAGAAATGGTTTGAAGGAGATTTACGAATGAGTGCTGGTACTGCGCCAAATTTGGCCGCGATTCCCCTCGTCGATTTGCGCGCGCAACATGCGGCACTTCGCGAAGAGATCGTGGCCGGGATCGAGCAAGTACTCGTTCGCAGCGATTTTATTCATGGTGGCGATGTCGGTCGGTTCGAGGAGGAGTTTGCCGCTGCCTGCGGCGCCGGCCACGGCATAGGTTGCGGCAACGGCACCGATGCCCTTCACTTGGCGGTGCGGGCCTTGGACATCGGACCGGGAGATGAGGTGATCGTGCCGGCCATGACCTTCGTCGCCACTGCGCTGGGGGTCAGCCTAGCGGGTGCGACGCCGGTTCTCGTCGACGTGGACCCGAATACCGCCCTGATCGATCCCACTCGCTTGGAAGCGGCAATCACCGCGAAGACCAAGGCGATCATTGCCGTTCATCTCTATGGCCAATGTGCCGATATGACGGCGATTGCGGCCATTGCCTCCCGCCACGGTTTGGCTGTCATTGAGGATGCGGCGCAGGCCCATGGTGCATCGCACCATGGGCGCCCGGCCGGCTCCCTGGCGACGCTCGCCTGTTTCAGTTTTTACCCCGGAAAGAATCTGGGCGCTTGCGGTGACGGTGGGATGGTGGTGGCGCAAGACCCCGCTCTTGCAGCCCGTCTGCGCCGTTTGAGCAACCTGGGATCCGAGCGGAAGTATCACCACGAAGAGATTGCTCCCAATTCTCGCCTCGACACCGTGCAGGCTGCCGTTCTGCGAGTTAAATTAAAGTGGCTCCCTGAATGGACACGCTTGCGGCGTTCCCATGCCGCCGCCTACGACTCCGCATTGGCACCAATCGAGCGGATACAGAAGACGACGTCGGATGAAGGCAGCGTCTATCATCTATACGTCGTCCGCAGCAACCGGCGCGACGCCGATCTTGCCGCCCTCAATCAGGCGGGACTGGGAGCGGGGATCCACTACCCTTTCGCCCTGCACCAGCTCGGTGCCTATCGCCACCTTGGATACGCTGGCGGTAGTTTCCCGATTGCCGAGGATTGGGCCGCACGTTGCCTTAGCTTGCCGATCTATGCCGAGCTACCCACCAGCGCCTTCGGTCGCGCGGCTACCGTCCTCTCGCAAGCCGCTTGATACCGGCGAACGCTCGATCCGACTCAACCGGACTTGCCAAAAGGTCGCGGCCATGAATCCCTGGGGTTCCACCAGATATAGGGGGAACCGTGTCCGGTTGGCTCAAGATATCGAAAGCAATGACAGCCGGAGGGCTTCGGGCCTGGGTGCGGCAGGGAACGTCTTCACCACAACCCCAGGATTGATGTGATCCGCGTCCCCGCCGGACGTTCCGCAATCGTGCGCGCCTTGATACCCCCCTTGGCCGTCCGCCAAAGAGGGGGGCATAATCATGTTGAGGGAGCGTTATTAGACTGGGACTCGTGGCCCTGTTTGGCGATTTGCCCATGCGGGAATTGATTGCAGTCCCACCTGGGAAGGGCGCTTGGTCGCTGTTGCCAATCGCGTGTTTCGATATCGCGCTGTTCGACGTTAAAAGCAAAAAGGCATCCGGCGTCGGCCAGCAGGCGCTCCGTATCGGCTGTGAAGCTATGGAACCCACCATAGGGATAACAGAATGTCCGAAAGGGCAATCCTCCGGTAAAACCATCGAGATCAGCGAATGACTGGTCAATTTCCGCGCGCTGCTCGGCCGGCTGCAGCCTGCTCATGACGGGATGGGAGACGCTGTGGCTACCGATCACCATTCCTTGCGCTTGGGCCGCGGCGATTTCTTCCGGCGACATGTACCACCGTCGCATCAACGCCGTTTCGTCGACAAGATCGGCCATCAGGCAATCAAGCAATACGCCGCGGTGTTCCGTAGCGAGGAAATAATTGAATATGCGTTTGAACCGCCTCCGGGCTTCTTCTTCGCGGTGGCGGACATAGGTTTGGGTGTGAAACGCCTCAATGTGGTCGTGCGTAAACATGTCCTTGGTTAATGCAGCCTCCACCCGCGACAGCGCCTCGACGACGCCAAGCCGGCCCAGAATGTAGTGAATACGGTGGACGTCGAGCATTTTCCCGCTGCGGTACGCGCCCGTGGAAACATAAAATATCCCGGCAATCTGACGCCGTAGCAATTCCGGGATGACCCACTGCCAATGGTCGGCGAGGCCGTCGTCAAAGGTGAGAACGACTCCCTCCGGCAATTTGGCGTGACGGTCACCGCACCGGCGCAGTTCTTCGGGAGCGACAAAGCGCCAGCGCTCAGCCAGCCAGTCGAGTTGCAGGCGGAAATCGGTGATGTCGAGATGCTGAAAATACGGCAGCTCCGCGCTTGGCGGGCGCACGTAGTGATACATGATCGCCTTCACGGCGTCCCTTCGGAGCTCAGGATCGGCTGGGTCAGGATTTTCGCCCGTCCGACCCGCGCCGCGCGTTCGACAAGGTAGTTGTCGACCAGGCCTTGATTGAAATTCTCGTAGAGCCGCTCGCAGGCGGCGGCATCGAAATCGCGACGGCGATACAGGCGTCCCCCTGTGACTTTGGGCGGCTGCGGCAAAGGCTGCAACTGCTCAAATACCTTCACCAAGGCGGCGAGGGTGAAGGCCATGTCGCAAATGAGCCGATTGCCGATCCGGTGTGGAGTATCACTTTCGCAAATATTGGCGCGGATTTGGTGAATGATGGCACCGCTGTCGATGCCGGCATCGATATGCATGAAGGTGGCGCCAACATATTCCGGTTCCTCGTTAATCAACGGCCATATGTTGGTTCCGCTACCCCGGTAATATGGCGACAGCCCTAAATGGACATTGATGAAATGCGCCGGGAAGGCATCCAGAAGGCACCCCTTGATCAGCGAGGCGCCGTAACAGACCACCAAGTCTGGTCTGAGTGACACAATCTCCTCCTGGACCACGACATCGTTGATCGCACCCTTGGCCAAATCGACCTGTCGGCACCTATCAGGCAACAGACGGACAGCCGCTGCAAAGAAATCGCTCTCATCCTGCTCACGCAGCCGGACGTGCCGCTTCATCAGCGACGAAGCCCCGGGATCGGCTTCGACCTGCGCCGCCAATCCCTGCGTCGCCGCCTCTCGATAGACAGCCAGCGTTTCGATGCCTTCCGTATTGGCCACTACTTTGCGTACAAAATCGTGGCGGACTTCAGCACCCGTGAGGATAACCACCTTCACCATGATCGCGATCCCTTGGCAAAGTGGCGAAACCATAACGCCGCATTAACCCATTGCCAAACCGGAAACGAGTTGTCGCGACGTCCTGCAGCCAAGTCGGCCAAAACGGTGCGCGCAGCGGCCGGTACAATCAACCCCGTGCGATCAAGTCCGCTGCCGAATACCAAGTCCTCGACCCACGAGGCCAGAGGCCCGACCAGCCATTCCCGCTGCGGCGTCACCACCGCCCGCTTGGCGGCATAAGCCTGGCCCGGCGGCAGAACCGCACAGAAGGCTGCGCGCAGGACCTGTTTGCCCACATCGCCATGTATCTTGACGGCCCCCGGCAAGCGAAAGGCCAATTCAAGGATGCGGTGATCGAGCAATGGCTGCCGGAGTTCGACCCCTTGTGCCATCGATAGGCGATCGTTCATGCGCAACACCCTCGGTAGCTTACCGATCGCGACGTCGCGATATTGAGCACTGGTAAGGGCGCTAGCGAAAGGTGCCTCTTGTACGGGCTGGCGGGCAAGGGCGCGAAGTTCAGGCGCCACCGCATTGGCGTCGAGGTAGCTGGTACCGTCCTGATAGAATGCCGCTCCACCGCCGTCACGAACCCTTCGCGCCTGAGTGACCACCTGCGCTCCACGCGCCATCGCCTTCGCAGCCGCACGTCCGCCCCGCCAGCCGCGGGTGGCTGTCACGTCGCATAGAAAATAGGCCAGATAATTGGCATAGCCGCCGAAGGCTTCGTCGCCACCCTGACCCTCCAGCACCACTTTGATTCCTTCACGACGAATAGTCTGGTGCAAGTTGTGAAGTGCCAAAGTTGCAATACCGCCAAATGGCGCTTCCTGGGCGACAATCGCCTGCTCCGCTTGGGCAGCCACCGCCCCGGCGCCCAAGGTGACCACCACATGGCGCCATTCGGGCCCGAGGAAATTGCGCGCGAAGCCGTCCTCATCGTAACGACGATCGCCATGATTGGCGGTGAAAGCGATACGCGCCGTTTCTGGTTCCTGGCGAGCCAGCGTGCAAGCGACAACTGAGGAATCGAGCCCACCGGACAGGCTGACCGCCACCGGCACGTCGCTGCGCTTGCGCAGGCGCACCGAATCTTCGACCAACTCTCGCACGCGGGCACCGGCGGTGGCGAGATCGAGCTCAAGGGGGCCGGCAGCCAGGGCTCGCTCCGCAACGTCCCAATAGCGGCGCTGGCGGATGGTACCGTCGGCAGCCACCACCATCAGGTGGCCGGCGGGAAGCTGATGGACGCCGGCAAAGAAGGTACGCTCGCCGTGTTCGTAGCTGCCGTGCACCATGTAATCGGCCCACATCGACCAGTCGGGCTCGGCCGGCAGCCCGGCGGCCAGCAAAGCCTTTACCTCGGAAGCGAACAGGAAGCGTCCGCCGACGTCGCGGGCAAAGACGAACGGTTTCACGCCCAGGCGGTCGCGGGCGCAGAACAGCGTTCGTGTGCGGCCGTCCCACAGCGCAAAGGCAAACATGCCAATGAAATGCTCGACGCAGGACTCGCCCCAGCGCTGGTAGGCGGCAAGGATCACCTCGGTGTCGCTGCGGCTACGGAACGGGTAGCCCGCCAGCTCTGCGCGCAATTCACGGTGGTTATAGATTTCGCCGTTGAAGACGACCCATTGCCGGCCCGAGGCATCGGCCATCGGCTGATGACCGTCCGCGCTGAGGTCGATAATGCTCAAACGACGATGGACGAGGCCGAGGCCGGCAGCGGGGTCGCTCCAGATCCCCTGGCCGTCGGGACCGCGATGGGCCAAGGCCGCGGCCATGCCCTGCAGGGAAGCGTCGGATATCGGGTGTCCGAGAATGCCGCCGATGCCGCACATCGGCGCTACCCCTTTCGTTCAGCCAGCAACAGCTCGGCCAGGCGAAATTCCAGGCCACTGTCGATGTTGACCGAACGTTCGTCCGGCATAACATAGCCCAGGCTGCGCTTGCCCCAGATTGACCCGCCCATGATGATGTCGCGACGGGTTAAATAGACCGCACCGTTGCGGATATAGGCCGGTTCGCCGCGGTCCTGGCGGCGCAGCCCCTCGTGCTCTTCCAGGACAAAGGGCCTGATCAGGTTGTGCTCCAGGCGCTTGACGAATACCGGATGGCTGGACACCACTTCGACCAGGCTGATCACCGAATCGGCGGTCGGATCGGACAGGGCAAGGTCGATGCAGTGTTCGACGTCGGCGGGCAGGCGCAGCGGCGAAGTCGGTTGCAGCAGCAGCACCCAATCCAGGCGATGACCGTCATCGGCCTCGCAGCACGATACCGCGTGCTGGAGCACCGGCAGGCTGGGGGCGAGATCGCCCGACAACTCGGCCGGGCGACGGAAGGGAACTTCGGCTCCGGCGGCTCGGGCGGCGGCGGCGATCTCGTCGTCATCGGTGGAGACGACGATGCGGTGCAGGCGATGCTTGACCGCCAGTGCCGTCTCGACGGCGTGGGCCACCAGTGGTCGCCCGGCAAGAAGCCGCACGTTCTTGCGCGGGACCCCCTTCGAACCGCCACGGGCGGTGATGACGGCGAGGATGCGGGTCATTTGTAGACGTGGAAGGCCTTCTGCGCCGTGCGCAGATCGACGGTGGCCAAGTATTCCGCGATGCGTTCGCCGGCCAGGCCGTCGCCGAACAGAGCGCTACGCGGATAGCGACCGTGATCCAGTTGACAACGAATGGCAGCTTCGATGGCATCCGAATCAGGCGGCACGTCGATGACGTTAGGCCCACGTTCGCGATTGGCCTGCCGGCTGCCGATGTTGACGGCCGGCGTCCCCAGAAACGCCCCTTCGCGCAAGGCGCTGGAGGAATTGCCGACGATGCAGGCGGCGGCATTCATCAGACGCGCATAATCCTCAACCGCAAAGTTGCGATGCATGCGCAACCACGTCGGCTGGGCGCGCTCGCGAAGACTGCGCAACTCGTGCGAGATGGTATCCGTTCCGGCATCGACGTTCGGCCACAGCCAGATGGTCGGCATCGCCAGCCGCGAGATGGCGCCGATGGTGGCGCGGATATGCGCCTGGGTCTGTTCGTACTCGGTGGTCACCGGGTGTTGCAGAACCAGGAGAAATGGCTTGCCGAGATCGATATCCGTCCCAACGCCGCCGGATCGCACCAGTATTTCTGGCGACATGCGGTAGTCGATGTCGGCAATGGCATCGATGGCCGGGCAGCCGGTCATGAAAACGGTATCTGGCGCTTCACCCATTTGCAGAACGTTTGCGCGCGATTGGTCAGTCGCCACGAAATGCAGGTGAGCCAGTTTGGTGATCGCGTGGCGGACCGATTCGTCAATCGAGCCCGTCAGCTCGCCGCCCTGAGTATGGGCAACTGCGATGTTCATGTAGGAGGCGGCGACCGCGGTCGCGAGGGTCTCGTATCGGTCTGCAACCGTCAGCACAATGTCAGGCTTCAGCAGGTCAAAAACGGTCGCCAATTCGGTGATGGCGATCCCGGTCGACTTGGCCATAGTGGAGGGCGTATCGCCCTCAAGCACAACATTCACCCTGGCGTGCGGCGCATAGCCGTCGGCTTCCATCACCTCCACCACCTTGCCGAACCGGTAGAGAAGTGCCGACGCCGAGGCGATGATTTGCAGGTCAAGATCGTTGCGAGCCCGCACGGCTTTAAGCACCGACTTGATACGGCCGTAATTGGCGCGTGACGCGACCACCACGCACACCTTCCGCTTGCTCATGCGAGATCGTCCGCCTTGATAAAGGTACCCTTTGCAACCGCACAACGAAATCGTCGACCGGCCAGCGCACGGACTTGGCGCTCGTCGAGACCAAATTTGGGTTTGCGAAAATGGATGTCGGCAAGAGACAGGACTTCACCGACCTCAAGGTCGCGAATGGCCATCGCGCCTTTTCCGAACAGGTTTCGCAGTGGCGCCATCGCTGCGGCCGCGACGTCTTTGTCTACCGGCGCCTTGTCCATGGCCCGCAGCCACCGCAGTCCTTCGACGAGACGGGCCAGATCGTCGGGCGTCAGCGACGCCTTGACATCGGGGCCGAACATGTCACGGCTGAGGGTTACATGGACCTCGACCACAGCGGCTCCGCGCGCGGCGGCTATCAGCGCCGGATATATAGTTCCGGAATGGTCGGACAGGCCGACCGGACAGCAGAAGCGGCGGCGCAACTCATCAATGACGTTGAGGCCGATGGCGTCCGGTGGCGACGGATAGGCAGTCGTGCACTGCATCAATAAGAACCTGTCGGGAGCAAGACTGCGCAGAAGATCGACCATCCGGCCGATTTCTTCATAGTCGCTCATTCCTGTTGATACGAATAGCGGACGCCCGGTTTTTGCCATCCGCTCGATCATCGACAGGGAATTGACTTCCCCTGAGGCCACCTTCCAGGCCGGGATCTCAAGACGCTCAAGCAGATCGACCGCCGCCACGCTGAATGGCGACGACAGAAACAGCAACCCCGCATCGTCGGCATGGCCTTTCAAGCCGGCCCATTGCTCGGGCGTAAAGGCGGTTCGCTGCCAGTAATCCCATCGCGTGCGGTCTTGGCGGCTAAATTCCACCCGGAACGTCTCGTGCACGCTGCTTTCTTCGGCCGCAATATGGGTCTGGAATTTGACGGCATCGGCGCCACACCGGGCGATGACATCGATGTAGGCATGCGCCAGCCCTAGGCTGCCGTCGTGACCAAGGCCAACCTCCGCGATAACCGGGGGCATATCTCGCCCAAACAGATCATGCACCAAAATAGGGAACATCCTTGTCCGATTGGCTGTCACCAAACGCAGGTATTCATAGGTCAACCGGCCGGGGCGTGCAACACTATCCGCGGCGAGCGTGGATTTCAGATTATCGGCCAGTTCGCATTCGAACAAAATCAGCTGGAAAACCGCGTGTGCTTAAGCTAGACAGGCCACCGGGCCGGGAAGCGGATGGGTGGTGCGGTCAATGCGCATACGTCGACTGTCCGTAACCGCGCTGGTTCTGGTTTTCACACTTTCTCCCTTCGTCGTGGTGCCTTTCGGGCGCAGCTTGGCCTGGATCCCGGCTCTAATCGCAATAGCGGCGCTGATCGATGCGACGGCGCGACGGCACGCCGTGGCAGCCGGCCGTGCGGTGGTGCCGGTGCTGCTTCCTTTGCTGGTCTACTTGGCGGTATCGCTGCTGTGGACGCCGGTTCCCGTCGATGCGGCGGTGGCTTGGGGGCGCGTGACGGTGCTCGCGATTGCGATGGTCCTGGGCATGGGCCTGATCGCCAGCCTGGACAGCGATGAGCGCAACACTGCCGCAATGGCCGTTCTTCGCGGCGGCATGCTGCTGTCCGGTCTGCTCCTGGCCGGCGAACTATATTTCCACCTGGTTCTGCCGGCGTTGCGCAGTGTCGGCATTCGGCTTAGCGACGATTCCCGCAACCACCTCAACAACGCCTGCGCGGCGCTCGCGGTCCTGTTCTGGCCGCTGGTTAATTTGGCGATGGTTCGACGTGGACCCACATTGGCCACCGGTGTGTTCATTTTCGGTGCCTTCGCCCTCATCCAGGGAAACTCCCTGACTCCTCTGATGAGCGCAATCGGCGGAGGCCTTGCCTTCGCGGCGGTCGTCAACTTTGGCCGACGGGCCGTCTCGTGGTTGGTCGGTTTGGCGGTCGGCGCACTGGTCGCCATGCCCGTGGTCGTCACCGTGGTGCTTGAGATCCTATCGCCACGGCGTCTCATCGACGTTCCCTGGCACCTCCAGCACCGCCTGAGGATCTGGCGTTTTGCCCTGTCTAAATGGCGTGAGCATCCGTTGGGCGGATGGGGATTCGACTCGTCGCGTGCCATTCCCGGCGCCAGCGACCCGTTAACCGGCCTCAGCTTCGTTCAGTATGCCGAGAACATGCCGCTGCATCCGCACAACAACATCATCCAATTGTGGCTCGAAGGCGGCTTGATTGGCGTGGTCTTGTTCGCTGTTTTTCTGGCATTGCTCGGCGGCCGCATTCGTAGGCTTGAGGATCCTCGGCAAATGGGCTACGCGTCTGCGACGGTAACCACCTTCCTGCTGCTCGGGTCCATCAGCTTTGGCATGTGGCAGAACTGGTGGCTGGCGACCGCCGTCCTGGCGATTGTCGTGCTCCGATTGGGGCAAATGTCTACCGGGGAGCAGGCGACATGAACGGGACGGCCGATACGCCGAACGTCGATCTCGGGTCCCCCGAGCGGTTCGGATTCTCCTGGGAGCGGTTCTCCTCCCCCACCGCCGACCAACGCGAACAATTCGCCCGTTGGACCTGTCTCCTGAAGAAGGACGACTGGGCAGGCCTGTCGTTTCTCGACGTCGGTTGCGGCGTTGGCCGCAATTCCCTGTGGGCGAGCGAATGGGGGGCAGGACCCGGTTTGGCCATCGACCTCGACCCGCGGTCCCTTGCCTTGGCGCACGCGAATCTGGCCGGCCGCAACGTCGAGGTTCAGCGGCGCAGCGCTTACGAAATCGGCGAAACGGATCGGTTCGACATCGTTTTTTCCATCGGTGTCATTCACCATCTCGACCGTCCCGAAGTCGCCCTGGCGCAGATGGTTGCTGCCGCTAAACCAGGGGGGCGGGTGTTGATCTGGGTCTATGGATACGAGAACATGGAAGCCTTCGTTCACGTCCTCAACCCCCTGCGTCGACTGCTATTCAGCCGGTTGCCACTTCGATGGGTGTGGGGGTTGTCGCTGCTGCCGGCGGGCCTTCTATGGCTGGCCTTGCGAGGCGGCCTGTCGCGCATCGAATATTTTCGTCTGCTGCGACAGTTTCGCTTCGGGCATCTCCGCCATATCGTCTTCGACCAGATGATTCCCAAAATATCCAACTACTGGCGGCAGTCCGAGGTGCGCACACTGATGGCCAGGGCCGGCCTGGACGCGATCGAGCTGGCTTGGGTCAACGAAATGTCGTGGTGCGCCATGGGGCGCAAGCCGGGAACACTTGGGAAATGAGCGTCCATTACGATGACCGCTTTCTGACCTATGCCGATCGCAGCGGACTGGCGTCCGCCGAGCAGGTCATCTCAATTCTGCAACCCCTGCTGCGGTTGGCCAGCGTTGTCGACGTGGGGTGCGCTCGTGGAACGTGGCTTTCGGTGTGGCACCGCCATGGCGTCGCCGACATTTGCGGCGTGGATGGCGCCTATGTCGACCCGTCCACGCTGCGGATTTCCGTCGAGCGCTTTCACGCCATGGATCTAAGCCGCCCGTTCTCGCTCCATCGCCGGTTCGATCTGGCGCAAAGTTTCGAAGTGGCCGAACACCTCCCCGCAGAGCGGGCCGCCGGCTTCATCGCCGACCTTGTCAACCTTGCGCCGTTGGTGTTGTTTTCGGCGGCGCGGCCCGGGCAAGGAGGAGAGAACCACGTCAATGAGCAACCGCCGGAATATTGGCGCGCCTTGTTTGCGGCTCACGACTACCTTCCACTCGATCCAATCCGCACGGCTATCCGTGGCAAGACGGACATTTCCCCATGGTACCGTTACAATATGCTGATGTATTGCCGCCGGGATCATATTGCGGCATTGCCGCCGGCCATCGGCAATACGCTCATCGAACCGAGTCGGGCGGTGCCGGAGTTTGCTCCCATCGCCTATCGCCTGCGCTGCCGCGTGGTGAACGCCCTGCCGGCCACCCTCCAGCATGCTCTGGCGCGACTGAAGTCCCATTGGATGGCGCGGTGAGGGGACACTGTCCCTAGAAGAAACGGCCCCGCCGGGCGCCCATTGGGCGCGGCCAAGCGGGCGCCCCGTTTCATCCCTCGCGGGGGGTCGGCAACGCCGGTGGACGGCTCACCGGAGGATGCGGATATAGCAGCTGTAATGGGGAAAGCCGGGCCGCACCACGGCCTCGCCGAGGCGGAAATGGCCGGCCAACAGGGCCCGCAGGGTGGCGAAGCGGCGCGGATGGCGGCCGCGGTCCATGGCGAACAGCAGCCATTGCAGTGGGTTGCGATAGGTTTCGGGAAAGATGGCGTCGACGATGTGAACGGCGCCGTCGGGCTTGCACACGCGCAACGCCTCGGCAACCGTCGCCACAACCTCGGCATCGGACAGGTGGTGGAAGGTGGCGATGCTGAGCACATGGTCGAAGCTGGCGTCGGCGAATTCCAGCCGTGCCGCGTTCATGGCCAGAAACCGCCCCGAGTGGCGCGATGCCGCCTCGGCGATGTAGTCGGGATTGACGTCGACTCCGGTATAGGCGTCGCCGAGAACCGGGCGGAAGGCGCCGACTCCGCACCCGACGTCGAGCACGCTCTGTCCCGGGCGCAGGGCGACGAAGCGGGCGATGTGGTCGTGATAGCCGGCCACCGTGCCGGCACCGAAGCGCTGCGACACGGCGAAAACGAATGGGATTTCCAGCAGGCGGTAGAGCAGGCCTAGGGCGCGCGCCATGGGGTCAGCCTTGTGCACGGCGGCGAAGGAGATCCTTCAGCCGATGTTCGAGGACGGTAGAGGCGCCGGTCTCCGCCCGCAGGTTGCGAATGGTGCGCAAGATTCTGCTCGGATAAAGCAGGTACCCCAGTGCGTAGTTGGCCAGCATAAAGAACAGCCGATAGGTGGCCAGTTCGCGCGGCCCCATCCGCTCGTTGAAGGTCAGGGGATTGAAGGCGGTGTAATCGCTGTTCAACGAGGTCAGGCGGAGAAAATAGGCATCGTCGAGGACGATCTTTCCGGCGTCGAGCAATTCCTTGAAAATCTCCGTACCAGGATAGGCGGAGAAGATGTTGATCGACACTTCGTCGACGCCTCTGGCGGCCAGGCCGAGGCCGAACACCACCGTGCGCAGGACATCCCAGCGCGTTTCGCCGGGGAAGCCGATGATCAGGTTGGTGCGCAAGACCAGCCCGACCCGCTTGGCCGTCATCACCGACTGGGTGAACTGCTTGATGTCGATCTTCTTCTTGATCCGCTCCAGCGTCCGCGGCGAGCCGCTCTCGGGGGCGTAGACGAGGTAGGTGCAACCGGTGTCCTTGAGCAGGGCCAGAGTTTCCTCGTCCAGCGCCTCGCTGCGGGTTCCCGACGGCAGCGACCACTTCAGCTTGATGCCGCGGGCCATCAACTTCCGGCAGAACTCGACGGTCCACCGCTTCTTGGTGATGGCGGTCAGGTCGTAAAACTGGAGGCTGGTGATGTTATAGCGTGCAACGTAACTCTCGATTTCGGCGAGAAGATCGTCGGGATCGCGCAGGATGTAGCGCGTGGTCCACATTTGGGCGTTGGAACAGAAGGTGCAACGATACGGGCACCCGCGCGAGGCCATGATCGGCATGTCGCGGTCGGTGTGGATGCCGTAGGACTTGCCGATCTGCCAGAAGCGTTCGAGGTATCCTTCTTCCCAGGTCGGCCACGGCAAGGAGTCGATGTCGCGCACGCGGGGCACGCCCTCGCCGCAGACATAAGTTCCGGCCGCGTCGAGCACGGCGACGCCGGCAATGCCGGCCATGCTCCCGCCCGTGCGGAAGGCGTCCAGAACCGCGACCAGGGTGGCCTCGCCCTCGCCGCGAACGCAGACGTCGAGGGCCGGGCAGTCGCGCAGGCTGTACTCGGTCAGGGCGGTGATGTGCTCGCCGCCGCCGATCAGCAGGGCCTCGGGAAAGCGGGCGCGGATCTTGCCGATCAGGTCGCGCATCACCGGCCACTCGCCGGAGAACATCGCCGAGATGCCGATCACCCGCGTGTTGCCGGGGATGCGGGCGACGATCTCGTCGAGCCCCAACCCGGTGATCTGGTAGCCGGGATAATCGGGCAAAGGCTGGAAGCGGCCCAGGCCGCCGGCGATGCCGTCGACGACGGTGACCGGATAGCCATGCGAGCGCACCTTTGCCGACAGATAGGCAAAGGCGACCGACGGTGTCGCCTCGTTATTGATCGACCGCACACTGGCAACGATGGGCCCGCGGACCAGGGCCACCGGAATCGACGTGGGATCGCTCATGCCTTGTCCTCTTGGCTCGTTGTCCCGGCCATGGCGCCAAAATAGCGGCTCAGGCCCATCCAACACCACAGGCCATGACGGCAATCGCGGCGGCGCTCGCTGTGGTCGCGCCAGCGGCGGTGCAGCCACTCGGCGTCGAGGAACGGCACGTCCGCCGCCTGCGGCGGCGGCATGTCGCGCAGCCAGCGGGCCAGGGGAATGCCGAACCCTTTCTTCGGGCGGTCGAGGATCTCGGCGGGAACCAGCGGGCGCAACGCCCTTTTCAACAGCACCTTGCGTTCGCCGCCGCGGAACTTGAAGCGGCTGGGCAGGCGGCGGGCGAAGTCGACCACCGCATCGTCGAGGAACGGGGAGCGGATTTCCAGCCCTTCCAGCATGCTGGCGCGGTCGACCTTCACCAGCACACCGTCCTGGAGATAGAAGCGCGTGTAGAACTCCATGCTCCGATCGACGGGATCGCGGGAACGCGAGGCATCCCAGGTTTCGATCACCTCGCTGTAGAGATCCTCGACATCGACTCGCTCGCCGAACAGCGCGGCGATTTCATCGGGGTCCAGGGCGGCCAGCCACACCGGATTCCACAGCGTCTCGGGATAGGTCATGCCGCGCAGCCAGCGCTGGACCTTGAAGTCCAGACTCATATTGGCATCCGAGGCCGGCAGCCGGACGGCGAGGCGGCGCAGCAGTCCGGTGAGCGCCGGGGGCACGACCCGCCGGTAGGCCCGCGAGGGCGCCAGGGCCTTGAACGTGTCGTAGCCGGCGAACAGCTCGTCGGCGCCATCGCCGCTCAGGGCGACCGTAACATGGGAACGGGCGAAGCGGCTGACCAGCCAGGTGGGCAGGATCGAGCTGTCGCCCATCGGCTCGTCGAGGCGGTCGAGCAGGCCGGTCAGGTCGTTGCGGGCCAGGCCGGCCCGGCACATCTCCATCCGGTGGTGCGAGCCGATGTGGCGGGCCATCCGCTCGGCATGATGGGATTCGTCGAAGCTCTGCTCGTCGAAGCCGATCGAGAATGTCTGTACGCCGTCGCCGCCGACCAAACCGGCGGCGATGGCCGCCACCGCGCTCGAATCGACGCCGCCGCTCAGCAGCACGCCCAGCGGCACGTCGCTGTCGAGGCGGCGGCCGACCGCGTCCACCAGCAAGCTACGCAGCTCCTCGGCCAGATCGTCCTCGCCGCGGCCGGATTCCTCGGGCTCGATGGCGAACGACCAATAAGGCGAGGCGGTGACGGCGAGACTGGCCAAGTCCACCTCGAGGCGCCAGCCGCCCGGCAGTCGGCGGACCGCCGAGAACGGTGTGTGCGGGGCGGGGAAGAAGCCGTGGGCGAAAAACTTCTGCAGCGCGCGGCGATCGACCTCGCGCGGAACCTGCGAATGGCCGAGCAGGGCGCTCACCTCTGAGGCAAAGGCGACCAGATCACGCCCCGTGGCATAGAACAGCGGCTTCTTGCCCATGCGGTCGCGCGCGAGAAACAGCCGGCGGTAGCGGCGGTCGTGGATGGCAAAGGCGAACATCCCGCTCAGCCGCAACGGCAGATCCGCCCCCCATTCCTCCCAGCCGTGGACCAGAACTTCGGTGTCGCAGTGGTCGCTGCGGAAGCGATGGCCCCGCCGTTCCAACTCCAGTCTGAGCGCGCGGTGATTGTAGATTTCGCCGTTGAAGACGACGCCCACCTCGCCGTCTTCGTTCCACATCGGCTGGGCACCGCCATGCAGATCGATGACGGCCAAGCGGCGATGGCCGAGGAAGACCCCCCGCTCCGCGTCGTGATGCAGCCCTTCGCCGTCCGGTCCGCGGTGGGCGAGGCGGCGGGTCATCTCCTTCAGGTCGTCCCGGTCGCCAACCCCGACAAACCCTGCAATACCGCACATGATCCCGGCCCCGCTGAAAGCTGGGACAAAGTCGGGGGCGGTGCCGTTCCCTGTCAAGTGAAAGAGTCCGCGTCGCGGAGTGATGGTGGATACCGGCTTGACGATATGATAACAAGGCGCCGCCGGCCACGGAGAGGCAAGAATGGCGGACGACGTTATCGACAGTGGCGTGACGGTGGCGGGAATTCCGTCCGCGGATGGCCGTCAATCCGTATCCGTGGTCATTCCCCTCTATAACGAGGAGCAGAACGTTCGCCCGTTGTGCGAGCGGCTGTTCGCCGTGCTCGACGCCCTGCCCAACCCGGTCGAGGTCATCATCGTCGACGACGGCAGTCGCGACCGCTCGCTTTCGCTGCTGCAGGCGGAAGCCGCGGCGCGGCCCAATCTGTGCGTTGTCGCCTTTCGGCGCAATTTCGGCCAGACGGCGGCGATGATGGCCGGCATCGACCATGCTACCGGCGACATCGTCGTCATGTTGGACGCCGACCTGCAGAACGATCCCCGCGATATCCCCGCGCTGCTGGCCAAGCTGGACGAGGGCTACGACGTGGTCTCGGGATGGCGTCGGAACCGCAAGGATGCGGCCATCAAGCGCAATTTCGTCAGCCGCGTCGCCAACCTGTTGATTTCGGAAGTCTCGGGGGTGAAGCTGCACGACTACGGCTGCACGCTGAAGGCCTATCGGCGCGACGTTCTCAAGGGCGTACGGCTGTACGGCGAGATGCATCGCTTCGTGCCCATCTACGCCACCTGGATGGGTGCGCGAGTCACGGAGTTGCCGGTCACCCACCATCCCCGCCTGCGCGGTGCCTCGAAGTATGGCTTGGAACGGATCTTCAAGGTCATACTCGACATCATGGTGGTGAAGTTCCTGGCCATGTATTTTGCCAAACCGATGTATGTGTTCGGCGGATTTGGCTTGCTGTCGATTTTCGGCGGCCTGGGCGTTTTTGGCTTGGTGGTGTTCCTGCGCCTGTTCGAAGGGGTGTCGATGATCCAGACCCCGCTGCCAATCCTGTCGGTCATGATGGTGGTGACCGGGCTGATGAGCCTGCTGATGGGCCTTTTGGCCGAAATGATGGTTCGCACCTACTACGAATCGCAGAACAAGCAGCCCTATCTTGTCCACAGCGTCATCAATCCGCCGCCGGAGGCCTGACCTCATGGCGAGTTTGAAAGAGCCTCCGATGGCGAACCCAGCTGGTGTCTGGGGCATCGTGTTCGCCATCGCCGCGGTGATGGCCGCTCTCGGGCTCAAGCTGGCGGTGGTCGGTCTGCCGCTCCTTGATCGCATGTTGCCGCCCGAGGTCGACGACACCTACGCCTATATCCTGACCGCGGTTCAGTTCAAGCACTGCCTGGTTGAAGCTTGCCCCGCCATCGACACCCTGTTGGCGCAGACCTCCGCCGGCAGCGACCTGGGGCGCTGGGATATCTGGCATCGCCTGTGGCTGTTCCACTCACCACTATGGGCGGTGGCGATGGCGCTCCTCAACACCGTCGGCGTATCGTGGGAGGCCAGCTTCGACACCATGGAGCTGCTGACGGTGGTCGTGGTGATGACCGGCATCGCCGCCCTGTGCCGGCAATTGGTCGGGCCCACGGCGGCGGCGGTTGCGCTCGTGGTGATGGCGCTGCTGCGCTTTCCCGACCACGGCCTCTATTGGTTTGTTCCTGGCGTCGCCGCCTTTGGTGTCGCCTGCTGGTACGGCGCCTATGCGCTGAGCCGGAACGGCGGCCGGCCGTCGATCCTGCTGGCGGCAGCCCTGGTGGCCATCAGCCTGCATTCGATCGGTCGCATCTATGCCGGCTATATGATTGCCCTGTTTTGCATCGCCCAGGGAACTTCGCCATTCCGGCCGGTGGCGGTGTGGCGCACCCTCCGCCCCCAATTGCCGATCCTGCTGGCGATCGCTGCCGCCGGTTTGGCCGGATCGCTGGTGCCGGCACTGCGCTTTGCACCGCCGCCTATTCCGATCGACACCCTGGAGCTTGCCGAGGCGTTGCGGACCTCGGCCCAGGCTGCCGGCCAGATGCTCGATGCGATGGTGCGCCGCGACCGTGCCGTCAGTTGGGAGGCATCCTGGGTGTTTGCGGCCTTGGCCTGCTATGGGGTGATCGCCCTCGACGCCCAGCGGCGCCGGCGCCTGCTCCACCTGGGAGCGGTGGCGATGGTATTGGCGGCTAGCGGCATTGCCTATGTGCACCCCACCCATCCCGCCACTCTTTTTGGCCGATTGCTGCCGCTCGCGACCTTGTTCGTTGCTGCCGCGCTCGGATTCGGGACGATTCGCCTGTTGTCCTGGTGCGGATCGACCGCGCTGGGGCTTCTCCGCAGGCCGTCTGGGTTGCTCTCCCCCTCAAAGGCCGTTGGGCTCGTCCTGGCCGGAGCGGCGATATTCTATCTTCAGTTCAGCGGCCGCGGCTTTGTTGCGGTCGGCCTGCGGAAGCACGATTTCTGGCAGCAGGTCAAGACATCGCGCCATGATGCGCGTTTCGAGCGCCGCCAATGGGATCTGATTGCCGCCGATTGCACGCGGCTCGGCCTGGATGGACGGAACGTCGCCTTCGTTGTTCTCAGCTACGGCGCCTATGCCTGTCCGGCAACGTTCTTGCGCTTTGGCTCGGAGATGACGGCTGGCAACGATCTGAGCCACGCCTTCCTCACCCTGCCCAATTGGGCCAATCGAGGGCAGTTCCTCGTGACGCCGGAGGCCCCGCTTACGCTACGATTCGCCGGCGTGCCGTCTGCCTCGGTTGCGGTGCAGGTTGGGCCGGCCGCCGTAGGCCGGACCCTCAGCTTCGAGGCCGAGGACGGTCGCGCATTGGCCAAGGTCGACGTGACGGCAGCGGGGTGGATTCCCGTTCCTGCTGTTGCGCCGCTTCAGGCTCTGGTGGTCCGGCCCCTCGGGGCGAAGCCGGTGGAGGTATCCGGTTTCCGCCTCGACCCCGCCCAGCAGACCAATTGGCCGTGGCTGCGGGGCCTCGAAGCACAGGGGCGGGTAGAGCGACACGACGTGGCCTCGGCCATCTATCGCTTCGACGACGTACTGGCCCCTCTGGCCCGGAGATATGACATAACGATCCTCGACGACCACGGATCCTCTGCCGTCGTCGCTCTCAACCCCAGAACGAAGCCGGGGGACTAGAGCCGTGGACGAGACAATGACCCGAACCGCACCCTCAACCGATCCAGCGGCATCGTGGCGCGGCGTCGCCGTCATCCTGCCGTGCTTCAATGAGGCGCCCGCGATCGCCCAAGTGGTCGCCGCTTTCCGGGACGTCTTGCCCGGTGCGGCGATCATCGTCTTCGACAACAATTCAACCGACGCCACGGCCACATGCGCCGTCGCGGCCGGAGCCGAGGTCATCCACGAGCCGTTGCGGGGCAAGGGCAACGTCATCCGCCGCGCCTTTGCCGAAATCGACGCCGAGATCTACATCATGGCCGATGGCGATGGCACCTACGATGCTGCCCGTGCCCCGGAACTGGTCGAATTGCTCCGCCGCCGTCGCCTCGATATGGTGGTGGGAACGCGGGTCGAGGAGGGCGGCGAGGCCTACCGCTTCGGCCATCGCTTCGGCAACCGCCTGTTCAACCGCGTCGTCGAGCGGCTGTTCGGCCGCGGCTTCTCCGACATCTTTTCCGGCTATCGGGTGATGTCGCGCCGTTTTGTCAAATCCTTCCCCGCTTTGTCGCTGGGCTTCGAGATCGAGACCGAGCTCGCGGTGCATGCGCTCCAACTCCGCCTGCCCACCGCCGAGGTCCCCACCCGCTACACCGGCCGGGTCGAGGGAACGGCGAGCAAGCTCAAGACCTATCGCGACGGCGCTCGCATTCTCTGGGCGATCGTCATGCTGACCAAGCAGCACCGGCCGTTCCTGCTGTTCTCGACCATCGCCGGGCTGCTGTGCGTGTTGTCGCTGGCGCTGGCCGCGCCGGTGGTGACGGAATTCCTCGACACCGGTCTGGTACCACGCTTTCCCACCGCCATCCTGGCCACCGGCATCATGCTGATGGCCGGGCTGTCCTTCGTCGCCGGCCTGGTCCTGCACGGATTGTCGGTCTCGCAGGCGGAGATGAAGCGGCTCTACTACTTGCGCTGGTGAGTGACCCACACTCCCCAGCCCATCCACAACGCGAACAGCAGCGCCAACCACAGCCCGACCACTGGCGGGTGCTGGGTGGTGGCCTTGTTGGCATAGCCGATGATGCCGTCCTTGGTCGCCACCGACCATGGTGCGCCGGTAAAGGCCTCGCGGGCGAGATTGGGCAGAAAGTCGGGGGCCGTCTGCGTCTCGACGCCCAACCGGCTCATCCGCCACTCATAGGACAGGCCCGGCGACTTGCCGAACAGCAGCATCGCCACCACGGCCACGACTCCCAACCCCGACAGTACCGCCGTCACCACCCGCCGCGGCAGCGCCGCAGCGGTCGGCCACCACGCGCACAGACCGACGAAGCCCAAGGGAAACAGCGGCAACAGGTAGCGCCAGCCATAGGAATGGCCGGTGTTCTTCCACATCAGCGTCACCGCCAGCCCGGTGAGGGCGTAGAGCAGCAGCAGCAGGACCGTGGTCAGCCGCAGCAGCGCCCCGCCACCGCCGTGCACGGCGACCGCCGCGGCAAGGATGAGCCCGATCACCGCCAGCGGATTGGTGAACAGCAGGCCGAACTCGCCGCCCCATACCACGTATCCGGTGTGATGGAGCAGCTCGGCCAAGGTGGCGATGAAGGTCTGCGCGCCTTCCAGGCTGGTGGGCATGGGAACGCCGCCGCCATGGGTGCCGTGCATCGCCTTGATGTCGGGGAGGGCGGCGCCGTAAAGGGCGAAGTGCATCGGCAGCAACGCCAGCAGGCCGACCGGTGCCGTGGCCAGCGCCGCCAGGGCGGCGGCGGCGGTCCGGCCGATGGCCGGGGCCCTGCGGGCCAACGCCAGCAGCAGCAGGGTCAGGGCCGGCAGCGCCATCACCTGCAGATTGTTGAGGCGAATGGCGATGGCCAGGGTGGAACCGAACACGCCCCAGGCGATCCACGCCGCCACCCGCCGACCCTCGGCCAGGCTCCGCCACAGCCCGGCCCCGGCATGGACACAGCCGGCAAAGGCGAAGAATTCGAATCCGTGGGTCATCCGCATGCGGGACAGGACGTAGAAGGCAACCCCCGAACTCAGGCACAGCGCCGTGACCGCCAGCGGGCCGAACGGGGCTCCGGCCAGCCGTGCCGCGCGCCACAACAGGGTGATGGCGGCGAAGAAATAGACATGCACCGCCACCGAAAAGCCGAAGAAGCTCCACGAATGCCGATACTGGCGATGGTCGGCGATCACCGGATGACCGGTCAGGCGGTCGATTGCCGAAAAGGCGGCGACGAATGGCGCCGCCATCACGCCGGCACCGAAGAAATGGCGCGGCACCGGACGGTCGGGACGGGCGGGATCGGCAAAGACGGTGGCGTAGGGGTGGCCGGGCTCGTTGCTATAGTCGAGGTCGAAGTCGAGGCCGACGGTCAGGGCATGCGAGAGATAGGACGCATCGTCTCCCGACCGCGACAGGTCGACCGCCCATTGATGGCGGTGGATGAACAGAAACGTCACCGCCAGCAGCAGCAACAGCCACCGCCGCGCGTAAGGCGTCGGTCTCATCGTCCCGCCTCCCCGCCGTCAAGGCGCCAGCGCCCTTTTCCCCAATCCCAGCGACACACGGGTCCTTCGGCCCGTGGGCGCAGCCGCCGCATCGCCAGCCGCACCAGTCCGGCCACCGGCCCGCGGGGCCGACCGCCCAGCCGGGCGAGCACCGCCGCCGCCTCGCCCTCGTAGCCACCGGCGCTGCTCAACTGCCCCGGGCGACGGCGAAAGGCGGCCAGCGGCGTGTCGACGCCCACCAGCGATGCCAGGCTGAAGAATCGGCCCCACAATTCGAAGTCACCCGCGGCCCGAAGGGTATCGTCGAAGCGGCAACCGGCTCGCTCCCACAGCGAACGGCGCCAGAAGGTCGATTCTTGCTGGATCCACATCACCCCCGGCCGCTGCGGCGCCGGCAACGTGCCGCCGCGAAGGAAGTCCGCCACCGAAAACGCCTCGCGACGGGTCCGGCAGCGTACCACCCGCCCCCGCTCGTCCATGGCCAGCGGATGGAGCGTGGAAACCCATTCGACCTCGGGAAATGAAGAAAAGATTTCACCGACCACCGACAGCGTCCACGGCAAATGGATGTCGTCGCCGTTAAGATAGCCCATCACCTCGCCGGAGCTGCGGGCGAAACCGCGGTTGAGGGCGTCGTAGAGGCCGCGATCCGGTTCGCCGACCAGGGTCAAGCGGTCGCCATAATCGGCGAGGATCTCCCGCGTACCGTCGCTCGACCCACCGTCCTGCACCAGGTATTCCAATGCCGGGTAGCCTTGTCCCAGAACCGATTCGACAGTCTGGCGAATGAACGGTGCCTGGTTGAGACAGGCGGTGACCAGGGAGATGGTGGGCAGGGTCATGACCGTCGGTCGGGGCTCCCCGCATCCCCCAACGGTCTCGGCGCAACCCAAGCCGTCGCCAGCGTACCGCACGGCGCCACGCCCGTACGTTGCGCCGACCAATGTCGGGTCCCCGCCATGCTCTTCATCGTCCGCGCTCCTCCGTCCCTCGCCAACCTACTTGCCGCGTTGGCTCGCTTCAACGTTTTTGCACCCTTGGCGTCGCGGGTCGCGAAGACCCTCTCCGCTCGCTGTCGAGCGGGGGGTTGCTTCAACATTCCGGTTAGGCTACCTTCCTGCCAGCCCCCTGGCGGAAGCAGTATGTCTCCATGTCCATAATTCGCGAGCTCATCACTTTCATTGTTCACCGGAAGAAATATCTTCTCGGCCCACTGATTTTCATGTGCTTGGTTCTTGGGGGATTGTTTGTTTTGAGTTCCGGCTCGGCAGTCATGCCATTTATCTACGCACTGTTCTGATCGCCCGATTGCCGGTTGCCTCCCTCGGAGAGGTCATGTCCTTGAACCTTCGGAAACTTGCCGCTACCGCCCTCGTTTCGGCGATCACGCTGGCCGCGACTGCGGTATTGGGCGAAGTGATGCTGCGGATCAAGAACAGCGACCAGCGCAACTACATGATCGAGATGTGGCGCTATTCGAACGAGTTGAAGCGAGTTGCCGAGGATCCCGCCCTGGGACACGTCCACGTCCCGGGGGCAAAGGCCCGCCTTCAGGGGGTGGACTTCGTCATCAACGATCTGGGCATGCGCGGCCCCCCCGTCGGCGAAAAAGCGGCGGACGAGACGCGGATTCTCATGCTCGGCAGTTCGATCACCCTTGGCTGGGGCGTCCCGGAGGAGGAGACCATGCGCGCCCGTGTGGCCGCAGCCCTCCCCAGCTGGACAGTCCTCAACGGTGGCATCGGCAACTACAACACTGCCCGCAGCGTTCGCCAGTTCGAAACCGCATGGCGGCGAAGCAGCAAGCCGGATATGGTGGTGCTCCAATATTTTCTCCGCGACGCCGAATACATTCCTCCCAGTGAAGACAATGCGCTGATGCGCCACAGCCAGCTCGCGGTGACGTTGTGGTATATTGCCGCTCGCTTCTTCCAAGGACGCAGCGACGTGTCCGGCCTGGAAGACCACTACCACCGCGCCTACCAGCCCGACAGCCGCGGCTATCGGGAAATGGTGGCGGCGCTCGACCGCCTGAATGCCATGGCCCAAGAGGACGGCTTTCGCGTCGTCCTGGCGATGATCCCAGACATCCATCAGTTGCAGAACTACCCGTTCACCTTCGTCCATCGGCGGATGCGGGATCTGGCGGTCGCGCGCGGTTGGGATTTCGTCGACTTCATGGACGTTCTGGGCACGTACCAGGGCCCGGAGCTGTGGGCTATTCCCGGCGATCCGCATCCCAATGCCGTGGCCCATGGCATGATGGGCACTCTCTTGGCCAAGCGGTTGAGCGGCGACTCTCGGTAAGCGAAGTAGGGTCCAGAAGCCGATGCTATTCCACTCCCCTACTTTTCTGATCTTCTTCACACTCTTCCTTACCGGGCTGGCCTTGGTGCGCGGGTCGGGTCGGGTGCTTTATGTCACCGTCGCCTCCTACATCTTCTATGCATGGTGGTATCCGCCCTATGTGGTGGTTCTGGCGGGACTGACGGTGTTTGCCCATGTCCTGGCGCACCGACGGCTGGAGTCGACTCCGTTGTTCGTCGCCGCCATGTTGGCCGGTCTGCTGCCACTGGCGGTATTCAAGTACACCGGCTTCATCCTTGCCAATCTGGGCGCCATCGGCTACCCGGTGGCGGCGCCGCCCAAGTGGGCGCTGCCGCTAGGGATATCCTTCATCTCCTTCACGGCCATCGCCTATATCGCCGATTGCCGATCCGGCCGCGTCACGGCGGAGAAGGGGCTTCTGACCACGGCCCTGTTCTTCTCGTTCTTTCCCCACCTTATTGCCGGACCGGTGGTGCGTGCGCACGAGATCATGCATCAGATGACCTCGGTCCGCTTCGACCGCGCCGCTTTCCGGCTTGGCCTGCTGCTGTTCGCCATCGGAGCGGTCAAGAAAGTCGGCGTCGCCGATCAAATCGCGCCGCTGGTCGAAAGCATTTATCACGCCACCGGCCCGATAACCTGGGCACAGGCCGTGTTGGCCTTCTACGGATTTGCGGTTCAAATCTATTGCGACTTCTCAGGCTACACCGACATGGCCTTGGCGCTGGCCATCGTGATTGGCGTCACCCTTCCGCCAAACTTCGACCGTCCTTATCTCGCCACCTCGCTCCGCGAGTTCTGGCGGCGCTGGCACATGACCCTCTCGCGCTGGCTTCGGGATTATCTCTACGTTCCGTTGGGAGGAAGCCGTCACGGCAGTACCCGCATGGTGGCGGTCATCCTCATTACCATGTTGCTGGGGGGGCTGTGGCACGGTGCGGCTTGGACCTTCGTGGCCTGGGGCCTGTATCACGGTTTGCTCCTGGTCATCGAACATCTGGCCGTACGACTGGCAGGGCGACCGATTGTCGTACCTCGCCCGGTTGCCGTGGTGCTCACGTTTCATCTGGTGGCGGTGGGATGGGTGCTATTCCGCGCCCCAAGCTTTGGCCGGGCGATGGAAATCCTTTCCGGGCTGGGGGCGCCGGTGGATTTCGGTGCCTTGTCGGGCTACGCCTTCGTCCTCACGCTGATGGCGGCGGTGTTCGGACTGCATCGCTTCGACACCATCGCCACCATCAAGACCGTTGCCGAACGTTTGCCGGCCGCAGTGGTGGTTCCACTATCGGTCATGCTGGCATTGATTTGCGCCGCATTGGTGGCTGACAACCCGAGCGCTTTCATCTACTTCGACTTTTGATGCCTGCGGTGGCGCAGGATAGCTTCATGCGGTGCGCGATGAAAAAGTTCCTAAAGGTGGTCGCTTTGAACGTCGCCTTGTGCGCCGTCGCATTCGTGGCCCTCGACCTGTTTGTCGGCAAAGTTCTGGTCAAGCGGGGGATCTCCATCACCAACGTGGTGAGCGGCCACGGCGTGCCCCTCGACTACGGTGGCTCGCAACGCCCCGCCGGTGCCCGGGTGGAAGGAAACAACACCCGGGCCAGCGGCTATATCGTCGACGATCCCAATCTCGGCTACCGGTATGCCGCCAACTTCGAAAGCCATGCCCGGCTGCGGGCGGGCGACATGGTTTATTACGACACGGTCTACCATACCAATGATCATGGCTGGCGCAGCACGCCGGGGCCGGTGCGCGAGGCGGAATCGTTCGTGGCGTTCTTCGGCGATTCGTTCGTCTATGGCGAGGGGGTCGGAGACCACGAAACGATCCCGGCAACCTTTCAGGAGATATCCGGCCGCCGCACCTACAATTTCGGGGTTCAGGGATGGGGCCCGCAGCATTTTCCGGCCTTGATGCAGGACGAGCGAGCCATCCTCGGCATTCGCGAGCCTGCGGGCATCGCGGTCTTCTATGCCACCATGACCCATCCATCACGCGTTGTCGGCAAATTTTCCGAGAGAAAATTCAACCGGAACTTTCCCTATTACCGGCGCAGTATGGGGGGAGATGTGGTCCGGGCCGGTACGTTCGGCCATGATCGTCCCCTTCTTGATTTTCTTTATAGAAATCTTGATGGCCTTGGACTCGTTCGGTTTTTTGGAACGGAATCGGTTCTCGACGGGCTTACCCCTGTCGATTACGATCTTATGGCCGATATCCTTGCATTGGGATGCAAGGAATTTGCCCGCCGGTTCGTCTCCAAAGGCTGCTACGTCGTCGTATCGTCGGGAACCACGTTCGAGGGCCATCGCGAACAGGTCGTTCGCAGGCTGGAGCGCAACGGTGTAACCGTGCTCGACTACTCGGAACTTTACGACCGCACCTCCGAAGGCCTGATTATCCCGGGCGATCCCCATCCGACCGGGCGGGCCAACCGAATCGTAGCCGAACGCCTGGCCGCCGACCTGGAGCGTCTCCACCCCGAGCGGAATCGCTGAGGGAGATTCCCCTGGCGAGCGGTTTGTGATGCGACATCTTCGGGATCGGCACGCCAGGGGTCGGGTTCTGGCGATCAACGCCGGCTGTCAAGTCGCGCGCTCAGGAAACGCCGTCCCAAGCTGCTGCCCAGGATGTTGTGCTTGCAGCTACGACAAGGCGGTCCCTTGGCGCCGACCTCAGCCAACGAACGCCGCCACCCCGCTGCCACCGATGACGCGTAGACGTCGATAAGATCCCCGTCCCGGCCCAATCGGCCCCAAGCGAAGGGCTCATTGCCCGGCACGTCGGCCCTGAGATCGCAGCACGGCATCACGGTGCCATCGAAGTAAACGCTGACATTGCGAAACACGAATGGGCAGGGGTCGTGACGCACGAAGGCGCGGTCGGTCAGGTGGGGCACGTTGCCGCCCCGGTCGATGCCGGTCGTCTCGAGGTTCTTGGCCGTGGCGACGACGGCGACCGAGGCATGCGGGAATCTCCAACTCGCGACATGGTCGTCACCGCTCGCCACCCGCATCGGCACAATGGCCAGCCGACCGGCCAGTTGTCCGACCCGCTGTTCGATCGCGGCCAGTGTCCATGCGCCCGAGGCAGGATAGATGCTGATCCACAGCCGACTGAGGCCGGCCGTGGCCAAGCTGTCCAGCATCTCCGCCGTCAGGTAGTCGCCGTTGCTGACGATCTCGATGACCGAGGTCGGCAGCATCGCCCGCGCGAGACGCACAAACTCGACGGTGCGGGGATTGGCCAGGGGCTCGGAAAATAGAGCGAAACGGATGGCCTCGCGGTAGCCGATGGCCGCCAACGCCTGCAATTGGCGGGTATAGAGATCGAGGTCCAGCTCGCCCTTGACGCCGCGGCGATCATGCACGGCATTGGGACAAAACGAACACGTCCGGTTGCAAAACGCATGAGGCTCGAACTCGACCATCTTTACCGAATGACGAAAAAGGGTCTCGCGGTCGACCCGATCCGGCACGTCGGCGACGTGGGCCGGCCGCACTTCGCCGGCAATCCATCCCCACATACCATCCGCAGCGGAAATCGACTTCAGCTCGTGGGCCAGGCCAGTGAATAAGCGTCGCATGCCGGGCATCCGCAGTTGCTTGGCCATGCGGATTGCCACATCGAGTGTGGCAATTGTCGGGAGCAGAAGCGCGCGCAAAACGGCAGCGTAAACCGACACGGTGGATCCAGTCGTATTGGAATGAGAATTGCCCGATGCTGCCGTAGAAGCCAACCATCCGGCAAGACTTTGTTGGGCTGCGTTCGGCGAATCGGGCGGATGCGCACGCCACGACGTCATCCGCCGATTCGGCTGGGCAAACCGAAACGGCTGATATAAGTGTTGATTTTACGGCGCTGACAGTCGTCTGGCGATGGGGAGCAATTCGGGTGAGTGCGGCGGGATGGAGCAGGCTGTGCGGCTTTGGCCGTAAAGGGATGGCCCCACATTGAATCGGTTTGCCGACATTAGCCTGCTGCTGATTACATGCCTCCTGGTTCTGGCGATCCTAGAGGCAGCTCTCCGTCTGTTCCCAAATAGCTGGCAGGAGTCCTACGGCTACTACGCCGCAGACGGCACCACCATCCGCTACGCCGCTGTCGAAGGCGGACTCTACCGCCTGCAGCCCGAGCCGGCGGGGCGCTTCCAGCGCCCCTGTTTCGACATCACGCCAATTGCCGTCAACAAATCCGGTCTGCGCGGATCCGAGTGGTCGACCGGTACCAATGGGATCGCCATCTTGGGCGATTCGTTCGTCGAGGCCCTGCAGGTGGGCGAGGGCGAGACCATGGCCGACCACCTGGCCCGGCGCCTGGGGCGCCCGGTGTGGAATGTCGGCGTCAGCGGCTTTTCGACTCTCGACGAGTTGGAAGCCTATCGCCGCTGGGTGGCCCCGCTTCACCCGCGCCACGTGGTGCTGGCCCTCTATCTCGGCAACGATATTTCCGGCAATTCCTGCGACCTGACCAAGCGCAAGGCCGGGCGCTGCGCCCGGACGGGCGACGCGGCGGGGGTCGTTGCGGTTGCAGCGCCATCGCCATCCCCGGCGCCACCGGCCGTAACCGCCCCGACGGCGATCGATGTCAAGGATTGGGCGCGGCGTCATCTCGTCCTCTACCAGGCCCTCCACGACCTGAAGCTGCTGGTCGTCGGCGTGCTGGCGCAATCCGAGGGCCGCCTCGCCCCCCATCTCGGCCTCTACATGCCCGAGACGGCGGACTGGCAGCAGGCGTGGGCCGCCACCGCCGGCGCCCTGGCCGAACTCAAGCAGGCCACCGCCGCCGATGGCGCCCAATTGCTGGTGGTCGGCATCCCCGAGCATTTCGTCACCAGCCCCACCGGCCTCACCGAGCTGGCCCGTGCCGGCGGCACCGCCATTCCCGACGGCTTCGATCCGGAACGGCCGATGCGGCGGCTGGCGGCGATCGCCGCCGCGCAGGGCCTCGACTTCCTCGACCTCACCCCCGCGTTCCGCAGCTATCGCGACCGCTATGCGCTGACGAGGCCGGCCTTCTCGTTCCGCTGCGACGGTCATTGGAATCCGCTCGGCCATGCGGTGGCGGCACACGCGGTGGCCGAGCGGCTGGGGGCGCCGCGCGGCGCCGAGCTGCCCGACCCGCGCACCCTGCTCGGCGACGAGGCGTTTCGGACGATCTTCGAACATGGCCTCTATCGCGGCGGCGCATTGACCGGCAAGGTGAGCCCATGAGCCCGCTCGCCAAAACCGTGATCCTCGGTGCCGCCCGCCTGCTCGGTGCGGTGGTGTCGCTGATCCCCTTCCGCCTGCGCCGCACCGTGATCGGCGCCCTGCTGCTGGCCGAAAGCCGGGCCGGCACCCCCGCCGTGGCCCTGCGGCACCTGTTTGCCCTCGAAGACGATCTCGACCGCCTGGTGGTCGAGCGGGCCACCGCCTACGGCAAGGGCGTCAACCCCAAGCATCGCCTGACCCGCTATCACGACTTCTTCGTCGACCGCATTCCCGCCGGGGCCCGGGTCCTCGACATCGGCTGCGGGGTCGCCGAGGTCGCCCGCTCGGTGGCCGAGCGGGTGCCGGAGGTGCGGGTGGTGGGCATCGACAACGATCCGGCCATCCTTGCCCAGGCGCGAGCCCGGGGCGTGCCCGCCAACCTGACCCTGGTGGCCGGCGACGCCACCGTCGACCTGCCCGGCGAGGCGTTCAACGTCATCATCCTGTCCAACGTCCTCGAACACGTCGAGGCCCGGGTCGAGTTGCTGCGGGCGGTGACGGCGCGCTACAGCCCGGCCTCGATCCTGATCCGCGTGCCGCTGTTCGAGCGCGACTGGCGTCTGCCGCTGCGCCGCGAGCTGGGCTGCAACTATCTCTCCGACCCCACCCACTGCATCGAACACACCCTGGGCGAATTCGAGGGCGAGATCGCCAAGGCCGGCCTGATCCTCATCGAACGCCAGACCCTGTGGGGCGAAATCTGGGCCACCTGCCGGCCCGAGGGGCGGCGGGAATGAAGGTCGCCCTCGGTCATCGCCTTCAGGACGGACCGTGGGGCGGCGGCAACCGCTTCGCCGTCGCGCTGGCCGAGGCGCTGCGCGCGCGCGGCGATACCGTGGTCTTCGACCTCTCCGCCCGCGACATCGACGTCGTGGTGCTGACCGACCCCCGCACCCGCAACCCGGCCGCCGCCTTCACCGCCGGTGCGGTGCTGCGCAAGCTGCTGCGCGATCGGCGCCCGGTGGTGGTCCACCGCATCAACGAGTGCGACGAGCGCAAGGGTACCCGGGGCATGAACCGGCGCCTCAAGCTGGCCAATTACGTCGCCGACCACACCGTCTTCATCGGCTCGTGGCTGAAGCCGCTCGACCTGTGGCGGGGCGAAGGCGGCTCATCGGTGATCCTCAACGGCGGCGACACCACCATCTTCCACCCCCGCGGCCAGGTGGCGTGGAGCGGCACCGGCCCGCTGAAACTGGTCACCCACCATTGGGGCGGCCACGCCCTGAAGGGCTTCGACGTCTATCGCCGCCTCGACGACCTGGCCGGGCAGGGGGCGGTGGAATTCACCTATGTCGGCAATCTGCCCGCGGGCGTGACCCTCCGCCACGGCCGCCATGTGGCGCCGCTGTCCGGCGAAGCGCTGGCCGACGAGCTGCGCGCCCACCATGCCTATGTCACCGCCTCGGTCAACGAACCGGCCGGCATGCACCATATCGAGGGCGCCCTGTGCGGGCTGCCGCTGCTGTTTCGCAACTCGGGCGCCCTGCCCGAGTACTGCACCGGCTTCGGCGAAATGTTCGCCGGCGCCGACGATGTCGAGGCCGCCCTGGCGCGCCTGAAGGCCGGCTATGCCCGCCATCGCGCGGCGCTGGCCGCCTATCCCCACACCGCCGCGCGCATGGCCGCCGGCTATCTCGCCCTGTTCGACCGGCTGGTTGCCGAGTCCCCGGCGATCCGCGCCGGGCGGCGGCTGTGGCGGGACCCGCTGGCCGTGCTGGCCAATCAGGTGCCGTGGTGAAGGCCAAGGACGCCGCCCGCTGGGCGCTGATGCGCGCCGCCGCCCTGGCGCCGTTCCCGCGCCCGGTGGCCTATGTCGTCGAGCCGGCCAATTGGTCGACGCACTGGGACGGCCATTACTACGCCGGCGCCATCGAGCGCACCCATCCCGGCACCGTCGCCGTCGCCGCGGCGCCGTGGCGGGCGGGCGGCGCGGTGCTGCATTTCGGCTCGCAATTCGTCTGGGAGGCGTGGGCGCCGTACCTTCCCCGGCGCCGCCGCACCGTCGTCACCTATTTCCACGGCAAGCCCGAGGACGGGACGGACATGGCCCGCCACGTCGAGGTCTTCCTTTCCCGCCTTGGCGCCCTCGATGCGGTGGTCACCGCCGCCACCTCGACCGAGCGGCGGCTGCTCGACTGGGGGGTGCCACGCGACAAGCTGGCCCTGGTGCCGCTGGGCGTCGATACCGCCCTGTTCGTGCCACCGACGGCGGAGCAACGCGCGGCCGCCCGTGCCAGGCTGGGCATCCCCGCCGGCCGGCTGGTGGTCGGCTCGTTCCAGAAGGACGGCGTCGGCTGGGGCGAGGGCCGCGAGCCGAAGCTGATCAAGGGCCCCGACCTGTTCGTCGACACCTGCCGCCGCCTCGCCCGCGACGTGCCGCTGTTCGTGCTGCTGACCGGGCCGGCGCGCGGCTATGTCAAGGCCGGCCTCGACGCCGCCGGCATTCCCTGGCGGCATCTGTGGCTGGACGACTACCGCAAGCTGCCCGAATGCTGGCATGCCCTCGACCTCTACCTGATGACCTCGCGCGAGGAAGGCGGGCCGAAGGCGGTGCTCGAAAGCCTCGCCTCGGGGGTGCCGCTGGTCACCGCCCGCACCGGCATGGCCGAGGACGTGGTCCGCGACGGACTCGACGGCGTCCTGGTCGAACCGGGCGACGTCGACGGCTTCTCCGCCCGCGCCGCATCGCTGCTCGCCGACCCGGCCGCCGCGGCGGCGATGGCCGCCAGCGGACGCGAACGGGTGCTGGGTTGGGACTGGGAGCGGGTCGCCGAGTCGCTGTGGACCGGCGTCTATCGCCGGCTGGTGGCACCATGAAGACGCTGCTGATGGAGGGATTCGCCAAGCGGCTGGCGCGGACCGCCTATGGCGCGGCCTTGACCGCACAATGCCTGGTCGCCGGCCGCCGCGGCGGCGACGTTGCCCGGCCGTGGTTCGGCGGCGCCCGCGCCGGCTCGGGGGGCGGGCCGCGGCTGAAGGTCGGGCGACTGGCCCAGATGTTCGGCGAGCACGAACTGGCCTTCAACCTCGTCTACCTGCTGTCGAACATGCCCTATCTGTCGGCGGCGGCCCTGGCCGGCCTGCGGCGGCGCGGTTTTCCCATCGTGCTCAACCAGAACGGCGTGTTCTATCCCGCCTGGTACGGCGGCGACTGGCGGGCGATGAACCGGCGCATGAGTGCCGCCTACCACGCTGCCGACCGCGTGCTGTGGCAGAGCGATTTCTGCCGCCGCGCCGCCGAGCATTTCCTCGGCCCGCGCCAGGGACCGGCCGAGATCCTCACCAACGCCGTCGACACCGCCCGCTTCGTCCCCGCCCCGCCGCGTCCCGCCGGACCGCTGCGCTTCCTGGTCGCCGGGCGCATCGGCGCCCATCAGGCCACCCGGGTGACCGTGCCGGTGATGGCGCTGGCGGCGTTGCGCCGCCACGGCGTGGCCGCCACCCTGACCCTGGCCGGAGCGCTCGACGAGCCGGTGCTGGCCGCCGCCCGCCGGCTGGCGGTGGAGAACCGGGTCGAATCGGCGGTGTCGCTGCTCGGGCCCTATGACGGCGCCTCGGCCCCGGCGCTGTTCGCCGCCCATGACGTCTTCGTCACCCTGACCCACCAGGACGCCTGCCCCACTGCGGTGATCGAGGCCATGGCCTGCGGCCTGCCGGTGGTCCACGTCACCAGCGGCGGCGTGCCCGAACTGGTCGGCGAGGCCGGCGTGGCGGTGGAAACCGGCGAGAACTTCGAACGCCCGCTGGTTCCGGCCTGGGAGGCGGTCGCCGAGGCGATGCTGACGGTGGTCGACCGCCACGCCGCCTTGAGCACCGCCGCCCGCGACCGCGCGGTGCGCCACTTCGACCTCGAACCGTGGCTGGCCCGCCACCGCGCCCTGTTCGTGCAGTTGCTGCGGGGGCGCGGATGAGCCCCACCGTCTCCATCGTCATCCCCTGTTACAATTCCGGGGCCGAGCTGCCCGAGACGCTGGCCAGTCTCGACGCCCAGACCTGCCGTGATTTCGAGGTGATCGTCGTCGACGACGGCTCGACCGATCCCCGTACGCGGGCGGTGCTCGACGCCCTGCCGCCGTCGGTGATCCTGGTGCGCCAGGAGAACCGCGGCCTGCCCGCCGCCCGCAATGCCGGGCTCGGTGCGGCGCGGGGCCGATACCTGCTGCCGCTGGACGCCGACGACCTGCTCGATCCCGCCTTCCTGGCCAAGGGGCTGGCGGCGCTCGATACCTTTCCCGATGCCGGCTTCGCCTTCGCCCATCTCGGCCTGTTCGGCGAGCGCCAGGGGGTGCTGGTCAAGCGCTATTCCCTGTTCGTGCAGTTGTTCCTCAACCAGTTGCCCTATGCCCTGCTGATGCGCCGCAGCGCCTGGGAGCAGGCCGGCGGCTACGACGAGGCGATGCGCGCGGGCTACGAGGACTGGGAGTTCAACATCCGCCTCGGCGGTCTGGGGCTGCACGGCATCGAGGTGCCCGAGCCGCTGTTCCGCTATCGCGTCCGCCGTTCGGGCATGCTGCAAAGCCTGTCGCGCACCCGCCATGCCCAGCTGTGGCGCTTCATCCGCGACAAGCACGCCGCGCTGTATCGGCCGATGGCCTTGTGGCGGCTGTGGCGACGGTGGGGAACGGGCAACTCCTATCCGGCGGCGCTGCTGCTCGGACTGCTGGTGGCCCATTCGCTGCTGCCGGCGGCGTGGTTCAACCGCCTCTATGCCCGTCTCCAGGGCCTGTCGGCGGCGGCGCGTGCCGACCGCGCGGCGGAGGGAGCCTGACGTTATGTGCGGACTGGCCGGCCTGATCGATCCGACCCTGGCCCCCGAGCCGCTGGCGGCGCGCGCGGCGGCGATGGCGGCGACGCTGGTCCATCGCGGCCCCGACGACGGCGGGGTGTGGAGCGAGCCCGATTGCGGCTATGCCGTCGGCTTCCGCCGCCTGTCGATCCGCGACCTGTCGCCGGCCGGGCATCAGCCGATGGTCTCGGCCTGCGGGCGCTTCGTCATTGCCTATAACGGCGAGATCTACAATGCCGAGGAGCTGCGCGCCGAATTGCCCGGCCTGACTTGGCGCGGCCACTCCGACACCGAGGTGCTGCTGGCGGCCATCGCCGCCTGGGGGGTGAGCGCCGCGGTCCAGCGGCTGATCGGCATGTTCGCCTTCGCCCTGTGGGACCGCCACACCCGCACCCTGACCCTGGCGCGGGACCGCCTGGGCATCAAGCCGATGCACTGGGCCCGCTTCGGCCGGCTGGTCCTGTTCGCCTCCGAGCTGAAGGCCCTGGCCGCGATCCCCGGCTGGCCGCGCGAAATCGACCGTGCCGCGCTGGCTTCGTTCGTCCACCTGTCGACGGTGCCGGGCCCGGCGACCATCTGGCGCGGGGTGTCGAAACTGCCCGCCGCCCATCTGCTTCATGTCGCCCCCGACGGCGAGCCGCGGCTGGAATGCTACTGGTCGCTGGCCGAGGTGGCGCGGGCCGGTCTCGCCGCCCGCCGGCCGATGCGGGTCGCCGAAGCGGCGGAGCGGCTGGAACCGCTGCTGCGCGACGCGGTGCGCCGCCGCCTGGTCGCCGACGTGCCGCTGGGCGCCTTCCTCTCCGGCGGCATCGATTCGTCCCTGGTCACCGCCCTGATGGCCGAGACCGCCGGCACGCGCATCAACACCTTCACCATCGGCTTCCAAGACGGCGGTTTCGACGAGTCGGCCGAGGCCGAAGCGGTGGCGGCGACGCTGGACACCCATCATCGCACCCTGACCGTCACCGCCGCCGACGCCCTGGCGGTGGTGCCCGGCCTGGCCGCCATCTACGACGAGCCCTTCGCCGATTCGTCGCAGATCCCCACCCTGCTGCTGTGCCGGATGGCCCGGAAGCACGTCACCGTGGCCCTGTCCGGCGATGGCGGCGACGAGCTGTTCGGCGGCTACAACCGCCATCTGTGGGCGGTGCGCCATTGGCCGTGGCTGAGTCGCCTGCCCGCCGCGCTGCGAGGCGCCGCCGCGGCAGCGGTTCGGGCCCTGCCGCCGGCGGCGTGGCAACCGCTCGGCCTGCGCCAGCCGGCGGAGAAGGCGGCAAAGTGGGCGGCGGTGGCCGGATCCGACTCCGTCGACGCCGCCTATGCCCTGCTGATTGCCCAGGGCCGCGCCCTGCCCGGACTGGTGCTCGGCGAGGACGGGCGGCCGTCTCCGACCGTTCCGCGGTTCCTGACCGCGCCGCTCGATCGCTTCCAATATGCCGACACCGCCGGCTATCTCCCCGACGACATCCTGACCAAGGTCGATCGGGCCAGCATGGCCGCCAGCCTGGAAGTGCGGGTGCCGCTGCTCGATCACCGCCTGGTCGAGGCCGCCTGGGCCCTGCCGCCGACGGTGAAGATGGCCGGCGGGCGTACCAAAGCGGTGCTGCGCGCGGTGCTGGAGCGGCACATGCCCACCCGGGCGACCCCGAAGAGCGGCTTCGCCGTGCCGCTGGCCGCATGGCTGCGCGGACCGCTGGCCGCGTGGGCCGACGGATTGCTCGACCGCCGGCGGCTGACGGCCTCCGGCCTGTTCGATGCCGAGGCGGTGGCGGCGCTGTGGTCGGAGCACCGCGCCGGCACCGCCAACCATCATCATCTGCTGTGGAACGTGTTGATGGCCGAGGCGTGGCGAGACTCCCTTCCGGCTACGGCGGAAATCTGGTAGGGAACCGCCTATGCCCAAGCTCATGTTCGTCGTCACCGAGGATTGGTATTTCGCCTCGCACCGCCTGCAGATCGCACGCGAAGCGCTGGCCGCCGGCTACGAGGTGGTGGTCGCCACCCGCCTGCAGCGCGAAAAGGAACGCCTGGAGGCCGAGGGGTTTCGCACCATCCCCATCCTGATGCGCCGGCGCGGCGGCAATCCGTGGCGCGAGGCGCTGACCATCTGGGACCTGGTGAAACTCTACCGCGCCGAGCGGCCGGACATCGTCCACCACGTCGCCCTCAAGCCGGTGCTGTTCGGCAGTCTGGCGGCGTTGCTTGCCGGCGTGCCGCGGGTGGTCAATACCGCCGCCGGCCTGGGTTACTTCTTTTCCTCGACGACGCTGAAGGCGCGGCTGCTGCGGCCGTTGATCCAGCTCGGTCTCAAGCTGCTGATCGATCGTCACCACTGTCGCCTGATCGTGCAGAACCGCGACGACCTCGCCTTGTTGACCAAGGCAAAGGTGGTGCGCCGCGAGCGGGTGGCACTGATCCGGGGGTCCGGTGTCGACATCCTGGCCTTCCATCCCATGCCCGAGCCGGCCGGCGAAGTCACCGTCGCCCTGGTCGCCCGCATGCTGTGGGACAAGGGCATTCACCGTGCCGTCGAAGCGGTGCGCCTGTTGCGCGCCGAGGGGGTGGGGATCCGCCTGCAACTGGTCGGCGCCCCCGATCTCGACAATCCCACCGCCATTCCCGAAGCCCGCCTGCTGGAATGGGCGGCGCTCGACGGCATCGAGTGGACCGGGTTCCAGGACGACATCGTCTCGGTGTGGCGCGATTGCCATATCGCCGTGCTGCCCTCGACGCGCGAGGGACTGCCGAAGTCGCTGCTGGAGGCCGCCGCCTGCGGGCGGCCGCTGGTGGCCACCGACGTGCCGGGCTGCCGCGAACTGGTCATCGACGGCGTCAACGGCCTGCTGGTTCCGCTCAAGAACACCGCAGCCCTGGCAGCCGCGCTGCGCCGTCTTGCCGCCGATCCCGCGCTGCGCGCCAAACTCGGCCATACCGCACGGAGCATCGTCGAGGACGAACTGTCCGACACCCACGTTACCCGTCAACATATCCAGCTTTATGCCGACGTGATGGCCGAGGCATCGACGGCGTCCATCGGCAAGCCGCGCATCCTGTTCCTGACCGAGAATTTCCCCCCCGAAACCAACGCCGCCGCCACCCGCGTCTACGAACGGGCCGTCTATTGGGTGCAGTGGGGCTATGACGTGACGGTCATAACCTGTGCCCCCAACTTCCCGCAGGGGCGGCTGTTTCCCGGTTATCGCAATGCCTGGCATCGGACGGAGACGATGGACGGGATCAAGGTGGTGCGGGTCAAGACCTTCATCGCCGCCAATGCCGGGGTGCTGTTCCGCACCCTCGACTTCCTCAGTTTCATGGTGACCGGCAGCGTTGCCGGGCTGCTGCATCGACCGCGGCCCGATGTGGTGGTGGCAACCTCGCCGCAATTCTTCGCCGCCGTTGCCGGCTGGGTGGTCGCGGCGCTCAAGCGTCGGCCGTTCGTGTTCGAGCTCTCCGACCTGTGGCCGGCCTCGATCGTCGCCGTGGGGGCCATGAAGCCCAGTCTCAGCCTGCGCCTGATCGAGAAACTGGAGCTGTTCCTCTATTCCCGTGCCCAGGCGGTCGTCGCCCTGACCAATGCCTTCAAGGACAACTTGGTGTCGCGTGGCGTCGATCCTGCCAAGGTGGCGGTGGTCACCAATGGCGTCGACCTGCCCCGCTACCAGCCGCGGCCGCGCGACCTGGCCCTCGCCCGACAGTTCGGTCTTGAGGGCAAGTTCGTGGTCGGTTATGTCGGCACCCATGGCATGGCCCACGGGTTGAAGAACGTCCTCGACGCCGCGGCGCTGCTGATCGATCGCGACGATGTCCGCGTGATCCTGGTCGGCAACGGCGCCGAACGCGAGGCGCTGATCGCCAATGCCCAGGCCCGCGGCCTTGCCAACGTGGTGTTCGTACCGCCGCAACCGAAGGACGCCATCCCGGCCATCTGGTCGCTGTGCGACGTGGCGCTGGTGCATTTGCGCAACAGCCCGGTGTTCACCACCGTCATTCCGTCGAAGATGTTCGAGGCGATGGGCATGGGTCTGCCGCTGCTGATGGTGCTTCCCGACGGCGAGGCCAAGGGGATCGTCGAGGCCGAAGCGACCGGCCTGTGGGTCCCACCCGAGGATCCGGCGGCGCTGGCCGCTGCCATCCGTCATCTCGCCTCGGACCCCGATCTGTGCCGACGCCTGTCCCAGGCCAGCCTGGCCAACGCGCCGCGCCATACCCGCGAATTCCAGGCCCGCTCGATGCTGGACGTCCTCGACACCGTCGGCGCCGGCAAGACCCGGACGTCGCAACCATGACCGACACCGTTCTGGTCACCGGCGGCGCCGGCTATCTCGGCAGCCACACCATCTTGGCGTTGGTCGAGGCCGGGCACCGGGTGGTGGTCGTCGACGACTTCTCCACCGGCAGCCGCGCCGCCCTGCCCGCCGGCATCGCCGTGATCGAGGCCGATATTGCCGATGGCGACCGCATGGTCGAAACCATGCGTGCCCACGACGTCGCCGCGGTGATCCATTTCGCCGGCTCGATCAGCGTCGCCGAATCGGTGCGCGAGCCGCTGCGCTATTGGCACAACAATACCGAGGGCACCCTGGCGGTGGCGCGGGCCTGCGTCGCGGCCGGGATCGGCCACCTGGTGTTCTCGTCCACCGCCGCGGTGTATGGCGAAGGAGACGGGGGGCGGGTCGCCGAGGACGCGCCGACGATGCCGGTCAACCCCTACGGCCGCTCCAAACTGGCGGCCGAGTGGCTGCTGAAGGACATCGCCGCCGTCCATCCGCTATCCTGTGTCATCCTGCGCTATTTCAACGTCGCCGGCGCCGATCCCGCCGGCCGCACCGGCCAACGCGCCGGCAAAGCCGGGGCCGGTCCCACCCACCTGATCCGCGCCGCCTGCCTGGCGGCCCTGGGCGTGCGCCCGGCACTGGAGGTCTACGGCACCGACTACCCAACCCGCGACGGCACCGCCGAACGCGATTTCATCCACGTCGCCGATCTTGCCGATGCCCATGTGGCCGCCCTGGCCTACCTGAGGCGCGGCGGCCGGACGGTGGTGCTGAACGTCGGCTACGGGCGCGGCCACACCGTGCGCGAAGTGGCCGCGGCGGTCGAACGGGTGCAGGGCCGCCCCCTGGCGATGGTCGAGAGGCCCCGCCGCCCCGGGGACGCCGCCGCGGTGGTCGCCGACGCCGGGCGCATCCGCACTTCGCTCGGCTGGCAGCCGCGTTACGACGCGCTCGACACCATCGTCGCCGATACCCTGGCCTGGGAGGCGCGTCTGGCCGAGACCGGCGGCCCCGCCGGCCCGGAGCCGACCCGCTTCGGCGATTGGGAAAAAGGCGGACGTTGCAGCGACTTTTGAGCGGCGACCCTCAGCCGTCCTCGAGGTGGAACAGCACCCCGGCGCCGAACAGTCCGGCCACCATGGCCGGCGACCATGCCGCCAGCATCTGCGGCAGCGTCGCCGACAGGCCCAGGGCATAGACCAGCTTGGAAAAAAAGTAGAGCACGAAGCCCGAGGCGACGCCGCCGCCGATGCGCATCATCAGGCCGCCGGAGCGGATGTTGGGCGACAGCGAAAACACCGCGGCGATCAGCACCATGCCGCACAGCAGGAACGGCGACGACAGCAGCGACTGCTGGTACATGCGGTGCTTGACGGCGGTGAACCCGGCCTTTTCGAAGAAGGCGATGAACGCCGGCAATTGCCAGAACGACAGCGCTTCCGGCGAGGCGAAATTGTCCTGGACCCGTTCCAGCGTCAGCTGGGTCGGCAGGTGCAGCGTTTCGATGTAGACCGACGGCTTGCCGGGCTCCATGTGCCACACCTTCTCCAGCTCGACGGTTCCATTGGCCAACTGCGCCCGCTCGGCCAGCAGGCGGTGGGTGAAATGGGACGGCGTGTCGTAGAGGAAAATGTGAACCGACTGCATCTTGAGGGTCAGGCCCTCCTGGCGCACCTCGTCGGCGTGGACCACCATCTGGCCGCCGCCTTCCTGCCCCTCGCGCAGCCACAATCCCACTTCGGAGACGTCCAGCGCCGAGCTGCGGTTGAGGATCACCTCGTCCTGCATGCGCTCGAAGCGGCTGTACATGGCGGCGCCGAGCGGGTTGAACACCGTCACCTCGAAGAGGCCGATGGCAAACACGGCGATCATCACCGGAGCGAGAAACTGCCAGACCGACACTCCCGCCGAGCGGGCCACCACCAGTTCGTGGGTGCGGGTCATGCGCCAGAACGAGATCATCGCCCCGATCATCACCGCGAACGGCAGGATGATGTGGGCCATCTTGGGCAGCTTCAGCAGCGCCATCGCCAGCAGCAGGCTGATGCCGACCCCGCCGCGGCCCGAGGCGCGACGGATCAGCTCGATGACGTCGAAGAGAAAGATGATGCCCATGATCACCGCCAGCGCAATGGCGAAGGCGACCAGGAATTGCCGCGCCACATAGAAGCTGAAGGTGGGCGAAAGGCGCATGGCGGCTGGGGTCCGTGCATTCGGCGTCGGAGGGATTATAGTGCAGGCGACGGCTCAGGGAAGCCACAGCAGCTCGGAGGCAGCATGGTTCGGCTGACGCGCATCTACACACGCTCCGGCGACAAGGGCAAGACCGCACTCGGCGACGGCAAGCGGGTTGCCAAGCACGCCCTGCGCGTCGAGGCCTACGGCACCGTCGACGAGGCCAATGCGGTGATCGGCCTGGCGCGGCTGGAAACCGACGGCGAGGCCGACGCCATGCTGGCGCGGATCCAGAACGACCTGTTCGACCTCGGCGCCGACCTGTGCCTGCCCGAGAGCGACGGCAAGCCGGCCCTGCGCATCACCGTCGCCCACGTCACCCGCCTGGAAACCGAGATCGATGCCATCAACGCCACCCTGGCGCCGCTGAACTCGTTCGTCCTGCCCGGCGGCACGCGCGCGGCGGCTCACCTTCATCATGCCCGCACGGTAATCCGCCGCGCCGAGCGCCTGATCACCGCTCTGGCCGAGGCCGAGCCGGTCGGCGCCCAGGCCATCGCCTATGCCAACCGCCTGTCCGACCACCTGTTCGTCCTCGCCCGCAGCCTCAACGACAACGGCACCGCCGACGTCCTGTGGGTGCCGGGGGCGAACCGTTAGCTACAGCAGCACCATCTGCGCCACGGGCGCGAACGAACGGCGGTGGTGGGGCGTCGGTCCCAGCCGCCGCAGCGCCTCGAGATGGGCGGCGGTGCCGTAGCCGGCATTGCGCTCCCAGCCATAGCCGGGACAGGCCAGGGCCAGGTCCGCCATCAGCCGGTCGCGATGGACCTTGGCCACCACCGAGGCGGCGGCGATCGACAAGCTCAACCCGTCGCCGCCGATCAGGCAGCGCACCGGGCAGGGCAGGCCACCGGGGGGACGGTTGCCATCCACCAGCGCCCAGTCGATGGCGCGGCCAAGCGCGGCGTGGGCGCGGATCATCGCCAGGAACGTCGCCTGAAGAATATTCACGGCGTCGATTTCGGCCACCGAGGCGGTGCCGATGCCGACCGCGGCGGTGTCGAGCACCAGCGCCGCCAAGGCCTCGCGCCGACCTGGGCGCAGTTTCTTCGAATCGTCCAGCTCGGCGGCCAGACGGGGGTGAAGGGCCGCGCGATCGAGAATCACCGCCGCCGCCACCACCGGGCCGGCCAGCGGGCCGCGTCCGACCTCGTCGAAGCCGGCGACGATGCCGCCCAGCGCCGTCTCGTGGGCGAAATCAGGCATCGCCGGCCGTTTCCGGCTTGGGCAGTGCCAGCGGGCGGCGGCGTTGCAGGGCACGCCGCGCGACCGCCGCGATCACCGAGGCTTCGCGGCCATAGACCAGGTCGAGCATCTGGCGCAGATTGTCGACGCCGCTGTCGGCGATGCGATGCAGGCGCCGCATGGTCAACAGCCAGAACGGCGACAGCAGCAGCGACAACACGGTGACCGCCACCACCAGCTTGGTCTCCTGGGCGGTGATCAGCCTGGCCGACTTGCCGGTTTCCGCGAGCAGGAACGAAAACTCGCCGATCTGGGCCAGTGCCGCTCCCGCCAACAGGGCGCCGGTCCACTCGACCTTGACCAGTCGCAGCGCGCCGACATTGAGCACCGTCTTGAACAGCGTCACCATCAGCAGCAGCAGCGCCACCTGGCCGAGGTTGCGCCAGATGAAGGCGATATCGAGCATCAGGCCGATGGAGAGAAAGAACACCATCAGCAGCACCGCCTGCACCGGGTGCGCATGCTTGAGCACGCTTTCCCGCTGGGCCGAATTGCCGATCACCACCCCGGCGATGAAGGCGCCGTAGGCCGGCGACAGCTCCATGAAGCCCGACAGGGCGGCGGCGCCGAAGCACCACGCCAGCGCCATCAGCGGCCCGAGGTCGCCGTTGCCGGCCAGCCCGCCGACACGCGGCAGCTTGAGCGGCCGGCGCACCAGCAATCGGCACAGCCCGGCCAGCACCACCACCGAGAGGACCACCTTGATCATGTCGTCGGTCTCGATGCCGCGCCGGCTGAGACCGCCGACGATCAGCAGCATCGGCACCACCGCCATGTCCTGGGCGATGAGGATGCCGACGGTGGTGCGCCCGACCGGGGTGTCGATCTCGCCGGATGCCTCGAGCATCTTGATCACCACCGCGGTCGAGGACACCGCCACGGCAAAGCCCAGCACCACCGACAGGCCGAAGCTCCAGCCCAGCACGTGGCGCAACAGCAGCGCCGTGCCCACCGAGCCGCCGATCTGCAACACGGTGGCGAAGGCGGCTGTGCGCCAGCCGGCGATGAAACGGTTGAGGTCGAGCTCGACACCGACGACGAACAGCAGCATCAGCACCCCGAACTCGGCCAGGGCCTCGACGGCATGGGTGTTGGAAATCAGCGACAGGCCGCTCGGCCCCAGCACCACCCCGGCGAGGATGTAGCCGAGGATGGCCGGTTGACGCAGCCGCATCATTCCCACGCCGCAGATCAAGGCGGCGAGGGCCGCAAGGGCGGCGGCGGTCAATTCGGCATGGGTGGTCGGCATCGTCGTCTCGTTGAGGGCCAATCGTTGCCCTGGTTTACTCACAAGTATGGGCGACATTGTGGCAATCAAAAAGCGCAAGCGCGGTGGCGGCGCAATCGATATCATGGCCTGCGGCGGGTGGACGGGGGATGGGACGATGAGGCAGGAATTCGCCCGGGTGGGCTTGGCCGCATTGGCCTTGGTGCTGACCGTCGGTGGGACCGAAGCGCGCGAGCTGCGCATCCACACCTGGGCCAGCTATCTGGCCCCCGAACTGGTGAGCAAGTTCGAGCGCGAAACCGGCGTCTCGGTGCGGATCGACACCGTCACCAACTATGTCGACATGCTGACGCCGCTGGAGACCGGCCATTCCGGCTATGACATCACCTTTCCCGCCGATTATCACATCAAGGATCTCGCCGCCCGCGGCCTGCTGGAGAAGATCGCCGCCGACAGCCTGGCCAATTTCTGGCATGTCGAGCAAAACTGGCGCTCGCGGGCCTTCGATCCCCGCAACGAATATTCGGTTCCCCATGTCTGGGGCACCACCGGCTTTGTCGTCGACACCGCCCTCTACAAGGGCGACATCAACACGCTGCGGCTGCTGTTCGATCCGCCGACCGACCTCAAGGGACGCATCTCGCTGATGGATGCCGGCTACGACATGGTGCAGATGGCGCTGGTCTTCCTCGGCCAGCCGCGCTGCTCGGTTCAGCCGGACACCCTGGCCAAGGCCGAGGCGCTGCTGCTGCCGATGTTGCAGCGCTATGCCGTGCCGACCATCGACGGCATCGTCGAGGCCATGGTCGACACGAACAACGTGCTGGTGGTGGCCTGGAACGGCGACGCCCTGAAGGCCCGCCTGAAACGGCCGACGCTGCGCTACGCCTATCCGCGCGAGGGCAATCTGGTGTGGTCGGACGTGATGTCGGTGCCCAAGGGCGCCCCCAACAAGGCCGATGCCTTGAGGTTTCTCTCGTTCATGATGAAGCCGGAAAACGCCGCCGCCGAATCCAACTACAACGGCTATGCCAACATGATCCGCGGCTCGGAAGCGCATATGGACAAGGTCCTGGTCACCGCGCCGGAGATCATCACCCCCATCTCGTCGTCGTCGAGTTTCTACTCGTACTGCGAAAATTCTTCGGAACGCCTGCAAGAGGTGTTTTGGAAGGGACTCAAGAAGAAGGCCGGCAAGCCTTAGGCGTCGCGACGTAGAGACCGTGCCATGCGGGGAGGTTTGCGGGTGGTGCCGGCGGAGAGACTCGAACTCCCGACCTTGGCTTTACGAATGCTCGCTGCTAGTCACTAACGTGCTGTTTTCGCTTGGAATAGCGCATCATTGTGGTCCATGCGAATTGAACTGCGAAATGCCCGCGCGCATGGGGCCGGCTCCCCTTAGCTTTTCGAACGATAGCCCAGGAGCGCATGGCCGCATCACGGCGGGCGGCATGGGTGAGGGCGAGCACCAGTGTGCCACTCGCCAGACAGCCCAATTTCCCCCGTGTTTCCGCCCCGTTAACCAAGAGCAATCCTTCCTTGAAGAGGGCAAACAGTGGGAAATTTTGCATTTGCTCTTACCGTTGGGGCGTCTACCCTGACAGCCGGGTGGTAGTGGGAAAGCCGTTGCAGGGGGGGGCGAATGGAGGGGTCTGCTATTAGGCAGGAGCGGTTCTCTGCCAAATTCGCGCGATTGATCACGGGTTTGCCCATTTTAGTCCTGACCGTGGCGGGGACTTTCGGCGCGGCGTGGCTGACTTTTTTGATCGGCGGTGCGCTGTTGTTTTCCGGCAAGCCGCAGCCGACCCCGTTCGCGCTCTATCCCGCTCTTGCCCTGGTGGTTCTGCTGCTTCCCATGATCGTATCGCTCATCCTGCGCGCAAGCAGGCGGGGACGTTCGGTCGTGGTCGCGGTGCAAGCCGCCCTTCTGCTGGGCAATGGCTTGTTCTGGATCGGCTTTCTTGTGGAGTTCAACCTATGGGGGTGATGCTGCGTCTGGTTGGCTACGCCGTCATTTTGTTCGGGCTGGGAATGGCCGGGGCAATGGTCATGACCAATTCCGGCGAACTGCAAGCCCTCTTCGGGGTCTTCGCCCTGGGCGGCCTCGCCGTCGTTCTGATTGGAGGCGCGCTGCTGGCCATCGGCGCGCTCCTGGGTCGAGGCAAGGTGAAGGCGTCGGGTCCGGGGCTCACTCCTGAGCAGCAACAGCTTCTGGACGCCCAGGAGTTCCAGGCCACCCGCCGTGATGAGCAGGGGGCAGACAAGAGCGCCCGGTCTGCCTGGGAGCATTCCAATGAAAATTACCAAGAATTCGGCCGTAACCCTGCATCAGCGGGTGACCGACGTTCACGGCCGGGTAATCGATGAGGGCGAGGATCCCATCCGCTACGTCCACGGCGGCTATCATGACATTTTCGACAAGATCGAGCAGGCGCTGGACGGCAAGAACGTCGGCGACGTGGTCACCGTGCGCCTGGAGCCGAAGGATGCCTTCGAGGAATATGACCCGGATCTGGTCGTTGTGGCCGGCATCGACCAGTTCGAGCGTCCGCCCAGTCAGGGCGACATGGTCGAGCGTGACCTGGGCAAGGGAGCGCAGCTCTACCGGGTGACCGAGCTCCGCGACGAGGCCGTGGTCCTGGACGGCAACCATCCGCTCGCCGGTTTGACCCTCGACTTCCAGGCCGAGGTGCTGGCGGTGCGACCGGCCAGCGTCGAGGAGGTAACGCGAGTCGAGAAGGCCGTCGTTGCCAGCATCAGCCGGCTGCGTGCCCTCAAGATGGCCGCGATCTACCTGCTGGCCGCGCCGACCGCCCTGGTCGTCGTCGTAGCCATCCTGGTCGAATGGCTCGAATCGGGCCTATTGCTCAACCTGATGATGGTGTTCCTGCTTGCCGTTCTGCTCACCTTGCTCTGGAACGGGGTGCGCTACGTCCGCGACATGGTTCGCGGTGGCGAGGTATTGCGTATCGACGTCAGGGGCCTCTACTGGCGCGACTTCGGCACACCCGTGGCGTGGGAGGGAATCGCCAAGGTGGAGTTCGAGGACAGCGCCGGCAAGGAGGTCTGGTATTCGGTGACGCTCATCGACGATCGCCGTTTCGAGCTGAATGCCAGCGCCCTGTCGATCGATGCAGGCCAGATTTCATGGCTGCTCGCCAATTATTTGCCTGCGACAAAGCTGGAAGGGTTCTGAAGCGTAGCGGAGACGCCCGCGCCCCCGTAGGTCGCGCGCGGTTTAGGCTCAATACGGTTCAGTTAAGAGGTAAATGCATTCGTTCCAAAGAGTTAGCGTCATGCCCGGACTTGTTCCGGGCATCCACGCCGATCCCCAATTTCCACCGTTATCGGGAATGGCACCGCGTGGATGGCCGTGACAAGCACGG
>JACRFY010000150.1 GCA_016212565.1 Magnetospirillum sp. | reverse complement strand
GGCGGAAGAGGGGGGCCATTGCGACGGCAATGGAAGGGCGAGGGAGCCGCGAACGACTGTGCTCGCGACTCCCTCGCCCGGCGCGACGCGCCACCCTCTCCCATCGGTGGGAGAGGGGCTATGTTACCGGCCCTACGAGGTGAACTTCCGCATCGCCCCGATCAGTGCGATCGGCGGCAGCCCCCTCAGGCGCTCCTCGCCAAGGGCGTTGAAGTCGAGATGGTCGTGGCGCTGGCGCAGTTCGACCTGACGGATGGCCTCGAACACCTCGGCGATCTTGACCCCCTTGGGGCAACGGGTGTTGCAGGTCTGGCACGACACGCACAGCCAGATGGCCTTCGAGGACAACAGCTCGTCCTTGAGGCCCAACTGGGCGAAGCGGATCATCTGGTTGGGCAGGATGTCCATGTATTTGGCCATCGGACATCCGGCCGAACACTTGCCGCACTGGTAGCAGGCCAGCAGATCCTGCCCGCTGACGCTTTCGACCTTTTCGACGAAGGCGTCGGCAACCTGTCCCCGGGAGATTTGCACACTCATGGTGATCGTCTCTCCCTAGCCCAGGTGGGTCTTCCGCTCGCTCGGCGAGAAGCGGTTGCGCAGCATCGAATGACGCGCCGGCACGTTGCCGAGGCGGGCCAACTGCTGGATCTTGACGTCCTCGGGGGTGTACGAGGGCAGGATCAGCGGCGAGATCAGGTCGGTCTGGATGCAGGCGGCCTCCATCTCCTCGGCGTGCTTGCGCACGTGGTCGAGGCTGAGGCGGCCGACCGTGGCCGATTTGGCGTAGTCGCTGGCATGCTGGCCGGCGCGGCGGCCGAAGACGTTGTAGTCGAGCACCGAGTTGCCCATCAGGCGGTTGCGCCCGTGGACGCCGCCCGAGGCCTCGCCGGCGACATAAAGGCCGGGGATGTTGGTCTCGCAGCGCTCGTTGATCTCGATGCCGCCGTTCTGGTAGTGCAGCGACGGATAGATCAGCATCGGCTGCTTGACGATGTCGATGCCGAAGCGGTCGAACTGCCGGCACATGCCGGGGAACTGGTGGCGGGTGTAGCCGGAGCCGTGGATCATGTCGATGATCGGCGAATCCAGCCACACGCCGGCGCGGCCGGCATAGGTCTCGATGCCGTTGTTGCGATCCGACGAGCACTCGCGAATGATCGCCGCGCTTTCGATGTCGCGGGGCTCGCGCGGGAAGACGAACAGGTCGCCGAACTTGTTGAGCGGCTGGCCGCCGGCACCGCGGATCTTCTCGGTGATCAGGAAGCCGGCGATCTGCTCGGGGAACACGGCGCCGGTGGGGTGGTATTGCACCGAGTCCATGAACGCCAGCTTGCCGCCGGCGCGGTAGGCCATCACCAAGCCGTCGCCGGTGGCACCATAGTGGTTGGTGGTGGCGAAGCCGCGGATGTGCAGGCGGCCGAAGCCGCCGGTGGTGATCACCGTCGACTTGGCCTTGACGGTGAGGAACTGCTCGGTGTCGAGGCTGTAGAGCACGGCGCCGGCACAATGGCCGTTGTCATCGAGGATCAGTTCCACCGCCGGCTCGAACTCACGCACCGCGATCATGTCGGGGTGGTTCTTCACCTCGTCCATCAGGGTGCGCATGATGATGGCGCCGATGTAGTCGCGGCACGAGACCATGCGCCGGCGCGAGGTGCCGCCGCCATGCAGGACCTGCATGGTGCCGTCTTCCATCTTGTCCCAGATCACGCCCAGGCGCTCGAGCTCGGCGACCACGCCGGGGCCGTCCTCGGTCAGCACGCGGACCAACTCGGGCTTGTTCTCGAAGTGGCCGCCGCCGATGGCGTCGAGGTAGTGCCGGGTCGGCGAGTCGGTGGCCGACACCGCCGCCTGCATGCCGCCTTCGGACATCATGGTGTTGGCGTCGCCCATGCGCAGCTTGGTGACCACCATCGACTTGACGCCGTTGCGCGCCGCTTCGATCGCCGCCCAGCAGCCGGCCCCGCCGCCGCCGATGATCAGCAGGTCGGTTTCGTAATCGGGCTCGCGCAGATGGATGTCCATCAGCTTGGGCTCGACCATCGAATGGGCCTCGAGCATCTCGGCCACTTCGGCGGTGATCTCCTCGCCCTTGTTGGGGCCGATGCGCACCGGCCGCCGCGCGCCCGGCGCGAAGTCGGGATGGTACTTGGAGAGGACGTCCTTGCGCTCCTCGGCATTCATCGGCGGATAGACCGGCTGGCCGGACATGGCCAGGCCCAGCCGATGCGGGCGGGTGCGATCAACTTCCTTCAGCAAACCTGCCAGATAATCTGGATACATCGTGATACCCCCGAAAACGAATTCGACATGGATGTCGGTGTCTGGTGATCCGCGCCGCCCGCTCAGGGCTCCATGTCGCGGTCGTAGTAGAGTTTGCTGAGGCTGGTCTTATCCATGACCATCAGCTCTTCGTACTCGGCGTCGAACTTGTTGCTGGCGACTTCCTTCAGCCGCGCCGCAAGTTCCTTGCTTTCCTTGTGCAGGTAGCGGCCGGTGAGGCGCTTGGCGAGGATGCCGACCTTGTGCTGGACGATTTCGGCCGGGCAGCGCAGCGCGCACAGGCCGCAGGCGACGCAGTCGAAGGCCAGGTCGGCGACCTTGGCGACATCGCCGCGCATCGCCGCCTGGATGTAATCCATCACCGGCAGTCCCTGCGGGCAGGCCTTGCTGCAGGTGTTGCAGGCGACGCAGCGGAAGGTGACGGGATAGACGGCCTCGATGGTGCGGACGTCGGGCGTCAACTTTTCGAGGTCGTAGATCGCCTTCTCCATCGGCACCGCCGGGATCTGGGTCAGCGACATGCCTTCCTGGACCAGGGTGGTGCAGGCGAGGCCGGTGTGCAGCTTGTAGTCGCCGGGCAGCCGGTAGATGGTGCCGCAGGCGCCGCAGAAGCCCTCGCGGCAGCCGGCGCCGCGGATGATCTGGTGGCCGGCATATTCGATGGCGCGCATGATGGTCGCATGCTCGGGCACCACGTGGCGCTTGCCCATGATGTACACGTTGACCATGTTCGCTTGCGGCCGCTGACGTTTGCCCCCCTGCTGGGGAGCCCGCTCACCGCTCTTTACCGCCCCTACTTCGCCGTTCATCGCAGGCTTCTCCGCATGAATTCCCTCCGCCGCATGCAACGGCCGACGAACGACTTGCGTCGATCGAGCCTCATTCCATTGGCAGGGCTTAAAGTGAGCCCCAACACAAGGAATTGACAACACCCGCGAGGAGGAAATGGTCCTATCTTAGGGGTGGGATCTTGCTCCCTCGGCGGGGTGGGCTCGGTGGGGGTGGGCCGATTGCTGCATCGCGGTATTGTTGGCCTGCGCTCGCCTCAAGACCCACCCAAGTGGGCAGCAAGTTGGGCGGGGGGTGCTCCCTTCGGGTTGGAAGTCCCCACCCGCGTCTTCTTCGACTCCCGCCCGATGGGATGGGGAACGTTATGCATAGAACAAATATTTCTTAGCGTAGCCACTTTTCGGAAAGAAACTTCTTCCCTTCCGCCGCTGAACTGTCGTTAAATTTCGTCACCAATAAGGTCGAACCCGCGGTGAGGGGATGCCAATGACCGTAGAAACCATTCTAAAGAGCAAGGGACGCGACACCTATACCATCCGTCCCGACCAGGCATTGATCGAAGCAGCGGATCTGCTGGCCGAGCATCGGATCGGCGCGACGATGGTCTGCGAGGGGAGCAAGCTGGTCGGCGTGTTGTCCGAGCGCGACGTCGTTCGCGGTTTGAACCGAAGCCGTACCGCGGCGCTGACGCAGCCGATCCGCATGTTCATGTCCAGTCCGGTGATCACCTGCGATCCCAAGGACAAGATCAAGGACATCATGGAAGTGATGTCGCTGCGCCGCATCCGTCACCTGCCGGTGGTCAGGGACGGCCAGATCATGGGCATGATCAGCATCGGCGACGTGATCAACCATCGTCTGCAGCAAAAGCAGATGGAAATCGCCGTCCTGCGCGACTACGCCATCGCCGTCCGCTGACACGGGCCGAGACCCCCTCGCCTGCTTGCGGGCGAGGGGCTAACGCAGGGCGAGGACGGTGCCGTCGTCGATCAGAACCATGATGCCGATGATGGCAAACAGGGCGGCGGCGACGCCGTGCACCAGCTTGAGCGGCACCCGCGTCGCCGCGGCCTCGCCGACCAGAACCGCGGGGACGTTGGCCAGCATCATCCCCAGGGTGGTGCCGACGGTGACCAGGATCACCTCGTGGAAGCGCGCCGCCAAGGCGACCGTGGCGACCTGAGTCTTGTCGCCGATCTCGACGACGAAGAAGGCGATCAGAGTGGTGAGGAAGGGGCCCAGCCCCTTGGACCACCGCGGCCCGGCGCATTCCGGATCGTCGTCGAGCGTGTCGGGAACCATGATCCATCCCGCCATGGCCAGGAACGACAGCCCCAGGATCCAGCGCAGCAGATTCTCGCCCAGCCAGGCCGTGACCGAAGCGCCCGCCCAGGCGGCGAGGGCATGGTTGGCCATGGTGGCGACCAGGATGCCGACGATGATCGGCAGCGGGCGGCGGAAACGGGCCGCCAGACACAGGGCCAGCAATTGCGTCTTGTCGCCGATCTCGGCGATGGCCACCACGGCGGTGGAGACGAACAGGGAATCCATGGGGGTGTCCGATCCTCGGTTGGGGCGGGACCCTACAAGGGCGAGCCGGGACGCGCAAGACGTTCGCCGGCCCCGGTGGGCAGGCTCAGGCGCACCCTCAGCCCCCCCAGCGCCGAGCGGTCGAAGGCCATGGTGCCGCCGTTGACCGCCGCCAGATCGGCGACGATGGCCAGGCCCAGGCCCCAGCCGGGGGCCATTTCGTCGAAGCGGCGGCCGCGGCGGGCGGCCGCGGCGCTCTGGTCGGCGCTCAAGCCGGGACCCTCGTCCTCGACCGTCACCTGCAGGACGCCGCTGTCGTCGACAGCGCGGACCAGAACCCGGGCGGCGGCCCATTTGGCGGCGTTCTCCATCAGGTTGCCGAGCATCTCTTCCAGATCCTCGCGCGCGCCGCGGAAGGCGGCGCCGGCCTCGGCCTCGACCGCGATCGCCAATCGCTTGTCGGCGAAGACGCGCGTCAACACCGCGGCGATGGCCTGCGCCACCTCGTCGACCGGCACCTTGACCCCCAGGGTGCGGCCGGCTCCGGCGACGGCGGCGGCGCGGGTGAGATGGTGCTCGATCAGTCGCCGCATGCTGTGAAGCTGGGCGGTCACCACCGCGCGGTCGGGGGTGCCGGCCATCTCGGTGCCGATCACCGCCAGCGGCGTCTTGAGGCCGTGGGCGAGATTGCCGACATGGGTGCGGGCGCGCTCGATCAGCGCGGTATCGGCGTCGAGAACGCCATTCATCGCCTCGGCCAGCGGGGCGACCTCGCACGGGTAGCGGTTGTCCAGGCGGGGATGGTCGCCGGCCCGCACGCCGTCGAGGTCGGCGGCCAGCGCCCGCAGCGGCTGGAGCCCGAAGCGAACCTGGATCGCCACCGCCGCGGCCATTCCGCAGCCCAGCAGCCCCAGCGCCGCCGCCAGCAGGAGGTGGAAACGGCGCACGCCGTCGGCCACCTCGCGCAGGTCGCCGGCAATCAGCACGTGCACCGGACCGGCGGCGTCGGGAAAGGCGAGGTCGCGCTCGACCACCAGCAGCGGCTCGCCGCGCGGGCCGTCGAGGCGCCGGGTCTGCATCGCGTTGCCGCCGGTTCCGGTGGGCAACGTCGCGTCCCACAGCGAGCGCGAGCGCAGACGGCGCCCTCCGGGCTCGGAGACCTGCCAGTACCAGCCGGAGAAGATCTGCTCGAAGCGCGGGTCGCCCAACGGCCGCACCACGGCGACGGTGCCGTCGGGGGCGATTTCGGTCGCGGCGATCATCGCCCGCAGCATGGCGTCGAGACGATGGCCGAACTCTTGCTCGACGGTGTCGCGGAAGGCCAGGGCCAGCACCCCGCCGCCGAGCAGCAGCAGCAGCAGCAGCCACACCAGCGCTCCCCCCACCAGGCGGGCCGACAGCGAGGCGGGGCGGTCGCTCATGGCGCGTCCGGCTCGGCGAGGCGATAGCCCTGGCCGCGCACGGTGCGGATCAACTCGGCGCCGACCTTCTTGCGGATGCGGCCGAGCATCACTTCGAGGACGTTGGAGTCGTTGTCGAAGTGGCGGTCGTAGACGTGCTCGGTCAGTTCGGTGCGGCTGACCACCCGGCCGGGATGGTGCATGAAGTAGGCGAGAATGCGGAATTCCTGGGCGGTCAGTTGCACCGTCTGCCCGTCGACGCTGACGCGGCCGGAATTGGTATCCAGCCGCACCGGACCGCACGCCAGTTCCGGTTGGGCATGGCCGGCGGCGCGGCGGATCAGCGCGCGCAGGCGGTAGACCACCTCTTCCAGCTCGAACGGCTTGGTCAGGTAGTCGTCGGCACCGGCATTGAAGCCGGCCATCTTGTCCGACCAGCGCCCGCGGGCGGTGAGCACCAGGACCGGCATGGTGCGGCCGCTCTCGCGCCAGCGGCCCAGCACGCCGACGCCGTCGAGCTTGGGCAGGCCGAGGTCGAGCACCGCCGCGTCGTAGGGCTCGGTGTCGCCGAGATGCCAGCCGTCCTCGCCGTCATAGGCGAGATCGACGGCGAAGCCGGCCGCCTCCAGCGTTTGTTGCAGGCGCAGCGCCAGGGCCGGTTCGTCCTCGACCACCAGAATCCTCACGGCCGCCGCTCCCGGCTGCGCGCGTGCACGAGGTCGCCGGTGGCGGCGTCGTAATACAGCTTCATCACCCGTCCGCCGCTGCCGAGCATCTTGATCTCGTAGACCATGGTGCCGTGTCGTTCCTCCAGTTCGGCCTCGATCAACTCGCCGGGGAAAGCGGCCTCGGCACGGGCGAGGATATCCTTCAACGGCAGGATCTGCCCCGATTCGACCGCGCGCCGGGCGCGGTCGTGATCGTGGTCGCGGCCGTCGGCGGCGGCGGAGCCGGCGACCAGCAGGACGGTCAGGGCGATCGCAGACCGGATCTTCATGCCGCCACCCTAAGCAGCCGATCCTGAACCGGGGATGAATGGTGTGGTCAGGATCGGTTCACGGTCAATTGAATATCCTTCCCGGCATCGAACACCCCCGGAGGAAACGCCATGCTTGGCAAGATGTTGGTTCACGGTCTGCTTTCCGCCATCGTGATCGGATCGGCCGCCGCCGTCTACGCGCACAGCGTCGTTCTCTGACGGAGACCGGCCATGGCCGCGCGCAAACCCGCCCGCTTCGAGTTCACCCTGATCAAGCTGTGGCATGCCTGGGTCTCGGGCGGCTTTCTGGTCGCCTATCTGACCGCCGACGAGGACACCTATGCCATGCATGTCTTCGCCGGATACGCGGTGCTGGCGGCGATCGCCGTCCGCCTGCTGATGGCGCTGGTGGCGCCGGAGGGGAGCCCGCTGCGGCTGACCCGGCCCAGCCTGTCCGTCTTCCGCGACCGCAAGGGCCGCCACCCGCTGTTCGCCTGGCTGGCGGCTCTGTTGCTGGCCGTCGTCGGCGGGGCGGCGGTGTCCGGCCTGCTCGCCGACGCCACGCCGTGGCTGGAGGATCCGCACGAGGCGGTGTCCGAGGCTTCGGTGTGGGTGATCGCCGCCCACGTCGCCTTCGTCGGTTTTCTCTACGGCGGCAAGCGCCTGCTGAAGTCCCTGATGCCCAAGGAGTCCCTGCCATGATCCGTTCCACTCTGGTTGCCGCGGCGCTGCTGTCGGCCGTACCGCTTGCCGCGCACGCCGGCGATCCCCGCCGCGAGGCCATCCTCGCCGCCCTGGCCGCCCAGGCCCGTGCCGACGATGCGGCCTTCGCCGGATTCGATGCCGCCCGCGGCGAGACCCTGTTCCGCAGCAAGTGGGCCGGCGGCGATGCGCGGACGCCCTCGTGCACCACCTGCCACACCGACAACCCGCGCCAGGCGGGCCAGAACGCCAAGACCGGCCGGCCCATCGAGCCGGTGGCGGTGTCGGCCACTCCCAAGCGCTTCACCGATGCCGCCGAGGTCGAGAAGCAGTTCGGCCGCGACTGCAAGAACGTCCTCGGCCGCGCGTGCACGGCGCGCGAGAAGGGCGACTACATCGCCTTCATGGCGGGGCTGTGAGATGCGCATCCTTCCCCTCCTTGCCGTCCTGCTGGCGGCGGCCCCCGCCCTGGCCGACGACGATTGGGTGCCGCCGGTCAAGGATCCGCTGGTGCTCAAGGAATGCGGCGGTTGCCACATGGCCTTCCAGCCCGCCTTCCTGCCGGCGCGCTCGTGGGAGGCGATCATGGATGGCCTCGCCGACCATTTCGGCGAGGATGCCAGCCTTCCCGCCGACACGGTTCGCACCATCCGTGCCACTCTGGTCGCCGGTGCCGCGGACGGCGAGCGCAGTCGCATGGGTCACAAGATCCTGCGCCGCCTGGGCGGCGGCACGCCGCTGCGCATCACCGAAACGCCGTCCTTCGAGCGCAAGCACCGCTTCCCCGACCGGGTGTGGAAGGACCCCAAGGTGGTGACCCGCTCCAACTGCCCGGCCTGTCACACCGGGGCGGAGAAGGGCTGGTACGAGGACGACTGACGCCGCTGTCTTGAAGCGTGCGGCATCGGGGCGTACATTATGCAAAGTAGAGGAGCGCCCCATGCCGCGAGTCGCCCAGCGCCAGGACCGCATCAGTATCCGCCTCAGCCCGCAATCGAAGCGGATGCTCGAACGCGCCGCGGCCTATTCGGAGAAGACCCTGACCGACTTCATGGTCGACGTGGCGTTGCAGAAGGCGGACGCCGTGGTCCGCGAGCATGAGGTGGTAACGCTCGATGCCGCGGCGTTTCAGCGCTTTCAGGACCTGCTGCTCGATCCCCCGGCACCGAACCGGACCTTGACGGAGGCCTTCGCCTGGTATGCCAAGGTGACCGGTCGGTGAGCGTCTTTCGCCGTCCCAGCGTCGAGCCGCTGGGACCTCAACACGACCGCACCGGCTTCGATTGCGGTGAGCCGGCTCTCGACGATTACCTGCGCAGCCATGCCGGCCAGGACGCCCGGCGCCATCTGACCACCGTTTTTGTCGCCGCCGACGAGGGCAGCGGCGCAGTGATTGGATATTACACCCTGAGCGCCATCAGCTTCGCACGCGACGACATGCCGACGGAGGCGGCGCGCAGGCTGCCCCGCTATCCCATCCCGGCGGCGCTGATCGGCCGTCTGGCGGTCGATCGTCGCTTCCAAGGCCGGAATTATGGCAAGTTCCTGCTCATCAATGCGTTCGAGCGTGTGTTGCGGGCCAGCGAATCCATCGCCATCCACGCGCTGGTGGTTGAAGCGAAAGGCGAGGCCGCGGCCGCGTTCTATGCCCGTTACGGCTTCCAGCAATTGTCGGAATCCTCGCGCCGGCTGTTCTTGCCGCTGACCCGTCTCAAGGCACAGGGCTGAACGCACTCCGGACCTGCCCTTGACCGCTATCGTGCCCGTCGCTAGGCTGCCCGCCGCATTCCACGATTGAGCACGGCGGATTCCATGGCCATCGGCGCGACGCGAAAGCCCAGCTTTCAGCAATTGATCCTGACCCTGCAATCCTTCTGGGCCGAGCAGGGCTGCGTCATCCTCCAGCCTTACGACATGGAGGTCGGCGCCGGCACCTTCCATCCCGCCACCACGCTGCGCGCGCTGGGGCCGGAGCGGTGGAAATGCGCCTATGTCCAGCCGTCGCGGCGGCCCAAGGACGGCCGCTACGGCGAGAATCCCAATCGCCTTCAGCACTATTACCAATATCAGGTGCTGCTCAAGCCCTCGCCGCCCAATTCCCAGGAACTGTACCTGGAGAGCCTCAAGCGCCTGGGCATCGATCCCCTGGCCCACGACATCCGCTTCGTCGAGGACGACTGGGAGAGCCCGACGCTGGGCGCCTGGGGCCTGGGCTGGGAAGTGTGGTGCGATGGCATGGAGGTGACTCAGTTCACCTATTTCCAGCAGGTCGGCGGCATCGAATGCGATCCGGTCGCCGTCGAACTGACCTACGGCCTGGAGCGGCTGGCGATGTATATCCAGGGCGTCGAGAACGTCTACGACCTCGACTTCAACGGCGACGGGGTCAGCTACGGCGACATCTTCCTTCAGGCCGAGAAGGAATACTCGGCGCATAACTTCGAGGTCGCCGACACCGACATGCTGCTGCGCCATTTCCTCGATGCCGAGACCGAGTGCGAGAACCTGCTCGCCGCCAATCTGGCCCTGCCGGCCTACGACCAGTGCATCAAGGCCAGCCACCGCTTCAATCTGCTCGACGCCCGCGGGGTCATCTCGGTCACCGAACGTCAGGCCTATATCGGCCGCGTCCGCGCCTTGGCCAAAGCGTGCTGCGAAGGCTGGCTGTCGTCGCGCACCGGCAAGGAGGGCTGAACGATGGCCGAGCTGCTTCTGGAGATTCTCTCCGAGGAAATTCCCGCCCGCATGCAGGCCCGCGCCGCCGAGGACCTGCACCGTCTGGTCGTCGAGGGCCTGGCCGCCAACGGTCTGATCGCCGAGGGCGCCCGCGCCTTCGTCACCCCCCGCCGCCTGACCGTGGTGGTCGAGGGCCTGCCGCTGGCCGGCCCCGATGTGGCGGAAGAGCGTCGCGGCCCCCGCGTCGGCGCGCCCGAGCAGGCGATGGACGGCTTCCTCAAGGCGAGCGGGATGGCGCTCGATCAGTTGGAGACGCGCGACACCGGCAAGGGCGAGTTCTGGTTCGCGGTCATCAACAGGAAGGGCCGCCCCACCGTCGAGGCGGCCAAAGAGGTGATCGAGGCGGCGATGGCCGCCCTGCCGTGGCCGAAGTCGCAGCGCTGGGGCGCCAACACGGTGCGCTGGGTGCGGCCGATCCAGTCGATCCTGTGCCTGTTCGACGGCGCCGTGGTGCCGGTGAGCTTCGGCCCCATCGTCGCCGGCGACACCACCGCCGGCCACCGTTTCCTCGCCCCGGCCCGCTTCGCGGTCAAGGACTTTGCCGCCTATTTCGCCCGCCTCGCCGAGGCCAAGGTGATGCTCGATCCGGTCGAGCGGCGCCACACCATCCTGCGCCAGGCCGAGGAGACGGCGGCGGCGCTGGGCTGCACCTTGCGCGCCGACGACGGCCTGCTGGCCGAGGTCCCCGGGCTGGTCGAATGGCCGACGGTGCTGGCCGGCGACATCGATGCCCGCTTCATGGCGGTGCCGCACGAGGTGCTGATCACCTCGATGCGCTCGCACCAGAAGTATTTTTCGCTGCTGACGGCCGACGGCGGCCTGGCCCCGCATTTCCTGGTCGTTTCCAACATGGAGGCGGCGGATGGCGGCGCGGCCATCGTCGCCGGCAACCAGCGGGTGCTGCGCGCGCGCCTGTCCGATGCGGCGTTCTTCTGGGACACCGACCGGCGCCATACCCTGGAATCGCGCCTGCCCAAGCTGGCCGAGCGGACCTTCTACGCCAAGCTCGGCACCCTGGCCGACAAGGCGGAGCGATTGCAGAAGCTGGCCCGCCACCTGACCTTCTTCGTCGAGGGCGCCCATGCCGCCGACGCCGAGCGGGCCGCCGTGCTGGCCAAGGCCGATCTGTCGACCGAGATGGTCGGCGAATTCCCCGAATTGCAGGGGATCATGGGCCGCTATTACGCCCTCAACGACGGCGAGAAGCCGGCGGTCGCCGAGGCCATCGCCGACCATTACGCGCCGCAGGGCCCGTCGGACCGGGTGCCGACCGCGCCGTTGAGCGTCTGCGTGGCCCTGGCCGACCGCATCGACTCGCTGGTGGGCTTCTTCGCCATCGACGAAAAGCCGACCGGCTCGAAGGATCCCTTCGCGCTGCGCCGCGCCGCCTTGGGGGTGATCCGCCTGGTGGTGGAGAACGGGCTTCGCCTGCCGCTGACGGCGTTCTTCGCCTATGCCCACGCCCAGTTCGCCCCCGGCACCCTGGCCCGCGGCGCCGAAGAGACCGCCGCCGATCTGCTGGAGTTCTTCGCCGACCGCCTCAAGGTGCATCTGAAGGAAAAGGGCGTCCGCCACGATCTGATCACGGCGGTGTTCGCGCTCGGTGGGGAAGACGATCTGGTCCGCCTGCTGGCGCGGGTGAAGGCCCTGGAGGGCTTCCTGGCCTCCGACGACGGCGCCAACCTGCTGGTGGCCTATCGCCGCGCCGCCAACATCGTGCGTATCGAGGAGAAGAAGGACGGGATCGCCCATGCCGCGCCCGCCGACACGGCGCAACTGCGCCAACCCGAGGAGCAGAGCCTGGCCCGCGCCCTGGCCGAGGTGCGCGCCGGTGTCGCGGCATCGCTGACCGGCGAGCACTTCGTCGAGGCGATGACCGCTCTGGCGCGGCTGCGGGCCCCGGTGGATTCGTTCTTCGACAAGGTCACGGTCAATGCCGACGAGGCGGCGCTGCGAGTCAACCGGCTCAAACTGCTGGCCGAAATCGGCGCCGTGATGGGCTCGGTGGCGGCGTTCTCGCGCGTCGAAGGGTAGGTCCGTCAAGCCCCTCTCCCGCGGGCTACGGCGTTCACACATCTCGTCATTCCCACGAAAGTGGGAATCCATGCCTCAGGCCGCACTACATTTGGTATTGAAACGACGTGCCTGCCCCAACATGGGCCTCCGCTTTCGCCCATAGGCGCTGGCTTAAACAACG
>JACRFY010000149.1 GCA_016212565.1 Magnetospirillum sp. | reverse complement strand
TGGAAATTGGGGATCGGCGTGGATGCCCGGAACAAGTCCGGGCATGACGCTAACTCTTTGGAACGAATGCATTTACCTCTTAACTGAACCGTATTGTGGTTAAGCCAGCGCGGCGCTTGAGCGAAACCCTCGCGGCATGAAGGAAACATTCATGCCGCTGGTATTACGCATCCGCGGTCAGCGCGAACGGTGTGCCGGCCAATGCGCCGGGCAACGAGCCGGCGCAGGCGGTCAGGTGGGATAAGGGCTGCTCCAGCGCCGCCCCGCTGCGGGCCGCCTGTTCCACGGCCAGGGCGGCGGCGTGGATGGCGAGCAGGCCCAGGCTCGAGGCGGCGCCCTTGACGGTGTGGGCTTCCTTGCGCACCGTCTCCGTCTGCCCGGCGGCGGCGGCGGCAGTTGCCACCGTCAGGCGGCGGTCGATGTCGGCCTTGAATTTGCCGAGAATCGCCACCAGACCATCGCCCCCCAAATCCTCGGCCAGGGCGGCGAGGACCGCGATATCGACCGCCTTCGCATCCGCCGCCACGGCCGCGGCCGGCACGTCGGTGCGGATCGCGGCATAGACCGACAGCACCTCGGCCAGCTTGTTGCGGTCGACCGGCTTGCTGATGTAGCCGTTCATGCCGGCGTCGAGGCACGTCTGGTCGTCGCCGCGCATGGCGTTTGCGGTCATGGCGACGATGGGCGTCTGCGCCATCGGCGAGGGCAGGGCGCGAATGGCGGCGGTCGCTTCCAGGCCGTCCATCTCCGGCATCTGCACGTCCATCAGGATCAGGTCGTAGGGCAGCGAGCGGGTCGCTTCGACCGCCTCGGCGCCGTCGCCGACCACGTCGACGAAATGGCCCATCTTGCGCAACAGGCCCACCGCCACCTGCTGATTGACCGGGTTGTCCTCGGCGACCAGGATGCGCAGGCGGCGGCCGCCGACGGCGGCCTGGGCGGTGTCGGGAACCGGCGGGTCCGGCCGCGACGGTTCGGCGCCCAGACGTAGCGCCCGCGCGACGGCGGCGACGATGGCGCTCTGGTGAATCGGCTTGTGCAGGAAGCCGTCGATCAGCGCCTCGGTGTCCGGGTCCTTCAGGCCGCCCTGCGACGAGGTGAGGATCACCCGGGTCGGTGCCAGCAGCGGGTGGTCGCGGATCAGGCGGACCAGATCGGCGCCGGTGACCACCGGCATCTGCACGTCGATCACCGCCACCTCCCACGGCGTCCCGGCCGCGGCCGCGCTCTCCAGGGCGGTGAAGGCGAGGGTGGCGTCGCCGCCGGCTTCGACCACCAGCCCCCCCGCCTGCAACTGGCGCTGCATGACGTCGCGGTTGATGTCGTTGTCGTCGACCACCATCACCCGATGACCGGGTAGCGCCATCGGCGCGCCGACCGCGACGCGATGTTCGATCAGCGGCAGGTCGACCCAAAAGCGGCTGCCGGCGCCGACCTCGCGGTCCAGGTCGATGGCGCCGCCCATCAGCTCGGTCAGGCGCTTGCTGATCGCCAGGCCGAGGCCGGTGCCGCCGAAGCGGCGCGCGGTCGAGGAATCGACCTGCGAGAACATCGAGAACAGCCGGCCCCGCGCCTCGGGGGGAATGCCGATGCCGGTGTCGCGGATCTCGAAGCGGATGGTCATGCGCTCGCCGACGCGGACGACGGTGGCGACCTCGATGCACACCCCGCCGGCAGGGGTGAACTTGACGGCATTGCCGGCCAGATTCATCAGGATCTGCCGCAGCCGGCTGGGATCGCCGCGCACCGCCACCGCCACATCGGCGGCGAACAGGCAGGCGATCTCGATGCCCTTGGCGTGGGCGCGGGGGGCCAGGATGTCGACCACGCTTTCGACCAGCGGCATCAGCTCGAACTCGGTATCGTCGATGTCGAACTTGCCGGCCTCCATCTTCGAGAAGTCGAGGATGTCGTTGATCACCGTCAGCAGCGACTCGCCCGATTCGCGGATGATCTCGGCGAAGTGGCGCTGCTCGTCGGTCAGCGGGGTGTCGAGCAGCAGCCCGGTCATGCCGATCACCCCGTTCATCGGCGTGCGGATTTCATGGCTCATGGTGGCCAGGAACTCGGACTTCGCCCGGCTGGCCGATTCGGCCTCGGTGCGGGCGATGGCGTTTTCCCGTGCCATCTGTACCAATTGCCGGGCCTTCGCCATCTGCGCCCGGTCGGATCGCCACACCACGCCGACCAGCAGGGCGTAGACGATCAGGAACAGCGCGGCCAGGCCATAGCCGAGGTCGATCTGCTTGCGCCGCGCCGCTTCCACCGCCGCGGTTCGGTCGGCGGAGATTTCGACGACCGCCTCGATGGCGCCGCCGTCGTTGCGCACCGGAACGGTGCTGGCGACCACATGACGGTCGCGCACCGGTCCGTCGCTGCCGACGACGCGGGCGCGGAACGACATTTCCGCCGCCTCATCGCCGGCCAGCGCGGTGCGGAAGGCGGGACGGGGGCCCGCATCGGTGCCGATCCGCCCGCTGTCGGTGGAATAGAGGACGATGCCGGACGGATCGGCGATGTTGACTTCGAGAATGTCGCTGCGACGGGCGAACCGCCGCACCATGTCGTCGACGTATTCGTTGTCCGTCCACTCCCGCAGCACCGCGGCGCTGCGCTGGTCGGGGGCGGGGAGCAGCGGCCGCACCAACGGCCAGGTCAGGTTGATGAAGCTGTGGGCCAGCGAATGGTTGGCGGCCACCGACGAGCTCTCGATGCCGCTCAGGGTCATGCGCATGCTGATGGTCATGGCGGAAAAGAACGCGCCCAGCAGCAGCGCCAGGCCGACGACGGCGAAGGTCAGGGTCGCCTTGTAGCAGGTGGTCATTCGCCGGGGACGTTCCCACGGATCATGGTCGTCGTTCCCCTGCATCGCGAAAATCCCAGTCCGGCCAGTGTGGCATGGCGACCCGACCAATATACAACCGCACTATAGACATCGTTGTCGATCCGGAAAAACGGTCGGCAAAGGGGGGCGATACCGGCTTGCCGTCGGCGCCGCTTCCGTCGATGCTGCCGTCGGAGCGTCGACGGGAGGATACGGTGAGCGCTGAGCTTCTTGGGATCGGCTGGCGGCCCTCGTCTCTGACGGGGTGGGGGATCTTCGCCTATAATCTGATCGTCGAGCTGGAAGCCCGCGGCGCGCCCCTGCCGCTGATTCTCGGCCAGCCTCAGCCCGACAGGGTGTTGGGCGACGCGATGAGGGCGCACTGGCTCAAGCGCTGCTACGCCCGCTCGGACCACGCCTTTCGCGGGTTGGGGGGCAAGGTGCCGGCAGACTTGCCGGTCCTGGTGGCGCTGGGCAACGGTCTTGACCAGACGCCGGTCTCGGATCGCAGCTTCGGCGTCGTCTTCTTCGAAAATACCGCCTTCGACGCCGCCGTCCGCGATCGCGTCCACCGCTTTCGCCGCATCCTGTGCGGCTGTTCCTGGAATACCGAGGTGCTGACCGGGCTGGGGGTGGAGAATGCGGTCACCGTTTTGCAAGGGGTCGACACCGCCCTGTTCTGCCCGGGGCCGAAGCGCGATCTGTTTCCCGGCCGCTTCATCGTTTTTTCCGGCGGCAAGGTGGAATTCCGCAAGGGCCAGGATATCGTCGTCGCCGCCTTCCGCGCCTTCCGCTCCCGTCACCCCGAAGCACTGCTGGCATTTTCGTGGAACAATCCCTACCGCGATCTGGTCGAAGGCATCGGCCTGGGTCCGCACGGCTTGGGCGCGCCGCCGCCGGGCAGCGGCGGCGAGCCGGATTTTGCCGCCTGGCTGAACGCCGCCGGCCTGCCCATCGACTCGTTTCTCGATCTCGGCGCGGTGCCCAATCCGCTGATGCCCGGCGTCTTGCACGAGGTCGACCTGGCGGTGTTTCCCAACCGCTGCGAGGGCGGCACCAATCTGGTGGCAATGGAGGCCTTGGCCTGTGGGGTGCCGGTGGCGTTGTCGGCCAATACCGGCCACAAGGACCTGATTCGCCCGGGGACCTGCTATTCCCTCACCCGCCAGATGCCGCCGCGTGTGCCACCGGGGGCGGCACCGATGTTCCGCGACTGGGGCGAGACCGCCGTCGATGAATTGGTGGAAACGATGGAGGCGGCGTGGCGCGACCGCGACGAGGCTCGCCGCCGCGGTGCGGCCGGCGCCGCGATGATGCAGGGACTGTCGTGGGGCGCGCAGACGACGGTCCTGCTGAAGGCCATTGCGGAATAGATCTGCCGGACGGCGCCGCGCCTATTTGCAGACGGTGATTCCGCTGGCGGGATCGCTGTGGCACAGCAAGCTCTTGTTGCCGACCTTGCCCACCGTGGTGTTGCCGTCCCTGTGGACGAGGAAGGGATCGCCGCCGAGGCGGCCGGCGCTGCCGGTGGGCGTCGGCTGAACGATCAGCGGTTGGCCGCCGATGCTGCCGACGCTGCCCCCCGAGCCGCTCGGCGCCAGAATGACCGCGCCCGCCCCGTTCTGAGGCTTCGCCTTCTTGGCCGGCGCGTCTCCGGCGGCGGCGGGCATGGCCAGCACCACCGCCAAAGCCACTATTCCCCATCGGCTGAGCATGGACGCGCCCTCTCGGGTTGAACGACGCTTGAATTCAACCACGGTTCAGGCGATTCGTTCAATGCAGTTCGGCGCGGATCTTCTGGCGCAGCACGTCGATGGGCAGGAATTCTTCGCCGTTCTGGAAATGCCAGAAGGTCCAGCCGTTGCACGCCGGGGCACCCTGAACCAGCGCGCCCACCTTATGGATCGAGCCGCGATGGTCGGCGGCGATCAGGGTGCCGTCGGCGCGCACCTTGGCGTTCCAATGGTAGCGCGGGCCGCCGTACAGCAGTTCGCCGGGATTGAGCAGGCCGCGTTCGACCACGGTGCCGAAGGGAATGCGCGGTTCCGAGCGCTTGGACGGTGTCGCCAGCACCGCGGAATCGGTGATCGCCTTGACCCCGGCGATGCGCTGGCGGGCGGCGGCGATATAGGCGTGGTCGCGCTCGAGGCCGATGTAATGGCGGCCCAGCTTCTTGGCCACCGCACCGGTGGTGCCGGTGCCGAAGAACGGGTCGAGCACCGTGTCGCCCGGTTTCGTCGAGGCCATCAGCACCCGGTAGAGCAGCGGTTCGGGCTTTTGCGTGGGATGGGTCTTGCGGCCGTCGCTCTTCAGCCGCTCGGACCCGGTGCACAGCGGCAGCAGCCAGTCCGAGCGCATCTGCAGATCGTCGTTGAGGGTCTTCATGGCCTCGTAGTTGAAGGTGTAGCGGGCATCGGCCGACTTGGCGCACCAGATCAGCGTCTCGTGGGCATTGGTGAAGCGGGTGCCGCGGAAATTGGGCATCGGGTTGGTCTTGCGCCACACGATATCGTTGAGGATCCAGAAGCCGAGATCCTGCAACACCGCCCCGACGCGGAAGATGTTGTGGTAGCTGCCGATCACCCACAGGGTGCCGTCGTCCTTCAACACCCGATGCGCCGCCTTCAGCCAGGCGCGGGTGAAGGCGTCGTAGTCGCCGAAGGTGGAAAAGCGATCCCAGTCCTCGTCGACGCCGTCGACGCGGCTGTTGTTGGGGCGCAACAACTCGCCGCCCAGTTGCAGGTTATAGGGCGGGTCGGCGAACACCAGATCGACCGAACGCTCCGGCAGCGCGTTCATCAGGGCGACGCAATCGCCATCGAGGATTACATCACGGGGCAGAGTCATCGGCGCACTTTGAGTCAAATGAGAGCCGCCGTCAAGAACCTGTTGGAATCCATGGATTCTACCGGTTTGCTTCCTTGGCGCATCACCCGGAGGGCGTATTGAGGCGCGCTTCGCGCCGCACCAGATGGCCGGGAGTCGCGGATAAAGGAGGGAGAGCCATGCCGATCGGTACACGTGCGCATCCGACCTTCTGGCAGGACTGGGTCAACCTGATCATCGGTGCCTGGCTGTTCGTGTCGCCCTGGGTTCTCGGCTACGCCGACCTTCCGGCGGCGGCGTGGAATTCGTGGATTTTCGGCATCGTCGTGGCGGTGGTCTCGATTGCTGCCCTGATCCAGTTCGCCCAGTGGGAGGAATGGATCAATGTCCTGTTCGGTGTGTGGCTGCTGGCCGCGCCATGGGTGATGGGCTTCGCCGCTGCCGGAGAGCCGGCCCCGGTGTGGAACCATGTCGGTGTCGGTCTGGTGGTGGGTATCCTCGCCCTGTGGGATGTGCTGTCCCACCGCGAGACGGCCCTGCCGGCGGAATAGCTCCCTCAGCGCCCGTCGCAGTGCATGCGATTGACCGCCACCGTGCCGTCGGCGAGGAACTGCCCCACCGTCGCCGCCTTGCGCCCCGGATGGATGGTCACCAGGCCGCTATGGAAATCGTTCCGGCTGCGGCGGGCATGGAAGGCAAGCAGATCCTCGCCCGCCGCCGCGAGGATGGTGACGCGGGCGGTGTAGCAGCCCTCGCCGATACAATACTCAAGACGCGAGCGGCGATAGTCGAGGGTCAGGCTGGAATAGAGCGTCTGTTTGCCGCTGCAGCCGGTATCCCGGCATTCGACCATGCCGTCGCCGGAGCAGGTCACCACCTGAGCCGCGGCAGACACCGCCGTGGTCAGCACGATGCCGCCGAAACCGGCGGCCCAGAGAATTCGCTTCACGTGCTCCTCCCATCCGTCGAGCGCGCGGCGGCGCGCATCCGCGCCGCCGCGGCCCCGTGGCGTTGACACCGTCCCCGTCCCGTCATATTGTGCAACGCAATACGAACCACTCCCCGGCCCTGCCCGTGCGTGTCCCGCGGCCGGCCGGCTTCAGGGCTGTCGACATCCATGAAGGTACTGGTCGCCATCAAGCGCGTCATCGACTACAACGTCAAGATCCGGGCCAAGGCCGACGGTTCCGGGGTCGAGACCGCCAATGTGAAATACTCGATGAATCCCTTCGACGAAATCGCCGTCGAAGAAGCCGTGCGGCTCAAGGAGGCCGGCAAGGCGAGCGAAATCGTGGTGGTCTCGATGGGCGTGGCGGCGGCGCAGGAGACCATCCGTACCGCGCTGGCCATGGGGGGCGACCGCGGCATCCTGGTCACCGCCGAGGACGAGATCCAGCCTTTGGCCGCCGCCAAGCTGTTGGCGGCCATTGCCAGGCGCGAGCAGCCGGGTCTGGTGATCCTCGGCAAGCAGGCCATCGACGACGATTCCAATCAGACCGGCCAGATGCTGGCGGCGTTGCTGGGCTGGCCCCAGGGGACGTTCGCGTCCAAGGTCGAGCTGGGCGACGAGGCGGTGGTGACCCGCGAAGTCGACGGCGGCCTGGAGACGGTGGCACTCACGCTGCCGGCGGTGGTGACCACCGATCTGCGCCTCAACGAGCCGCGCTATGCCTCGCTGCCCAACATCATGAAGGCGAAGAAGAAGCCGATCGATACCGTCACCGCCGGCGATCTCGGCGTCGACGTCACCCCGCGCCTGATGACCCGCCGCGTCGAGGAGCCGGCCAAGCGCCAGGCCGGCATCAAGGTCGACAGCGTTGCCGCGCTGGTCGACAAGCTGAAGAACGAAGCAAAGGTGATCTGATGAGCGTCCTCGTCGTCGCCGAGCATGACGCCGGCTCCCTCAAGTCCGCCACGCTCCACACCGTCACCGCCGCCCGTGCCCTTGCCCAGGCGCAGGGTACCGAGGTCCATCTGCTGGTGGCGGGCAGCGGTGTCGCCGCCCTCGCCGCCGCCGCGGCCCGGATTGTCGGCGTGGCCAAGGTGCTGGTTGCCGACGCGCCCCATTACGCCCATTCCCTGGCCGAGCCGCTGGCGGCGCTGATCGTCGCCAATGCCGCCGGCTACGACGCCCTTCTGGCGCCGGCCACCACCTTCGGCAAGAACGTGATGCCGCGGGTGGCCGCGCTGCTCGACGTCGCCCAGCTGTCCGACATCGTCGCCGTGCAGGGCACCAACACCTTCGTGCGCCCGATCTACGCCGGCAACGCCCTGGCGACGGTCGAAGCCCTGGATGCGGTCAAGGTGATCACCGTGCGCGGCACCGCCTTCGAGGCCGCCCCGCGCGAGGGCGGCGCGGCGACGGTCGAGAGCCTTGCCGCCGCCGCCGATCCCGGCCTGTCGCGGTTCGTCTCCCAGGCGCTGTCGAAATCCGAGCGGCCCGAGCTGACCTCGGCGCGGGTGATCGTGTCCGGCGGACGCGGCATGGGCTCGGGCGACAACTTCACCCTCCTCGAAGCCATCGCCGACAAGCTGGGCGCCGCCGTCGGCGCCAGCCGCGCCGCCGTCGACGCCGGCTTCGTGCCCACCGATTTCCAGGTCGGCCAGACGGGCAAGATCGTCGCCCCCGATCTCTACATCGCCGTCGGCATCTCGGGTGCCATCCAGCACTTGGCGGGGATGAAGGACTCCAAGGTCATCGTCGCCATCAACAAGGACGAGGAGGCACCGATCTTCCAGGTCGCCGACTACGGTCTGGTGGCCGATCTCTTCAAAGCGCTGCCCGAGTTGGCGGCGGCGCTGGACGGCAAGTAGACCCGCCAACCGCGCATCCTTGTGGAGCAAGAGCAAATGATTCAGAAAATCGGTGTCATCGGCGCCGGCCAGATGGGCAACGGCATTGCGCACGTTTGCGCGGCGTCCGGCTTCGACGTCATCCTGATGGACATCAGCGAGGCGCAGCTCAAGCGCGGCCTGGCGACCATCGACAAGAACCTGGATCGCCAAATCCACAAGGGCAAGCTGTCCGAGGCCGAGAAGGCGGCGACGCTGGCGCGCATCCGCCCGGTCACCGACATGGCCGAACTGGGCGACACCGATCTGGTCATCGAAGCCGCCACCGAGGACGAGCAGGTCAAGCGCAAGATCTTCCAGCAGCTGTGCCCGCTGCTGCGCAACGACACCTATATCGCCTCGAACACCTCGTCGATCTCGATCACCCGCCTGGGCGCCTCGACCGACCGTCCCGGGCGCTTCATGGGCATGCACTTCATGAACCCGGTGCCGGTGATGGAGCTGGTCGAGCTGATCCGCGGCATCGCCACCGCCGAAGAGACCTTCGCCGTCGTCCGCGAGATGGTGGTGAAGCTCAACAAGATCGCCGTTCCCGCCGAAGACTTTCCCGCCTTCATCGTCAACCGCATCCTGCTGCCGATGATCAACGAGGCGGTCTACACCCTTTACGAGGGCGTCGGCTCGGTCGAGGCCATCGACAATGCCATGAAGCTGGGGGCCCACCATCCGATGGGTCCGCTGGCGCTGGGCGACTTCATCGGCCTCGACGTCTGCCTGGCGGTGATGCAGGTGCTCTACGAGGGCCTGGCCGACAGCAAGTACCGTCCCTGTCCGCTGCTGGTGAAGTACGTCGAAGCCGGTTGGCTGGGCCGCAAGACCGGCCGCGGCTTCTACGATTACTCGGGCGAAAAGCCGGTCCCGACCCGGTAGGCCACCCATGCGGGCGAGGGCATTGCCCTCGCCTCACCGCTTCCACTTCCGCTTCCCAGGCTACTCCTCGTCGCCGGCCGTCGCCCACTCGCGCACCCGGGCCAGATGCAGGTAATCGGAATAGCGCGGCGCCATCTCGGGATGCGGCCGCGCTTCGTAGGGGGTGGCGGGATCGTCGAAGGCGGCGATCAGCGCCGTCAGGCCGGCCAGCGCTTCGCCGGCCAGACGGGCGGTGTCGCCGCCCGCGTCGTGCTCCTCGCCGCCATCGTCGCCGCCCTTGAGGCGCCAGAACAGCAGTTGCGAGACCTCGGCCGCCGCCACGCCTTCGAAGCCGCCGTGGCGGGCGATGGCCGCCTCCAGCGGCAATTGCGGGGCAAAGCCGGCGGCAACCTCCTTCTTTTTCGGCGGCGTGCCGGTCTTGTAGTCGATTAGCGTCAGGGTCCCGTCGGTCAAGGTGTCGATGCGGTCGGCGCGGGCGTGGAGCAGGAACGGCCCGGCCGGACCCTCGATCTCCAGCGCCCCCTTGACCTCGACGGCGGTCGTGGCGATCTCGGGGCGGCGCGCGCGTTCGTGGGCGACGAACCACCGCGCCACGGAACGGAAGCGCGGCCACCAGAACGCCCACACCCCCGGGCGGGCCAGCGCGGCAGCGAATTCCCGCTCGCCGATGGCCAGCAGGCGGTCTTCGGCGTCGGGCGGCAGGGTTTTGGGGACGTCGCGCAGGAAGGCCTCCAGCGCCGTATGCACCAGACTGCCGTAATCGGCGGCGCCGGGATCGGCGTCGATGGCGTCGAGCGCGTCCAGTTTGAGGACATGGCGGGCATAGACCGCGTAGGGATCGCGCATCCACGTCTCGACCTGAGTCACCGACAGCCGCCGTGGCCGGGCCTCGACCGGCGGACGGGGCGCCGGGGCGCGGGGACGGGCGAAAGCCGGCGGCCGGTCGAGCTGCGCATACCATTCCAGCCACGGGCCGGCATCCTCGCAGGACCAGCGCGACGGCAGCTCGGGATCGGTGAGCCCGCAGGCATGCAGCACCGCGTCGAGACGCAGCAGCCAGCGCGACGGCACCGTCGGCGTGCCTTCGACCCGCTGCGCCCGGCTCAGGACCACGCGCGGGGCACCGAACCCCTGGACGAAGTCGTGCGCGGCGAGGCCGATGCGGCGCTCGAAGGGCGGCAGGCCGAAGGCGGCGCGCATCGGCCGGCTCATCCACGGATCGGCGGCGGGTTCGGCCGGCCACGTCCCCTCGTTGAGGCCGCCCAGCACCACCACGTCGGCGTGTTGCAGGCGCGCCTCCATCGGTCCCCAGATGTGCAGGCGGGGATGGCGCCCCCACACCGGGCGGACCACTTCGCCGGCCAGCAGGGCATCGAACAGGGCGGCGTAGCAGCGTCCGGGCACCGGTCCGAGCACCGCGTCGGCGGCGGTGAGGCGGGCAACGAAGGCGGCCAGCGCCTCGCCGGCCTCGCCGCGCCACAGGCGCGCCCCCCCGGGCAGGGCGGCGTCGGCGGCCAGCGCCTCGGCGCATTCCATGTGGGCCCGCACCAGGGCGTCGAGCGGCACCGCCTCGGCGGCGACCAGGGCGGCGAACGGCGCAGCGCCATGGTCGAGGCCGGCCAGCAGGCGCTCCAGCCTGGCGCCCTGGGCCGCAGCCCGCAAGCCGGCGATGCCGGGCGCCGGGCGCGGTCCGCGCAGGGCGCCGCGCTCCAGGCGCCGCACCGCGGCGCGGAAGGCGCCGGGATCCTCGCCGCCGGCGGCCAAGGGGTGCTTGAGGGCGGCGAGGGTGGCGTGCGGGGCGAAATCCTCGGCGACCATGGCCGCGAGCAGGCGCAGATAGATGCCGGGTTCGGACAGGGCGAGCGGCGCGCCGGCCGAATCGTCGATGCGGATTTCCCAGCGCTCCAACTCGGCGGCGACACGGCGGGCGAGGTCGCGGTCGGGGGTGACCAGCGCGGCGGTGCGGCCTTTTTCCTCCAGCGCCTGACGCAGGATCAGGGCAATGGCTCCCGCTTCCTCGCGCGGCCCCGGGGCATCGAGGCGGGAGAGGCCGTCGAGCAGCGCCGGTGCGGCCGTCTCCAGGTGGCGCCACGCTTCGCAGGTGGCCGCCGGACGCAACGCCTCGGACAGCAGGCCGAGGCGGGCGCGGCGGGGATCGGCGCCATCGGTCAGCGGGCGCACCGTGTCGCGGGCAACGCCCAGCCGCTCCAGCAGCCGCTTCATGCCGAATTGGGGATGGCTGGCCTCGACCGCCGCCCAGCCGGCCTCGTCGAGATGGGCATCGAGGCCCGGCAGCACCACCAGCCCGCGGGGCAGTCCCGCCACCACCGCCAGCAGATCGGCGGTGGCCGGGCGCGAGCCGGTCGAGCCGGCGGCGATCACCGGATGCGTCGGCGGCACCACCCGCCAGCGCTCGGCCAGGGCGTCGAGGACCCGGTTGACCCGCTCCTGGGGATCGATGGCCCCGCGCTCGGCGAGGATCGCCGGCCAGGCGCCGGTGAGGATGGACAGGAACTCCAGCGTCTTCTGCCAGTGGGCGGCAAAATCGGCAGGCGCCAGATTGGCCAGGCGGTCGAAGGACAGACGCTCGATCTGCACCGCATCGAGCAGCCGGGCCAACTCGTCGGCGAGGCGCACCGCCTGGTCGGGACTGGGCGGCAGGCCGCCGCGACCGCCGCCGACGGCACCGACCAGCCGGGTCAGCAGCAACCGGCGTTCGAGGGGATCGATGGCGGGGGGGATGTCGAGCGGCTCGTCGGCGAACAGCTCGATCTCGTCCTCGTCGACGGCGTCGATGGGCCGCATGCGCGGCAGCAGCAACGGCGCGCCGTGGGCCTGACGGAGGAACGCCTCGCGCAGGCTGCGGCAGGCGCGGCGGTTGGGCAGCAGGATTTCGGCCTCGGCCAGCTTGAGCGGATCGCCCCCCGCAACCGCCAGCAGATGCGCCGCCAGGGTGTCGACGAACGGCAGGCCGGCGGGGATGGTGGCGACGGTCATCGACCGATGCTTTGCCACCACGGCACCAGGACACCAAGAAATCCACGGACACCGCCTTGGTGCCGTGGCGCCTTGGCGGCTCGGGCCGGAATCATTCCACCGCCCCCTTGCGCGCCGCCGCCGCCTCGGGGTCCAGGGCCCGCAGCAGGGCGTCGCGGATGGTGTCGATCTTGCGGCCGTGCT
>JACRFY010000140.1 GCA_016212565.1 Magnetospirillum sp. | reverse complement strand
CAATCGGGTGGAGGACTGCAATCCTTTGCATTGCCCATACACCCCCGCGAAGGAACTCGTGAAGGAATCGTGCGAACGCCCCCCAGTCGTCATCCCCGCGAAAGCGGGGATCCACGGCAACGCAGCTTTGCCTTGAAACATAAGGCATTTTCGTTGATGCATGGATTCCCGCTTTCGCGGGAATGACGTTTCCTGAGGTATTGGCGACATTCCTTCACAAGCTCTTTCGCGGGGATGACGACCCTGCTCGTGGGACCGCATTCCTTCACCCGATGGCCCTGGAGTGTCGGCGTGCGCCTACGGCATACCCGCCCGGCGGCGCAGGATCAGGTCGGCGAGGTCGAGGTCGCCCTCTTCGTCGATGTCGAGATGACGGTTGCGCGGCATGACGTGGATGGCGGTGCGGCCGAAGAAGCGACGGCCCTCGCGGACGAAACCCGCCGCCCGCAGGGCATAGACGGCGCCGGTTTCCTCGAATTGCGGCTCGGCCTGCTGGCGCGGCTTGCGCTCGCGCTTGTCGTGGTTGAGCCCCACCGCCTCGCCATCGGCGCTCAGGCGCCAGATCGGCTGGTGGAAGGGGACGGCGGCGAAGGCATTGTCGGCGCCGCTGGCGATCAGCGTCGCCACCGTGCCGTCGATATCCTCGGGAAGGATCAGCGGGCACGTGCACTGAAGGAACACCAGGATGTCGGGGCGATAGCCCTCCCCCTCGGCCAGGGTGGACAGCGCGTGCAGCAACGCCGATTCGGAACTGGCGGCATCGCCGGCCAGGTCCGGCGGGCGCATCACCACCTCGGCGCCGAAGGTCCGGGCGGTGGCGGCGATCTCGGCATCGTCGGTGGTCACCACCACCCGGTCGACGCTGGTCGCGGCCCGGGCGTGTTCGATGGTCCAGGCCACAAGCGGCTTGCCGGCCACCAGCCGCAAGTTCTTGCGCGGGATTCCCTTCGACCCGCCGCGGGCGGGGATGACGGCCAGGGTCGCCATCTCAGAACCACGCCTCCAGACGGTCGAGCGCCACCCAGAAGCCTTCGCCGTCGTTCTTGTGCCCCTGCCAGATCTCGGGGATGAAGCCGACCTGCGGCGCGGTCCGGTCCAAGGCCTGGGCGAGGGCGCCGAAGTCGATCTCGCCGTCGCCGATCTGCAGGCCCTCGTCGTCGACGCCGCGGGCGTCGACCAGATGCAGGTGGGCGGTAAAGGGGCCGACCTTGTCGACGAACTCGACCATCGACCAGCCGAAGTGGTTGCAGGCCAGCTTGGAATGGGACACGTCGAGACAGACGCGCATGCCGCCGGAGCGGCAGAAGGCGAGGATCTCGTCGGCGGAGACGAACAGGTTGTGGTAGCGCTGGCCGCCGAAGTGCCAGGGGAACGGCGGCATGGTCTGGGGGATGATCTCCACCCCCGCGGCATCGACCTTGCTCAGGCTGTCGCGCACCAGGTCGTAGAGGCGGGGGCGCTCGGCCGGCGGCAGGAAGGTGTGCTCGGAGAAGCCGCCGACATTGGTGATGATCACCGGCCGCGCCGTGTTCGGATGCCAGCGCTTCAACGCGCGGGTGATGTCGACCACCCGCTGCATCTCGGCGATCGAGCGGGCGCGGTAGGCGGCATCGGACGAACACAGATCGACCACATGGTCGCCGCCGAACAGCTCGGGGGCGTGGACCACCAGTCCGACGTCGAGCGGCTCGGTGAAGAACGCGCCGAGGTCAAGTTCCAGGTCCTTGTAGGACAGATGGTATTCGAGGAAGTCGGGGTTGGAGCGCTCGAGGATGCGCCGCCAGTCGTGGAAGCGCACCGGCAGACCCCACGGCCGCCGGTAGCGGAAGTCCCGCGCCATCACCGCCGCCGCCTGAAGGTCGGAGGGAAAGAAGAAGTCGCCCGGCTTCATCGCCCGATTGGCGCGGCGGCCGACCAGATGGCCGCGCATGTTGGGCTGCAAGCCCTTGCCGGGACTGACCACCCCGACCATCGCGTCGTCGATCACCGCCCCCTCGGCGATGGCGGTGGTGGCCATCAGGCTCTTCGCCAGCACCTCGCGGTTCATCATCTCGCCCTGGGTCAGGCGGCGGCGCTGGTCGGAGCCGAACGATTCCTCGACCTCGCGGATGCCCTGGACCATGGCGGCGAACTCGGCGGGCAGCAGGCTGACCTTGTGGTCGTTGCCCTCCATGGCCCGGTCGAGGGTGAAGTGCTTCTCGATCACCCGCGCCCCCTGGGCGACGGCGGCGATGGCCACGTAATAGCCGCGCTCGTGCCCCGAATAGCCCACCGGCCCGCCGGAAATCTCCTTCAGACGCTGGAGGTAGCGCAGGTTGATGTCCTTGAACGGCGGCGGATAGGTCGAGCAGCAGTGCAACAGCACGAACGGCGCCCCCAGGCCGCGCAGCAGTTGCACCGCCTCGACGATCTCGGCCTCCTCGGACATGCCGGTCGAGACCAGCAGCGGCTTGCCGGTGGCGGCCAGCGCCTTCAGCAGATCGTGGTTGGTGAGGTCGGCCGAGGCGACCTTGTAGCCGGCGATGCCGTATTGCTCCAGCGCCCGCACGCTCTCCAGGTCCCACGGCGTGCACAGCGGCAGCACGCCGCGCTTCTTGCAGTGATCGAAGCAGGTGAACATCTGCTCTTGGGACAGATTGAAGCGACTGAGCAAATCGAGCACGTATTGCGACCCCAGGTCCTCGCTGGCATCGGCGGCGTTGCCGTTGTTGCGATACAGCGTCGACATGTCGCGCATCTGGAACTTGATGCAATCGGCCCCCGCGCCCACCGCCTCGTCGATCAGGCGGATCGCCAGGTCCATGCTGCCGTTGTGGTTGTTGCCGATCTCGGCGATCACCATCGTCGGCGCCTGGTCGTTGATCTGGAACGGCCCGATCTCGACATCGCGGCCGCCCTGGCGGGCCACCGCCAGCAGGTGCCCCTGGGCGTCGAGCAGAGGGATGTACTGGACCCGCTCCGAGAACAGGGCGCGGATCTTGTCCATCGGGTCGCTGATCCGCGCCGTCACCAGTTCCTTGTTGGAAATGGCCGACACGCTGCGGTCGAGGTCGATGTCGTCGCACGCCACCACCCAGCGGCGGAAATCGCCGTCGGTGACCACCCCTTCGAGATGGCCCGAAGCGGTGACGGTGAAGACGATGCGCGACTTGTTCTGGCTGATCTTCCTCAGCGCGTCCTGGATGCTGTCCTCGGCGAAGACGATGAAGCGCTGGATATTGCGGTCGATCTGCATGGCTCTGCCCGTGGTTCGGCACCGTTCGCCGCACGAACCTTTCGGGCAGCCCTTCCAGCCTAGGGGGGAAGTGTTAATGCCGGGTATATGGCCGATGGCCGCTCGGGCGAACCCACCCCTACGAGGCCAAGGCCACCAGGGTGTCGGTGGCGTCGAGCGATTGCAGCGCCGCCTCGTACCCGCCGGCGAGGCCGGCGTTGGAGAGGAAGTGCCAGGCCTGATGCCCGCCGGGCTTGCTGCGCGCCAGCCAGTGCAGATGGTTGGCCAGCGGATAGCGTTGCAGGCCGTGAACCACCACCGCGCCGAACCCCGCCGCCGCCAGCACCGCCCTCAGGCTGTCGCGGGTGTGCAGCACCAGATGCTCGCTCCACAGGGTGAAGCGGCGGAATGGCTCGCAGTCGTAGAGGGTCAGCAGGGCGTCGCGCGCGTGCGGCACCTCGATCAGCAGACGCCCCCCGGGGGTGAGGTGGTTGCGCAGCCGGACCAGCATGCCGACCGGGTCGGGCAGGTGCTCGAGAACGTGGAACAGGGTGATGACGTCGTACCGCGTCTCACCCAGGTCGTCGATGGTGGCATGGAGGGTGTGGCCGCGGCTGGACGCCCAGGCGCGCTGCGCGGCATTGGGTTCGACCCCCGCCGCCGAGCGGGCCCGGGGGGCCAGCATGTCGAGGATATGGGCTTCGCCGGTGCCGAAATCGAGCCAGTCCCGGCCCAGCACGTAGTCCCCGAAGGCGGCGGCGCGCATCCCGGCTTTGTCGAGGTGGACGACCCGTTCGCTGGCGCCATTGGCCATGGCGATCAGATTGTCGTCGCCCTGCTTTTCGGTGTAGTGCGAGATGTCCATATGATCGCTGCGCGACAACAGCACCACCCCGCTCGTGGGGCAGCGCAGCACGGCGATGTCGGGGCGGTCGCGGCAGACGCCGTAAGGCTCCAACCGGGCGGGCTCGACCAGCCCCAGCCCGGCGAGCAGGGTCGTGATGCGGTTCTCGGTCATCGCCGCCTCCCTAAGCGAATTCACGGGGCGACGATAACGGGCCGGCTCCTACCGTTTCCTTAACGGGGCCGGCATCGGCATCACCGGGAACCGGTCAGGCCATCACCGCGACACCGGCACCCTGGCTCGGCGCGGCAGGCGTCTCGCCGCCCGACGGCGCATGGGCCTGCGACGGAGCGGCGTCCTTCACCGGCGCCGAATCGGGCTTGGCCTCGGTTGTTGCCGCCGGCTTGGGAGCGGCCCCCTTGGCCTCGGCGTGGCGGTATTCCTCCACCACCCGTTCGGCGGGGTATTGGGCCTGTACCTCGCCGGTATTGGCGTCGCGGACCACCAGAAGCGCCAAGCCGACGGTCGGCTCGACCTTGATGATCGGCGTCATGTAGCCCGGCGGCTGCATGAGATTGGCTTGCGGGGTTGCTGCGGGCTCGGGCGACTCGGCTTTGCGCGCGGTCTCCTGAGCGTTGGTTGCCGTTGTGGCGTCTAGTGGCCGTATTTCCACGACCTGCCTCCGTTGATGAAGGGTCGCCCTTTCTAGGGTGGACCTAACGGTACCGGAGATCGCAAGCGCCTGTCAAGCAAAAGAGGGGCCACACCACTCCCTTCGCGCCAACGGAAACGGAACGCACGCCGCTGCGCCCGTTCCATCTTCCGTTACGCGGCTCGGGAACCGTCGGATCACGGCAGCTTGAGCTTGCCGATCCCCTGCAGGAAGCCTTCGGCGATGCGCACGTTGACGTTGGTCAGCGTGTCGATGGCCTGGTCGGCGATCTCGGCCCCCTTGCCGAGGGTAACGTCGCCGACATAGTGCGACAGACGCGTCAGGTTGTCCTTGGCGTCCTGCGGCAGGAAACAGTCGGGACGCTGAACCAGCGTGCGGATCAACACCCAAAGTTCCAGGTTGTTGTCGAGAGCCGCAACCAGGGCGCGAGCCTCGGCGCGGTTCATTTTGGCCTGATCGAGGAGAATGGCGGCGCGCACCAATTCGGAAGCCTGGATCTCCGCCAGTTGCTCGTCGGCGGATTGCGCAATGGTCTGGTCCATGGTCGTTTCCCTTGCCACTTGGGTGAGGCCCTTTGGCCTAGGCAAAGCTAAGCTTAAAGATCTTAAGGCAAGGTGAGCGACAACGGAAGAGGGGTCAGGAGGATTTCAACCATTCCTCCACCATCTCCAGGCGGTCCGCACCCCAGAAGGGCTCGTCCTCGACGATGATGAAGGGCGAGCCGAAGACGCCGCGGGCGATCGCCGCCTCGGTCTCCGCCTTGAGGCGCTGCTTCCAGACCGGATCGGCGACGGCGGCGGCCAGCGCCGATCCGTCGAGGCCGAGCTCCGCCGCCACGGCCGCCGTCACCGCCACCTCGCCGATATTGCGCCCGGCGGCGAAGTAGGCGGCGTAGATGGCCCGGGCGAAGGGCACCGCCGCCTCCGGCCGGGTCTCGCTCAACCACCAGAAGGCGCGCGACGGCGCCAGCGCCACCACCGGGAACGGTTCGGGGAAGCGGTACGGCACCTGCCACAGCCGCGACAGGCGATCCCAGTCGCGGCGGCAATAGGGACCTTTCAACGGCTGCTCGACCAGCGGCACATTGCCGGAGGCCTTGAACGCCGAGCCGATCATGATCGGCTTCCACGCCACCGGCCGGCCGCAGCGCGCCCCCAGCGCCTCGATGCGGGCGGCGGCGAAATACCCGTAGGGCGACGCGAAGTCGAAATAGAAGTCGATGGCGGCGGGCATCACCACGGCACCCGGCTGCCATCCCAGTGGATGAAGGAGCCGCTGTCGGCCACCGTCACCCCGTCGAGGACGGCGCACATCCCCGCCACCGCCTGGGCCGGCTCCAGCGGCGCGTTGGCGCCGCCCATGTCGGTCTTCACCCACCCCGGCGACAGCGCCACGGTGGTGATGCCTTTGGCGGCCAGGTCGCGGGCCAGGGTGACCATCACCATGTCGAGCGCCGCCTTGCTGGCGCGATAGGCGTAGGACCCGCCCGAGGTGTTGTCGGCGATCGAGCCCATCATCGACGACACCGCGGCGATCAGCTTGCGCCCGCCCATCTGTCCGGCGAAGGCCTCGGCCATCAGCAGCGGCCCCAGGGCATTGACCCGCATCACACGAAGGAATTCCTCGCCGTCGATGGCGCCCAGGGTCTGCCGCTCGCCGTAGGTGCCGGCGTTGTTGAGCAGGATGTCGATCTCCACGCCGGCCAGGGCGCCCTTCAGGCGGGCGATCGAGGCGGCGTCGGCGACGTCGGCGACGTAGACCTCGGCGCCCGCGTCCGAGGCCGCGCGTCCCTTCATCGGGTCGCGCACCGTGCCCAGCACCCGCCATCCGGCGGCGGCGTACTGGCGGGCGAAGGCGACCCCGAGACCGCGGTTGGCGCCGGTGATCAGGATGGTCGGCATGTCTCTCCTCCTGTGCCGGTGGAAGCGGCGGTTTCGCCGCTTTCGAGATAGCGGCGGTACTCCATGTCGTGGCGCAGAATATGATCGATCAGCCAGATGTTGAGCATCTCCATCAGTTCCCCGCCGCGGTCCGCCCCGCGCATCCGCCCCAGATGGGCCATCAGATTGGCATGCTGGTCGCGATGCGGGCCGAGTCCGGGATAGCCCCGCTCCTCCAGATAGGCCTCCTCGCGCTGGAAGTGGCCCTGGGTGTAGGCGTCCAACTCGTCGAGGATGCCGATCATCGCCTTGTCCGCGACGCCGGCATAGAGCGCGGCGATGGTCTTGTTGAGCAGGGCGATGATCTTCTTGTGGTCGTCGTCGAGCGCAGCGACGCCGACGCTCATCGCCTCGGTCCATTTGACGGTCTTGACGATCATGGTGCGGCGTCCTCGTCAGCTGAGATAGGCCGGGACATCGACCGAGTCCAGTTGCTCCGGGCTCAGGAAACGCTCGCCATAGCGCCGATAGGCGCCGGAGGTAAGGAACAGTTCGAACAGGTCGGAATCCACATGCCCGCGCCGGCGCAAGCCATCGAGGATGGCCACCGCCTCCGACAGGGTCTTGGCCTTTTTGTAGGGACGGTCGGACGCCGTCAAGGCTTCGAAAATGTCGGCGATGGTCATGATGCGGGCGGGCACGGACAGATCCCGGGCGCTCAGGCTGCGCGGATAGCCCTTGCCGTCGAGGGTCTCGTGGTGGGTCCCGGCGTATTCGGGCACCCGGCGAAGATGGTCGGGGAAGGGCAGGCCTTCGAGCATCACCACCGTCTGCACCGCATGCTCGGTGATCTTGAACCGCTCTTCCTCGGTGAGGGTGCCGCGGGGGACCGACAGGTTGTGCATCTCGCCGCGATCGAACATCACCGGCGGAACCGTAAGGGTGAAGCCGAAGGCGGGGTCGAAATGCTGCTCGCCGCCGGACCACGGCATCACCTGTTCCGGACGGTCGGCCAGCAGCGTCTCCTCGGCCGGCAACGGCTGCTCCGGCACCGCCTCCAGGCGCCGCAGCTCCTCGTGCGACAGGCCCAGGCGGTCGTCGAAATGGCGTTGCCACGGCGTGGCGCCGATGCGCTTCAACCGCTCGACCTTGTCGGCCGCCATCACCTCGCCGCCGACATTGCACTCGGCGACGAAGGCGAAATCGTCGGCGAGCTGGCGGCGGCGGCGTTCGAAGGCCGCCTCGACCGCCACCGGGTCGGCGCCCGCCGCCACCGCCTCCAGGCGCGCGATCGTCGCGTCGCGCAGCAGCACCTCGAAGCGGGTTCGCACCTCGTGGATGCGGTTGTGGATGGTCTCCAGCTTGGTGGCCTTGTCGACCAGATACTCGGGAGTCGTCACCTTGCCGCAATCGTGCAGCCAGGCGCCGATGCGGAATTCGCGCCACTCGGCCTCGGTGGTGAAGGCAAAACCGGCCAGCGGCCCGGTCTCGACCTTCGACGCCTCCTCGGCCAGCATCACCGCCAATTCCGGCACCCGCAGGCAGTGGGCACCGGTATAGGGGCTCTTGGTGTCGATGGCGCCGGCGATCACCTTCACCATGCCGTCGACCAGCGCTTCCTGGGCATCGAGCAGCGAGCGGTTGTACAGCGCATTGGCGGCCTGGGCGGCCAGCGCCTCGACATGGCGCCGCACCCCGTCGGAAAACGCCACCGGCTCGGCGACCTTGCCGCGATGGGCGTTGATCAGCTGGATGGCGCCGATCACCTTGCCGCCGCGCGGATTGAGCGGCACCACCAGCAACGACCGCGACCGGTAGCCGGTCCGGCGGTCGAATTCGTGCAGACGGGTGAAGTCGAAGCGAGGATCGGCATAGACGTCGGCAACGGCGATGGCGCGCGCCCGATGGATGGCGGCGCACACCACGTCGTCCAACCGCGGCTCGCCGGTCGCCGGGTCGAGATAGGGCATGGTCGGCAGCTCGAATTCGGCGGCCTGGGTGCCGCCGATCGCCAGATCCAGCGAGGTGTTGTGGATGAATTCGAAGGTCAGCGCCTTGCGGTCCCCGGTCATCAGGAACAGCGTCCCGCCATCGGCGCCCGAGATGGTCTCGGCCTCGCGCAGGATCAGTTCGATCATCTGCCCGATATGGCTCTCGCCGGCCATGGCGATGCCGATCTCGACCAGATGGCCGAGCTTGGCCTGGGCGCTTTCCAGCTCGCGGGTGCGCGTGAGCACGGTGTCCTTCATCATCGCGAAGGCGCGCGACAGGGTGGCGAACTCGGCGACCGGCGATTCCTTGGGCGGCTTGCCGGAGAAGTCCAGTTCGGTGATGCGCTCGGCATCCTCGGTCAGCAGTTGCAGGGACCGCGACATCCGCCGCACCGCCAGCGCGGTGACCGGCAGCACCCCCGCCAGCAGCGCCGCCGCCGCCAGCACGATCCACCATGTCGTCCGCCGGATCGGATCGGTGAAATCCTCGAAGGGCGCCACCAGCGCCACGCGAATCCGTCCCGCGCCCTGCCGGGAGAGATGCGCGACGTAGCGTTGGCCGTCGACGACCACCGGGCCGACGCCCTCCCCGGCGGCCGCGGCAACGGCGAAATAGGGATGGTCGGCGGCCGTTGCCGTCGCCAAGGGCGCCAATCGCCCCTTCACCGCCGGCGGCGCCGCCAGCAGGCGGTTGGCCTCGTCGAGCAGGAACACGGCGCCATGGGCCGACACCGCGAGCCCGGCGACGAAGGTGTCGAGGCTGCCGAGGGTGATGTCGATCCCCACCACCCCGCCGCCGCCGTCGATCCGCCGCGAGGCGGTGATGCCCGGCTGCTTCAGCGAGTTGAACACGTAGGGCTGCGACAGCACGGCGCCGTTGGCAACGCCGGCCGCCCCGTACCATCCGCGCTGGCGCGGATCGTAGTCCGGCTCCGGCTCCTCGCGGCGCGCCAACGGCTGTCCGCCATCGTCGAGGAACGTCCAGCGCTGCACGCGGCGGCCGCCCTCGACGACGATGGCGCGCAGGGCCATTCCGGTCCCATCGGGGGCGTCGATGGCGGCGCGGACGTCGCCCTGATCGCGGACGGCGATCATCTGCAGGAAGCTGCCGTCGTCGTAGCCGACATAGGCGGAGTAGAGGGCCGGATTGGCGTCGAGCGTGCGGTGCATCACCGCCAGCGCCGCATGGCCGCTGCCGTCGCCGCTGGGTCGGGTCGCCACCCCGGGCAGCGCCGCGCCCAGGTCGGTCACCCGCAACGCCTCGCCCAACAGGCGGCTCAGATGGTCGTCGGTGCGGGCGGCCTTTTCGGCGAAGACCTGAATCACCGAGGTCTCGACGGTCCGCGAACTGGTCAGCCAGACGATGGCGATCATCACCGCCGTCGCCACGGCGACGACGCCGAGAATGACCCCGGAAACGCCCATCTGGAAACGGACCTGCTTCATCCCTCGCGCCCACTCCCACCGTACGAACCGACTCACGTATCGACTGGCATGGTTTGGCGACGACGGGCGTTAGTCAAGCGGGAATCCCCGCCCCCCGTGGGGCACCGACGATATTCCCTCGCGCGGCGCATCGAGTCGAGGGGCGCCTTGCGGCGCACCCACGCGAAAGGCCCCGGGATCGCTCCCGGGGCCTTGGCCTTGAGCGAAAACCTCAGTTCTTCGCCTTGTCGACCAGCTTGTTCTTGGCGATCCACGGCATCATGCCGCGCAGCGTGCCGCCGACCTGCTCGATCTGGTGCTCGGCTTCGCGGCGCCGGGTGGCCTTGAAGCTCGGCTGACCGGCCTTGCACTCCAGCATCCAATCGCGAACGAAGCGGCCGGACTGGATGTCTTCCAGCACCCGCTTCATCTCCGCCTTGATCTCGGGGGTGATGATGCGCGGGCCGGTGCGGTAGTCGCCGTACTCGGCGGTGTTGCTGATCGAGTAGCGCATGTTGGCGATGCCGCCCTCGTAGATCAGGTCGACGATCAGCTTGACCTCGTGCAGGCACTCGAAATAGGCCATCTCGGGGGCGTAGCCGGCCTCGACCAGGGTCTCGAAGCCGTACTTGATCAGCTGGGTCAGGCCGCCGCACAGCACCACCTGCTCGCCGAACAGGTCGGTCTCGCATTCCTCGCGGAAGCTGGTCTCGATGATGCCCGAGCGCCCGCCGCCCACCGCCGAGGCATAGGACAGGGCGATTTCCAGGGCGTTGCCCGAGGCGTTCTTCTCGACCGCCACCAGGCAGGGGACGCCGCCGCCCTTGAGGTATTCGCCGCGCACGGTGTGGCCGGGGCCCTTGGGCGCGATCATGAACACGTCGAGATCGGCGCGCGGCTCGATCAGGATGAAATGGATGTTGAGGCCGTGGGCGAAGGCCAGGGCGGCGCCCTGCTTCAGGTTCGGCTCCAGGTCGGTCTTGTAGATCTCGGCCTGCAATTCGTCGGGGGTGAGCATCATCACCACGTCGGCCCACTTGGCGGCCTCGGCGGGGCTCATCACCTTGAGGCCCTCGGCCTCGGCCTTCTTGGCCGACGCGGAGCCCGGACGCAGCGCCACCGCCACCTCCTTGACGCCGGAATCGCGCAGGTTCAGCGCATGGGCGTGGCCCTGGCTGCCGTAGCCGACGATGGCGACCTTCTTGCCCTTGATCAGATTGACGTCGGCATCCCGATCGTAATAGACGCGCATTTCGATGAATCCTTTGCTTTGACAACGGGCCCGCGGGCGAGGGTTTTCTAAAGCGGATTGCCTCCGCGCGCAATGGCGACGGCGCCGGTGCGCGAGACCTCGACCAGGCCCAGGGGCTCCATCAACTTGATGAAGGCGTCGACCTTGTCGGTGGCGCCGACCACCTCGAAGATGAACGATTCGTTGGTCGCATCGACCGTGCGGGCGCGGAAGATGCCGGCGATCTGCACGCTCTCCATCCGCTTGTCGCCGGTGCAGGCGACCTTGACCAGCGCCAGCTCGCGGGCCACATGCGGCCCCTCCAGCGTCAAGTCGGAGACCTTGTGCACCGGCACCAGACGGCGGAGCTGGTTCTTGATCTGCTCGACGATCATCCGCGTGCCCGAGGTGACCACGGTGATGCGCGACAGGTTCTCGCGCGGATCCACCTCGGCCACCGTCAGGCTGTCGATGTTGTAGCCGCGGCCGGAAAACAGGCCGATGACGCGGGCCAGCACACCGGCCTCGTTGTCGACCAGGACGGCGATGGTGTGGCGGGCAATCTCTTCGACGGGCTTGGTCATGGTTCTTTCCCCTGCTCTCGGCGTCACACCAGGACCATGCCGTCTTCTTCCGAACCCGGCTTGTCCGCGCTGCGATCCTCCGGCCCCAGCACCATTTCGTTATGGGCCATGCCGGGCATGATCATCGGATAGCAGTTCTCGGAGGCGTCGGTGCGGACGTCGCAGATCACCGGACGATCGACGGCGATCATTTCGCGGATCAGGTCGTCGAGCTCGGACGGCTTGTCGGTCCTGAGGCCCACCGCGCCGTAGGCGTCGGCCAGTTTGACGAAATCGGGATGAACGTCCATGTGGCTTTCGGAATAGCGGCCGCCGTGGATCAGCTCCTGCCACTGGCGGACCATGCCGAGGTACTGGTTGTTGAGGATGAAGATCTTCACCGGCAGGCGGTGCTGGCACAGCGTCGCCAGTTCCTGGATGTTCATCTGGATCGAGGCCTCGCCGGCGATGTCGATCACCAGCGCGTCGGGATGCGCCACCTGGACGCCCATCGCCGAGGGCAGGCCATAGCCCATGGTGCCCAGGCCGCCGGAGGTCATCCAGTGGTTGGGCTGCTCGAACTTGAGGTGCTGGGCCGCCCACATCTGGTGCTGGCCGACCTCGGTGCAGATGTAGGGATTGCGATCCTTGGTCAGCTCGTACAGGCGGCGGATGGCGTATTGCGGCTTGATCAGCTTCGACGACTTCTCGAAGCGCAGGCAATCCATGCTCTGCCAGGCGTTGATCTGCGTCCACCACTTGTTGAGCGCCTTGGCGTCGACGCGGGCCTGCTTGGCCTTCCACACCTTGATCAGGTCTTCGAGGACGTGGGCGGCGTCGCCGACGATGGCCAGGTCGACGGCGACGTTCTTGTTGATCGAACTGGGATCGACGTCGATGTGGATCTTGGTCGAATGGGGGGCGAAGGCGTTGAGTCGGCCGGTGACGCGGTCGTCGAAGCGGGCGCCGACGTTGATCATCACGTCGCAGTCGTGCATGGCCATGTTGGCCTCGACCGTGCCATGCATGCCCAGCATGCCGAGGAACAGCGGATCCGAGCCCGGCAGGGCGCCCAGGCCCATCAGGGTCAGGGTGCAGGGGAAGCCGGTCATGCGCACGAACTGGGTCAGCAACTGGCAGGCGGCCGGGCCGGAATTGACCACGCCGCCGCCGGCATAGACGATCGGGCGCTTGGCCGCGGCGATGATCTCCACCGCCTTCTCGATGGCCTTGAGGTCGCCCTTGACCTGCGGCTTGTACTTGGTCTTCAGCTTGGCGGCGGCGGAATACTCGCCCTTGGCCTGGACGACGTCCTTGGGCAGGTCGACCAGCACCGGCCCCGGCCGCCCCGAGCGGGCGACGTGGAAGGCCTCGTGGATGGTCTTGGCCAGGTTGTTGACGTCCTTGACCAGATAATTGTGCTTGGTGCACGGCCGGGTAATGCCGGTGATGTCGGCTTCCTGGAAGGCGTCGTTGCCGATCAGGTTGGTCGGCACCTGCCCGGTCAGGCACACCAGCGGAATCGAATCGCACAGGGCGTCGGCCAGACCGGTGACGGTGTTGGTCGCACCGGGCCCCGAGGTGACCAGCACGCAGCCGACCTTGCCGGTCGAGCGGGCATAGCCCTCGGCGGCATGGACCGCGGCCTGCTCGTGGCGGACCAGGATGTGACGCAGCCGGTTCTGCTTGAACAGTTCGTCGTAGATCGGCAGTACGGCGCCGCCCGGATAGCCGAAAATCACCTCCACGCCCTGGTCGACCAGAGCCTTCAAGAGGATCTCCGCACCCGTCAACGTATCCTGCTGTGTCATCTCGAAACGCCTTTCCGCGGAACCAATGCGCGCCGCACGCCGACCGGGCCGGCGCGCGAGGCGCACACCCTATCGTCAGCCTAGACCTTGGTCAAGAGGGACTGGCGAATAAACGGAAAGATTTTTGCCGCCACGCTTTCCGAAAATTGCTCATTAACGACATGGGCGGCGGTCAATTGGTGACGGAACCATGTCAGTTGGCGTTTGGCGTAGCGGCGGGTGGCCTGCGTGGCGGCGGCCGCGGCGTCGGCGAGGCCGATCCGTCCGGCGAGATGGGCGGCCAGCTCCGGCACCCCCAGCGCCTTCATCGCCGGCAGCGCCGGGTCGAGGTCCATCGCCACCAGCGCCCGCACCTCGTCCAGCGCGCCCCCGGCGAGCATGGCGTGGAAGCGGCCGTCGCAGGCGGCATAGAGTCCCTCGCGCGGCGGCAGCAGGGCGAGGGTCGCCCAACGGGCGAGGACCGCGCCGTCCAGCGGCTGGTCCTGCCACACGGCCAGCGGTTTGCCGGTGGCCTCCAGCACCTCCCAGGCGCGGACCAGACGCTGCGAGTTGGCGGCATCGAGGCGCTTCGCCGTCTGCGGGTCGCGGTCGGCGAGGCGGCGGTACATGTCCTCGTTGCCGATCGCCGTCAGCAGGGCGCGGGAGGCGAGACGGATCGGCGCGGGGACCTCGGGGATCGGCGACAGCCCCTCGATCAGCGTCTTGAGGTACAGGCCGGTGCCGCCGACGACGATCGGCAGGCGTCCCTCGGCCCACGCCGCGTCCATCGCCGCCGCCGCCATGTCGCGCCAGCGGGCCGCCGAGCAGGGATCGGCCGGCGACAGCACGCCATACAGCCGATGCGGCGCCTGCGCCTCGTCCTCCGGGCTGGGACGGGCGGTGAGCACCCGCAGGGTGCGATAGACCTGCATCGAATCGGCGTTGATGACCACGCCGTCGAACGCGCGGGCGATGGCCAGGGCCAAGCCGGACTTCCCCGAGGCGGTGGGACCGGCGATGACCACGGCGGGGCGAGGCTCAGTCATATCGGGCAGACAGCAAGGCGGCGGAAATGTTTCGCCGGCAACGCCGCCATCCGCCGTCACGGCCGGGACAAGCCCAGGCATGACGAATGAAAGCCCTCACGCCACCCGTCCGAGGACGATCGCCGCCAGCAGCAGCCAGCCGAACCAGCGGTTGGCCTTGAAGGTCGCCAGGCAGGCGGCGGGGCGGTCGAGATCGACGCTGCGCACCTGCCAGGCCAAGTGCGCTCCGGCCACGCCCAGCAGCGGATAGAACAGCCAACTCAGACCGGCGGCCCAGCCGGCGGCGGCGATCAGTGCCAGCGCCAGGCCATAGAAGGCCGCCAGGGCCGGCCGGGTTTGCGGGCCGAGGCGCAAGGCGGTGCTCTTGACCCCGATCAGCGCATCGTCCTCCTTGTCCTGGTGGGCATAGACGGTGTCGTAGCCCAGCGTCCAGAACAGGCCGGCGGCATAGAGCAGCAGCGCCGGCAGGCCGATCTCGCCCCGCACCGCCGCCCAGCCGAGCAGGGCGCCCCAGTTGAAGGTCAGCCCCAGCCACGCCTGCGGCCACCAAGTGATGCGCTTCATGAACGGATAGGGGAAGACCAGCAGCAGCGAGGCGGCACCGACGGCGACGGCGAAGCCGTTCAACTGCACCAGGATCGCCAGCCCCAGCAGCAGCAGCACGGCCAGGAACGCCGCCGCCTGCCGCAGCGACACCGCCCCCGAGGGAATCGGCCGGGTGCGGGTGCGCTCGACCAAGGCATCGAAGCGATGATCGGCCATGTCGTTGACGGTGCAGCCGGCGCCGCGCATTACCACCGCGCCGATGGCGAACAGCAGCATCAGGGCGGGATCGGGCCAGCCCCCGGCGGCCAGCGCCGCGCTCCACCAGCAGGGGAACAGCAGCAGCCACGTCCCGATCGGGCGGTCGAGGCGCATCAGGCGCAGATAGGGGCGGGCGGCGGCGGGGACGCGGCGGTCGATCCAATCCCCCACCGGGATGTCGGTCGTCATCCCTTCTGCTTAACCGAATTCACGCCGGCTTGAAATAGAGCAGGTTCTTGCGCGACCGCAGCCCTACGTGCGCCGGACCTTAAATGTGCAGCCCTACGCTTTTGCGAGCATTGAGCGAGCGGCCCGGCGGCCGGAGGGCCGCGCCCGGCGAGGGCGATTTCTTTCTACGTGCGCCGGAAGTGGAGCCGATCGCCCTTCCACGCCGTGACCGGCGTCACCCAGGGGGTGCGGCGGTCGCCCCGCCGGGCCGGATGCGTCGGACGCATCGGCTTGCCGAACCACCAGCCCTGGCCGTAGCGGACCTTCAACAGCTTGAGCAGGCTGGCGATTTCCGCGTTTTCGACGTATTCGGCGGTGGTCGAGATGCCCAGCTCGCCGCACAACTGGACGATGGCCTTGATGAACGAGACGCTTTTGTCGTCGCCCAGGCAGCCCTTGATGTAGCTGCCGTCGATCTTGACGTGATCGACCTCCAGCGCCCGCAGGTAGTGGAAGGCGGCATGGCCGGCGCCGAAATCGTCGAGGCACACCGGGAAGCCCAGCCGGCGGATCTCCTGGAGCACCGCATTGACCGCGCCGAGGTCGTGGATGAATGCCGATTCGGTCAGCTCGAACAGCAACCGGCCGCGATAGCGCTCGGACGCGGCGCCGAGCATCGGCCGCAGGCGCCCCACCAGCCGCGGATCGGACAGGGTGCGCCCCGACAGGTTGACGGCGAAGCGCAGCGAGGTCTCGGCCAGCGGACCGGTCTCCAGCGCCGCCACCACCCGCGTCACCAACGCCAGGTCGAGTTCGCCGACCAGACCGGTATCCTCGGCGAACACCACCGTCTCGTAGGGCGAGCGCTCGGCATCGCCGGAAAAGCGCACCAGACATTCGAAGTGATGGACCACGTTGCTGGACAGGTCGACGATCGGCTGGAACCAGACGTCGAAATCGCCGCGGGCGATGATCGCCCGCACCGCCTGCATCTCGCGCACCGTCGCCGACAGCCGAGCCTGCACCACCTCGCCGACCGGCGGGCGATTGGTGCCGATGTCCTCGGGCTGGTCGGCGAGACGGGCCAGGGTGTAGGTCAGCGCCCGGGCGACGTCGCCGGGCGGCACGCCGGCGACGTCGAGCACCTGGCTGGTGACCGCCGCCTCCGGGCAGGGGGCGGACGGCGCGCACAAGACGGCGGCCTCGTTGACCGCGCGGGTGATGTGGCCGGGATCGACGGTGCCGGAATGGATCAGCCCGTAGCGGCAGGCGCCCAGCTGGCCGGCGGCATCGCCGCCCACCGACAGGCCCTTGAGACGATCGCCGAGCGCGGCGACGAAGCCTTCGGCGGCCTGGGAGCCGGCGGCGGCGCGCAGGGCCGGCAAGTTCGGCAGCTCGACCACGCTGAGGCGATAGGGCCGATCGGCGGCCGAGGCGTGCAGCAGGTGCATGGCCACGGCATGAAAGGTCTCGCGGTCGAGCAGACCGCTGGCGGGAACCCGGCGCGCCGGCAGCGGATAGGCGGCGACCTCGCCCAGCGCCACCAGCAGGCAGGCGGGATGATCGGGATGGCGGTAGCCGGACAGCTCGGCGGTCACCGTGTCGCCGTCGCTGCGCTGGAGGTCCACCGGCACCGCCCGCACCCGCTCGCCGGCCGCCATTCGCGCCAGCGCCGCCTTGACCACGTCCCGGCAGCCGGGGGCGACCAGATCGGTCACCGCCGTTCCCGACAGCAGCCGCGCCGGCCGGCCGAGCAGGCGGAGCGCGGCGCCGACGGCGAAGTCGACGGTTCCCGCGGCATCCGTCTCCACCAGCAGATCGGCGGCGGCGAAGGCAAAGGCGACATAGAGTTCGTGCGAGCCGTCCACGCCCGTGGTCATCGCGTCAGTTTATACCGCGCCCGGCCGCGCCGAAAGTATGGGGCGAACGGAGGAGCGTCCGCTTTTCCAGACACCGCGAATGCGTTAAGGATGGCAAACGCATAGGAGGCCGCCATGAAGCTGCGCTATTCCCCCACCTCCCCGTTCGCCCGCAAGGTCCGCCTGGTCGCCATCGAGACCGGTCTCGACGGCGGCCTCGCCCTTGAGCGCGCCAATCCGTGGGCCGCCGACACCGACCTGCCCAAGGACAACCCGCTGTGCAAGGTGCCGGCCCTGGTCACCGATGGCGGCGAGGCGCTCTACGACTCGCCGGTGATCTGCGCCTATCTCGATTCCCTGCACCAGGGACGGCCGCTGATTCCCGCCGCCGGGGCCGAGCGCTGGCGGCAGTTGCGTCTCGAGGCGCTGGCCGACGGCATCCTCGACGCCGCGGTGGCGGTGCGGGTGGAAACGGCGATGCGCCCCGAGGACAAGCGCTGGCCGCACTGGGTCGAGCGCCAGCAGACGGCCATCGCCCGCGGCCTCGACGCCCTCGACGAGGACTGCGCGGACTGGGGCGATGCCTTCCTGATCGGACAGATCGCGGTGGTGGCGGCGCTGGGCTATCTCGACTTCCGGACCATCGTCGACTGGCGCGGCAGCCGGCCGGCGCTGGCGGCCTGGTTCGAGCGCCTCGCCGCCCGTCCGTCGGTGGCGGCAACGGTGCCCACCGAGTGATGGACGCCGCGGCCATCGTCGCCTGCCTCGGCCTGGTCCCGCACCCCGAGGGCGGGGCCTATGCCGAAACCTATCGCCATCGCCCCGAAGACGGCGGGCGCGGCGCCTGCACCGCCATCTACTACCTGCTGCGGGCCGGCGAACGCTCGCGCTGGCACCGGGTCGACGCGGTGGAGATCTGGCACCACTACGCCGGGGCGGCGCTGGCGCTCAACATTGCCGAGGCGGGGACGACGCGGGTGATCCGCCTCGGCGCGGATCTCGCCGCCGGCGAGGTGCCGCAGGCGGTGGTCCCGGCCGGCGCCTGGCAGGCCGCCGCGCCGCTCGGGGCCTGGGCTCTGCTCGGCTGCACGGTGTCGCCGGCCTTCGAATTCGCCGGCTTCGAGATGGCGCCGGAGGGATGGGAGCCACCAGTATAGTGCCTCTCCCGCTTGCGGGACCGTTGCGAAGGATCGGGAGGACCGGCTTTCCCCGCCCCGCCGCCGATGCTATGCTGCGCCACATCATGAGGGTAGCCCGTTGACGGAACGCATCGATTGCGTGGTGATCGGCGCCGGGCTGGTCGGCCTGGCGGCGGCGCGTGCCCTGGCTCTGGCCGGGCGCGAGGTGGTGGTGGTCGAGGCCGCGGGGGCCATCGGCACCGGCATCTCGTCGCGCAACAGCGAGGTCCTCCACGCCGGCATGTACTACCCGCCCGGCAGCCTCAAGGCGCGGCTGTGCGTCGCCGGCAACCGCCTGCTGCGCGACTACGCCGCCACACGCGGCATCCCCTTTTCCATGGTCGGCAAGCTGATCGTCGCCACCCGCCCCGAGGAAGAGGCGATGCTCGCCGCCCTGCTCGTCAAGGGCCGCGCCAACGGCGTCGAGGGCTTGACCGCCATCCCCGCCGCCGCGGCGATGGCGCTGGAGCCGGCGCTGTCGTGCACCGCGGCGCTGCATTCGCCCGCCACCGGCATCATCGACACCCATGCCCTGATGCTGTCGCTGCGCGGCGAGGCCTAGGCGCACGGCACCGTCATCGCCTTTCACGCCCCGGTGCTCGGCGGCCGCCCGGTCGAGGGCGGGCTGGAACTGGAGATCGGCGGCGCCGAGGCGACGACGCTGCGCGCCCGCACCGTGGTGGTCGCCGCCGGCCTCGCCGCCTGCCGCGTCGCCCGCAGCCTCGGCCTGCCCGGCAGTCCCGAAGGGGCGCTGTGCAAGGGCAACTACTTCACCCTCTCCGGCCGCATGCCGTTCCGGCGCCTGGTCTATCCGGTGCCGGTGGCGGCCGGGCTGGGGGTACACTACACCCTCGATCTCGGGGGCCGGGGCCGCTTCGGCCCCGACGTCGAGTGGGTGACGGACGAGGACTACGCCGTCGACCCCGCCCGCGCCGCCGCCTTCGCCGCCGCCATCCGCGCCTACTGGCCGGGGCTGGAGCCCGGGCGGCTGGAGCCGGCCTATGCCGGCATCCGCCCCAAACTGAGCGCCAACCAGCCGGCCGCCGACTTCCTGGTCCGGGGGCCGCGCGACCACGGCGTCGCGGGAGCGGTCGCGCTGCTGGGCATCGAGTCGCCGGGCCTCACCGCCTGTCTGGCCCTCGCCGATCTGGTCAAGGAGATGGTGGGATGATGCTCCGTACCCTGCTCGCCGCCCTGGCGATCCTGGCCGCCCCCCCCGCCTTCGCCCTGGACAAGCCGCGCGATTGGGAACCGCCCAAGATCGACAAGATCCCCAACCACCGCCAACAGTGGCGCGAGGTGGTCGACGAAATCTCCGCCTACGCCAAGAAGCGCAAGCCGGACTTCGTCGTCCTGGTCCACAATGGCGCCGAGTTGTTCGTCAAGGGCGAGCGCGAGGCCGAGTGGGAGGAAGCCCGCGACCCCGCCGGCAAGGACTTCGAGAAGCGGCTGCCGCTGCGCACAGTGATGCGCCCGTTCATCAAGAACCTCGACGGCGTGGTGCTCGACGGCCTGTATTGCGGTCCGTTCAAGTTCGAGAAGCCGCTGGCCGAGGCGATCCGCGAGCGGCGCGAGCTGGACGCCACCCTCGCCGACGAAAGGAAGCGCGGCATCGTCCGCCCGCCGGTGCCGCTCGACCACGGGCCGTTCAGCCTCGACCCCAAGGAGGAAATCCGCAAGTACGAGGAGAACCGCCGCAACGCCCTGCGCGCCGAGCACCAGCGGCGAATCGTCTATGCCGCCGGGGCGATGATCGATGCCGGCCGCCGCCTGCTGGCGATCGAAACCTGCGCCACCCAGGCCGAGGCCGAGGCCGCCAACAAGAGTGCCGACCGCGACCGGGTGCTGGCCTTCGTCTCGGTCGACAACCGCGCCCTCGACCGGATGCCCACGGGCCATCCCCGCTATGAGAACCCCGCCCCGGTGACCACCCTCGGCGAGGCCCGCAACTGGCTGGCCCTGCCCAAGGGCGACCGCTTCCCCACCCGCGCCGCCTGGGTGATGGCCATCGAGGATACCAATTACGACGCGGTGCTGGTCGACGTCAGCCACCGCGGCACCGACCTGCTGGTCAAGTCCGACGTCTACCGCATGCATTTCAAGAAGCTGGGCGCGCCGCGGCTGGCCCTGGCGGTGGTGCCGGTCGGCCGCGCCCACGATTGGCGCTGGTACTGGCAGAAGGGCTGGACGGTCGGCGCCCCCGCCTTCCTGCGCGCCCCCGACGAGACCCCCGGCACCTTCCTGGTCGACGTCGCCGACAAGAGCTGGCGCGAGACCCTGGGCAAGACGGTGGTGGGGGTGATGGATCTCGGCTTCGACGGCATCGTCATCGACGACGTCGACACCTACCGCTGGTTCGAAGAACTGATGCCGATCAAGGATTAGAGGGATGGCGAGCATCGATTTTTTCCCTCGCCCGCATTACGAAACCGTGCCCGAGGACGTCCCCGTCCTTCGAGACGACCGCAGGCGCGGCGACCGCGGAACCTGTGGAGGAATGTCGCCGGCACCCCAGGATACGTCATTCCCGCGAAAGCGGGAATCCATGCATCAACGAAAATGCCCTATGTTTCAAGGCACTGCTGCGTCGCCATGGATCCCCGCTTTCGCGGGGATGACGACTGGAGTGGTTTGCGGCATTTCTTCGCAAAGATCCCCCAAGCGGGCGGGGGGCGCATGCTGACCCCTGCCCGCTCCTACGAGGAGGCTTGCCGGACCTTCCGCTGGCGGATTCCCGAGCGCTACAACCTGGCCTTCGACGTCTGCGACCGCCAGACCATGGCCGGGGCCGACGGCCATCGCACCGCCCTGATCGTCGAGGCCGCCGATGGCAGCGTCGAACGCACCACCTTCCACGTCCTGCGCCTGCTCTCCAACCGCCTAGCCAACGTACTGGCGGCCAAAGGCGTCACGGAGGGCGACCGGGTGGCGGTGTCGTTCGGCCCCTCGGTCGAGGCGGCGGCGTCCATCCTGGCGGTGACCCGCATGGGCGCGGTGGCGGTGCCGATTCCCACCGGCCTCGGAGCCGAACCGCTGGCCCGCCGGCTGGCCGAATCGGGGGCGGTGGCGGCGGTGGTGACGGCGGAGAGGGCCCCGGCGGTCCTGGCGGCACGAGCCCGTGCGCCGGCCTTGGGCGCCATCCTCGCCGCCGGCGACGCGCCGCCCGGCACCGACGAATTGTGGGCGGCGATGGAGCACGCTTCGGGCTCGTTCGCCCCAGTGGTCACCGCGGCCGATGCCCCCGCCCTGCTGCTCTATCCCGGCGACGGCGACGGCAAGCCGGCCCTGCACGGCCACCGCGCCATGCCTGCCAACCTGCCGGCGGTCGAACTGGCACTGGACTTCTTCGCCCGCCCCGGCGACGTGCTGTGGAGCCCGGTGGAGTGGATGAGCCTGGAAGGCCTGCTGTGGGCCCTGCTGCCGGCCTGGCATCACGGCGTGCCGGTGGTGGGATCGGCGGCGCCGTTCGAGCCCGAAGCCGCCTTGGGCCTGATGGCCCGCCACGGCGTCCGCGCCGCCTTCGTGCCGCCGCGCGAGCTGGAGCAACTGGCCGCGGCGGCCCTGACCCGCCCGCATCCGCAACTGCGCGCCCTGGCCACCGGCCCCGGCCCGTTGTCCGGCGAGGCCGGCGAACGCATCGAGCGCGCCTTCGCCATTCCCGCCAATGCCCTGTGGGGCACGCACACCACCGGCGCCCTGGCGGCGGAAAACCCGTCTTTGGTCGAACGCCGCCCCGGCTCGCCCGGCCGGGCGGCGCCGGGAATCACCGTCGAGGCCCTCGACGCGGCCGGACAGCCGCTGCCGGCCGGCGAGCACGGCATGCTGGCGGCCTCGCCGCGCACCCCCGGCCGCAGCCTGGGCTGGCCGGCCTGGGTCGCCACCGGCCAGAGCGGCTGGCGCGACCTCGACGGCTATCTGTGGCCGGAACCGCCCGAACGGCCGCAGCGGCCGACGGAGCCGCCGCCGCTCCGCCTCGACGCCCCATCGAGCGAGGACCGGCTCACTCCCCTGCGGCGCCGAGGGGAGTAGGAACGGCGGCCGGTCGGGCGTGTTGGCGTCGAAGAGGAGGCGCCATGCCCAGATTCCCGCTCGTCCTCGTGTTTGTGCTCGCCGCCTGCCGTCTCGGCGAGACCTCCGAGGCCATCGTCGCCCTCGCCGACCTGCCGACGGTGATGCCCCGCCACATCGTCATCCGCCCCGGCGAGACGGTGGAGTGGCGCAATGCCGCCCGCACCCCCTACACCCTGAGCGGCGAGGACTTCCCCACCCCGACGCTGCCGCCGGGGGCGCTATGGCGTCACACCTTCGACACCCCCGGCATCACCGTCTATCGCGTCGAGCACGGCCGCGAATCGCTGGCCGAGGGCATCGTCGAGGTGCGTTGAAGCAGGTCGGCGAGCGTCCCGGTCAACCGGGCGATGTCCGCGTCGCGCGACAGGCGGTGGTCGCCGTCCTTGACCAGCAACACCTCGACATCGGTGGCGGCCAGGCAATCGGCGATCTTCAACGCCGTTTCCCACGGCACGTCGGCGTCGCGCTGGCCGTGGATCAGCCGCACCGGGCAATAAAGATTGATGGTATCGACCAAAAGCTGATGATTGCGGCCGTCCTCGATCAGGCTGCGGCGGATGCACCACGGCTTGTCCGGCTCGACCTCGTTGGCCAGCCACACCTCGCCCTGTTCCAGCAGGGTCCGGCGTTGCGCGGGAGTGAATTCGGCCCACATCAGGGTCTCGGTGAAGTCGGGGGCGGCGGCGATGCCGACCAGGCCGGCGACGCGGCGCGGGCGTTGCAGCGCCGCCAGCAGGGCGATCCAGCCGCCCAGGCTCGATCCGACCAGCACCTGCGGCCCGGTGGTCAGGTCGTCGATCACCGCCAGCGCGTCCTCGACCCACCCCCCGATGGTGCCGTCGGCCACCGCGCCCGACGAGGCGCCGTGGCCGAATGCATCGTATCTAACGAAGGCGTAACCGTTGTCGGTGCAGAACCTCTCCACGGCCAGCGCCTTGCCCCCGTTCATGTCGGAGTGGAAGCCATGCAGGAAGACCACCCCCGGAGACCGCCCCGCCACGGTGCGGTAAGCGATGGACGCGCCGTTCGTGCGTGGTAATATCCCGGCCCCGGCGACAGCCCCCGTTGTCCGTCCGTGGTCCTTTTCGCCCTCGCTCATGGTTCGCTCCGCTTCGCAGATGACAGCTTCAGAAATGTCCCCCATCGATGCTCCCGTCGCTCCCGGCCGTCAAGCCGAGCGCCGCCCGGTCGTCCTCCAGGTGCTGCCGGCCCTGGTCACCGGCGGGGTCGAGCGCGGCACCATCGAAATTGCCCAGGCCATCGTCGAGGCCGGTTGGACCGCCGTGGTCGCCTCCGCGGGCGGGCCGATGGTCCGCGAACTCGGCCGCATCGGCGCCACCCACGTCGAAATGCCGCTGACCACCAAGAACCCGCTCGGCATCCGCAGCAACGCCCATCGGCTGGAAACGCTGATCGCCAATCTCGGCGTCGACATCGTCCACGCCCGCTCGCGCGCCCCGGCCTGGAGCGCGTTGCGCGCCGCCCAGCGCACCGGCGTCCACTTCCTCACCACCTTCCACGGCACCTACAACCTCGGCCCGTTCGGCATCAAGCGCCTCTACAACGCGGTGATGGCCAAGGGCGAGCGGGTGATCGCCATCTCCGATTTCATCGCCGAGCACGCCCATCGCGTTTACGGCCTGCCGCCCGAGCGCATCCGCGTCGTCCATCGCGGCGTCGATCTCGCCCGCTTCGATCCCAACCGGGTGTCGCCGGAACGGATCATCGCCCTGGCGCAGAAGTGGCGCCTGCCCGACGGCCATCGGGTGGTGATGCTGCCCGGCCGCCTGACCCGCTGGAAGGGCCAGACGGTGCTGATCGAGGCCCTGGCCCTGCTCGGCCGCCACGACGTGCGCTGCCTGCTGGTCGGTTCGGACCAGGGCCGCACCGGCTATCGCACCGAACTCACCGACCTGATCCGCCGCCGCGGCCTGACCGACGTGGTGCATATCGTCGACGAGTGCAACGACATGCCGGCCGCCTACATGCTGACCGACGTGGTGGTGTCGGCCTCCACCGACCCCGAGGCGTTCGGCCGCGTGGTGGCCGAGGCGCAGGCGATGGGCCGGCCGGTGATCGCCTCCGACCACGGCGCCCCGCGCGAGACCGTCCTGCCCGGCCGCACCGGCTGGCTGGTCAATCCCGGCGATTCGGCGGCGCTGGCCGATGCCCTGGCCCGCTTCCTCGCCCTTGGTCCCGCCGAGCGGGCGCAGATGGCCGAGGATGGGCAGAGCTTCATCCGCGAGACCTTCTCCAAGCAGAGGATGTGCGACAAGACCTTGGCCGTCTACCGCGAATTGCTGGGTCTCGGAACCCCGTGACGTGAGCGGCGGCAAGGCGCGCATCCTGGTCATCAAGCTCGGCGCCCTGGGCGATTTCGTCCAGGCCACCGGCCCCTTCGCCGCCATCCGGGCCGCCCATCCCGGCGCCGCCATCACCCTGTTGACCACCCGGCCCTACGCCGCCTTCGCCGCCGCCTCGCCGTGGTTCGACACCGTGTGGGTCGACGACAAGCCGAAAGCGTGGCAGGTCGCCGCGGTGCTGCGCCTGCGCCGCACGCTGAACGGCGGGCATTTCGACCGCGTCTACGACCTGCAAACCTCCGACCGGTCCTCGTGGTACTTCACCCTGATGGGCCGCGAGGTGACGTGGAGCGGCATCGCGCCGAACTGCTCGCACCCCCACGCCAATCCCAACCGCGACCTCATGCACACCGTCGAGCGCCAGGCCGAGCAACTGGCGATGGCCGGCATCGCCACGGTGGCGCGGCCCGACCTGTCGTGGGTGAAAGCCGACCTCAGCCGCTTCGCGCTGCCGAAGCGCTATGCCCTGCTGTGCCCGGGCGGCGCGCCCCACCGGCCGGCCAAGCGCTGGCCGGTCGAGCGCTTCGCCGATCTCGCCGACCATCTCGACGCCGCCGGCATCGTTCCCTTGCTGCTGGGCACGGCCAGCGAGGCGGCGGAACTGGCCTTCATCCAGGCCTCCTGCCCGCAGGCCCGTTCGCTGGCCGGCGAGACCTCGTTCTTCGACATCGTCGCCCTGGCCCGCGGCGCGGCGGTGGCGGTGGGCAACGACACCGGGCCGATGCACCTGATCGCCGCCGCCGGCTGCCCGCTGGTGTCCCTGTTCTCCCACGACTCCGACCCCGCCTTGTGCGCGCCGCGCGGTCAGGTGACGGTGCTGCGCCGCCCCAGCCTGGAGGCGCTCGACCTCGCCGCGGTGGTGGCGGCTGTCCAGGAGGCGATGCCGGCCGACTAGGCCTTTCTGATGCACCGCAACATCAGGTAACCTTGCGCCAACCATCGACACGGAGGGAACGAGGATGTCTGGCAAGGTCTTGGTGGCGCAGGGTGGCGGTCCGACCGCGGTCATCAACCAGTCGATGGCCGGCGTGGTTCTGGAGGCCCGCAAGTTCCGCAACGTCGAATTGGTCTACGGCGCCTATCACGGCGTCCGCGGCATCGTCGACGAGCACTTCCTCGACCTCACCCAGGAAACCAGCCACAATCTGGAAATGGTGGCGGCGACGCCGTCCTCGGCGCTGGGCTCGACGCGGGACAAGCCGGATCTGAAGTATTGCCAGGAGATCTTCAAGGTCCTGCAGGCGCACAAGATCGGCTATTTCTTCTACGTCGGCGGCAACGACAGCTCGGACACCGTGCGCATCGTCTCGGAGGAGGCGCACAAGGCCGGCTATCCGCTGCGCTCGATCCACATCCCCAAGACCATCGACAACGATCTGGTCGGCAACGACCACACGCCGGGCTTTCCCTCGGCGGCGCGCTTCGTCGCCCAGGCCTTCATGGGCGCCAATTTGGACAATGCGGCGCTGCCCGGAGTCTATGTCGCGGTGGTGATGGGCCGCCACGCCGGCTTCCTCACCGCCGCCTCGGCGCTGGGCAAGAAGTTTCCCGACGACGGCCCGCACCTGATCTACGTCCCCGAGCGGGTGTTCAAGGTCGACAGCTTCCTCGCCGACGTCAAGACGACGATGGAGAAGTACGGCCGCTGCGTGGTGGCGGTGTCGGAAGGCATCCACGACGAGAGCGGGGCCCCGATCATCACCAAGCTGGCCCAGGAAATCGAGAAGGACGCCCACGGCAACGTGCAGTTGTCGGGCACCGGCGCGCTCGCCGACCTGCTGTGCGACGAAATCAAGCGCAAGCTGGGCTACAAGCGGGTGCGCGGCGACACCTTCGGCTATCTGCAACGCTCGTTCGCCGGCTGCGTTTCCGACGTCGACCAGCGCGAGGCCCGCGAGGTCGGCGAGAAGGCGGTGCAATACGCCATGTGGGGCAAGTCCGACGGCTCGGTGACCATCCACCGCACCGGCTTCTACTCGGTCGACTACCAGCTGACCCCGCTCGAGGCGGTCGCCGGCAAGACCCGCACCAT
>JACRFY010000135.1 GCA_016212565.1 Magnetospirillum sp. | reverse complement strand
TAGAAGTCGGCGGTCATGCCGTCGGTGGAGGTCACCGCCCTGAGCGCGCAGGCGTAGTCGTAGGAGCGCGAATCGCCCATCACGCCGACGGTGCGCACCGGCAGCAGCACGGCGAAGGCCTGCCAGATGGCGTCGTAGAGGCCGGCGTTGCGGATTTCCTCGAGATAGATGGCGTCGGCCTTGCGCAGGGTCTCCAGCTTCTCGCGGTCCAGCGCCTGGCCGGGGATGCGGATCGCCAGGCCGGGGCCGGGGAAGGGATGGCGGCCGACCATGTCGGCGGGCAGGCCCAGTTCGCGGCCCAGGGCGCGGACCTCGTCCTTGAACAGCTCGCGCAGCGGCTCGACCAGCTTCATGTTCATCCGCTCGGGCAGGCCGCCGACATTGTGGTGGCTCTTGATGGTCACCGAGGGGCCGCCGATGAAGCTGACGCTTTCGATCACATCCGGATACAGCGTGCCCTGGGCGAGGAAGTCGGCGCCGCCGACCCGGCGGGCCTCTTCCTCGAAGACGTCGATGAAGGTAGCGCCGATGATCTTGCGCTTGCGCTCGGGTTCGGTGACCCCCTCCAGCTTGGCCAGGAACAGGTCGGAGGCGTCGCGGTGGACGAGGTTGATGTTGAAGCGGTCGCGGAACACGCCGACCACCTGATCGGCCTCGCCGGCGCGCATGAAGCCGGTGTCGACGAACACGCAGGTCAGCTGCTCGCCGATCGCCTCGTGCAGCAGCGCCGCCACCACCGAGGAATCGACGCCGCCGGACAGGCCGCAGATCACCCGGCCCTTGCCCACCTGGGCGCGGACCTTGGCGATCTCCATCTCGCGGAAGGCGGCCATGGTCCAGTCGCCCTTGCAGCCGGCCACGCCGTGGGTGAAGTTCCGCAGCAATTGCGCGCCGTGGGGGGTGTGCACCACCTCGGGGTGGAACTGGACGCCATAGAAATGGCGCGTGTCGTCGGCGATGGCGGCGAAGGGGGCGCCCTCCGAGGTGGCGACGACGCGGAAGCCGGGCGGCAGGGCGGTGACGCGGTCGCCGTGGCTCATCCACACCTGCTCGCGGCCGCCCTTGCTCCACACCCCGTGGAACAGGGCGCAGTCGTCGGCGACCTCGACATAGGCGCGGCCGAACTCGCGGTGGTCGCCCGGCTCGACGGCGCCGCCCAATTGCGCGCACAGGGTCTGCTGGCCGTAGCAGATGCCCAGCACCGGCACGCCGAGGGTGAACACCGCCTCGGGGGCGCGCGGGGTGCCGATATCGGCCACCGAGGCCGGACCGCCGGACAGGATCACCGCCTTGGGGCCATAGGCGGCCAGCGATTCCGCCGTCACCTTGTTGAAGGGATGGATCTCGCAATAGACCCCGCTCTCGCGCACCCGGCGGGCGATCAGCTGGGTGACCTGCGAGCCGAAATCGATGATCAGGACGCGATCCGACATGGGGAGCCTCGGGGGTTGGAACGGAGTGCGCGGACTTTAGCCGCCGGCCGCCGCGCGGGCAAGGCTTGGTCTCCCCCACCACAGCAGGGCGGCGAGCACCAGCAGCACCGGAAGCGCCGACAGCGCGTTGACCGCCTGCCAGCCCAAGGCGGTCTGCACCGCGCCCGAGGCGAAACTGGTGATGGCGGTGGTGCCGAACACCAGCAGGTCGTTGAGCGCCTGCGCCTTGGCCCGCTCCTCGGGAGCATGGGCCTCGGCCAGCAAGGTGGTGCCGCCGATGAACATGAAGTTCCACCCCACGCCCAGCATCATCAGCGCCACCATGAAATTGACATAGGCGAGGCCGGCCAGGGTGACCAGGCAGCAGGCGAACAGCAGCACGGCGCCGGCGGCGATGACCCGCCGGACGCCGAAGCGGCGGATCAGGGTGCCGGTGAAGAAGCTGGGCACGAACATGCCCAGCACATGCCAGCGGATCACCTCGGCCGAGTCGTTGAAGGTGAAGCCGCAGCCGACCATGGCCAGGGGCGTGGCGACCATCACCAGGTTCATCACCCCGTAGCCGACCATCGCCGACAGCGCCGCCAACAGGAAGCTCGGCTGGCGGGCGATGACCGCCAGCCGGCGGCCGCCGTCGCCCTTGCTCGCCGCCGACGGACGGGGGATGCGCACCGCTTGCAGGGCGGCGATGTTGAGCAGGCACAGGCCCGCCAGGGCGAGATAGGGCCCGGCGAACAGGATCGGCGCCAGCAGGTCGCCGGTCCGCTTGGCCAATTCCGGCCCCAGGACTCCCGCCACCACGCCGCCGGCCATCACGTAGGAGATGGCGCGGGGGCGGAAGGCGGGGCTGGCGGTGTCGGCGGCGGCAAAGCGCAGGAACTGGAACGCGGCGTTGTGGATGCCGATCGGCACCGCCGCCAGGGTGAACAGCCAGAATTGTCCGCTGGCGATGGCCCAGGCCGACAACAGCGCGCCCGACAGGCCGAAGACCTGACCGATGGTGAAGCCGATCCGCCGCCCCAGCCGTCCCATCACCAGCGAGGCCGGCACCGTGGCCAGCATCATGGCGACGAATTGGATCCCCAACGGCAAGGTCGCCAGTCCGGGCGAGGGCGCCAGGGTCTGGCCGGCCAGCCCGACCACCGCGAACACCAGCACCGAGCCACTGATGGACAAGGCCTGGCAGGTGGCCAGGACGACGACATTGCGGATCGAGGAATCGTGGGGCATGGCGCGCAATCCGAAACGAGGGGGCCAACGATGGCACGGGACGCGGGACGCGGCAAGGCTTGGCCGAAATCAATTCTTTTCCCCGCCGTCGCGCGCTAGGCTGTGCCGATGCGCCGTCTTGCCGCCCTGTTGCTGCTGTTGCTGCTGCCCGCCTGCTACCAGGTCGGCACCGAGGTGGTGCCGGCTGCGCGTGCGGTCAGGGTCGCGGGCCTGACGGACGGGCTCTATCGCCGCGCCGACGGTACCGAGGTGATGGTGCGCTGGAATGCGCACGAAAGCCGCTACGATATCGGCGTCAACGGCGGCCGCGCCCGCGCCGAGCCGGTGACCGACCGGCTGTTCCTGGTCGACTACGTCGACAAGTTCCACCTCGCCTTGCTGGTGTCGGCCGATGCCGAGGGTATCGCCGTCCACCTGCCCGCCGCCGCGAGCGAGGCGCGCCTGCTCGCCGACTACCGGGTGGCGCGCAAGGCCGGCCCGGTCGACGGGCTGGCCGGCCCGGCGGACGCGGTGCGCGCCTGCCTGCTGGCGATGGCCTCGGTCGACGACCTGGCGGTGGCGGAGCGGCTGACGCGGGTGCGGTAACGAACGCAGCGCACCGCTACCGGTTACGCCAGAATGTCCAGCCCCTTTCGCTCGACCACTTGCAGCAACTTCAGCGACGAGCCCCGAGGCCGCTTCACGCCCTGCTCCCACTGCTGCACGGTGCTGGTTCCGACATTGAGATAGCGGGCGAAAACCGCTTGGCTGACCTGAGCATCGGCACGGATGCGGCGAATGTCCTCGGGCGTGTAGGCGGGAACGTCCGGCAGGCACAAGTCGTCGAAGCGGCGCATGGTCACATCGCCGACCAGCCCCGCCTGATGCAGGTCCCTCGCCGCTTCATGGACGCTATTGAGAATTTTTGACATCGCAATGGACCTCGATCAGGCCGGCCTCCATTTCGGCGACCGAACGGCACAGCGCCGGATCGGCCAATCCCGCGGTCTTGGCCCACCGACTGAACCCTCTGGTCTTGAACAGGTGCATGGGCGAAGTGTATCACCCGGACATATAGTTCTCAATGGCCGGGCCGCAAGCAAGCTCACCATCCATTACGTTCCGCGACGGTCAAAAAAGGGGAACCACAGAGCGACTGTGTTCGGCGTCAAGCGTTCCATCCCCTCTGATCGCGAAGGACGGCGTTGAGGATGACGAGCATCTTTCGCATGCAGGCG
>JACRFY010000023.1 GCA_016212565.1 Magnetospirillum sp. | reverse complement strand
GGCGGGACCGGCGATGGTGAGATCGATGTCCGCCCACTGGTCGACCTGGTCGAGGCCGCCGAGGACAATCAGCCCGTCGGTAACCCGGAGCCCGGCGACCTCGCCGCCCTTGGCGTTGATGCGCAGGGCCTTGGCGTCGAAGGTGGCATGGGCGGCGGCATTGCGCACCGGCGTCATCGGACGCAGGTAATCGACGGTGACGCCGTCGCCGAACATCTCGCCCGACAGATGCTCGACGACCACGTCGTCGAAGCGGCCGGACGGCGAGCGCAGCGACACCATCGCCCGCGCCTCATGGGCGATGCCGCGGCTCATGTTGCCGACCACCCAGGAGCGCGCATCCGGGACCAGCGCCTCCGGCCACAGCACGCGCAGCGAATCGAAGGGAACCTCGCGCAGGGTCGCTTCGGCCTTGACCACCGACTCGCCGCCCAGGCCGTCGGCGGTGGCGGCCAGGGTCAGGGTCGGGCCGCCGAGGTCGAGGTGCAGTTCGTCCAGCTGGGCGCGGGTAAAGTCGTCGAACACCCGGGCCCGCAGCGCTGCCGACGAGACCGCATGGGTGATGCCCATCGGTCCCGGCACGGTCATCCTGCCGACGCCGCCGGACAGGTCCAGCGACAGCTCGGCGACATGGCCGGAGGCATCGCCCTTGGCCTGGACCGTCCCCTTCAGCGGCATGTCGAGGGCGGACAGCGGCGCCAGGGCGCCGCCCAGGCGGGCCAGCAACGCCGGACGGAGACCTTCGATGCGCAGGTCGCCCTCGACGCCGTTGTCGTCGCGGCGATAGCGGATACTGGCCGCCACCGATCCCTTCTCGCCGCCGAGGTCGAGGTCGAGCTTGGCCTGCGCCGCCAAGCCGTCGCCGGTCCGGCGCATCAGAATGTCGGCGTCCGGGGCATGCCACGACAGGTCCAGCGCCCGGTCCTCGACCATCAGGTCGGCGTCGACGATCGCCGCGCGCTGGAACAGACGGCCGGGGCGGTTGCGGTTGGGCACGCCGACCAGGGCATCGATCAGGGCGCGGACGACCTCATCGGCCGAGAGATTGTCTTCGGTCGGCTGCTCGCCGATCGCCCAGCGCAGGCTGCCGTCGATCTCGCGCACCAAGCGGACTTTGGGGCGGTAGAGGGTCACCGAATTGGGGACCAGCTGGCCGCGCATCAGGGCGCGGCCGTTGAGGGTCAGGGCCAACTCGGGCACGGTGGCGATGGGAGCGGAGCTGCCGGAATAGGCCGTCACCCCCAGGGCGCGCAACTCCAGCATGCGGCTGCCCTCGCCGAGCGCCAGCACCGTGCTGTCCAGGGTGACCGAAAACGAGCCGTCCTCGGCGGCCAGGACCTTCTCGATGGTCGGCTTGAGGATGTCGAGCACGATCGGGCCGCTGGACAGCCGCCACGCCACCACCGGAAGAACGATCAGCAAACCGACGACCAGCGTGCCCAGCAGCTGGAACAGGCTCTTCACCGTGCGCTGAATCACGTGCGGCGTGCCTTCATGTCCGACTTGACCCCTCCGGTCCAATTGCCCAGTGTGAAGCAACCACAACATCTGGGAATGGACAAGGTGAACTTTCCACTAGATGCACGGATTTTGCCCCCCGTGGGCGATTTTGCCCGTCGCGACGTCGGTTTTTCCCGCTGGGACGACGAGGCGCAGGGGCTCGACGATGCCGCTCTCGCCGCCGCGATGCGCAGCGCTGCCGCCGATCCGGCCGTCGCGGCGCTGCTGGCGACGGTGTTCGGCAACAGTCCGTTCCTCACCCATTGCCTGCTGCGCGAGCCGGCGTTCTTTCTGTCGCTGCTGGAGCGCGGGGCGGACGACGCCCTTGCCGCCCTGCTCGCCGACACCGCCGCCGAGGCCGAAGCGTGCAGCGACATGGCGCGGCTGATGGCGGTGCTGCGCGTTGCCAAGCGACGCTGCGCCCTGTTGGCGGCGCTGGCCGATATCGCCGGCCTGTGGCGCCTGGAGGCGGTCACCGGGGCGCTGTCCGAGTTCGCCGAGGCGGCGGTGCGCCACGGACTGCGCTTCCTGTTGCGGCGCGAAGCGGGCCGGGGCGAATTGCGCCTGTCGCATCCCGAGGATCCCGAATCGGCCAGCGGCGTGGTGGTGCTGGGCATGGGGAAATTGGGGGCGCGCGAGCTCAACTACTCCAGCGACATCGATCTGATCGTGCTCTATGACCACGAGCGCCTCGATTATTGCGGCCGGCGGTCGTTGCCCGAATGCATGATCGCCGTCACCAAGGATCTGGTGAAGATTCTCGACGAGCGCACCGTCGACGGCTACGTCTTTCGTACCGACCTCCGTTTGCGCCCCGATCCCGGTGCGACCCCGGTGGCGGTGTCGATGGTCGCCGCCGAAGCCTATTACGAGGGCTTCGGCCAGAACTGGGAACGGGCGGCGATGATCAAGGCCCGCCAGGTGGCCGGCGATGCCGAGGCCGGGACCGCCTTCCTGCGCTTCCTGCGCCCCTTCATCTGGCGCAAGTCGCTGGATTTCGCCGCCATCCAGGACATCCACTCGATCAAGCGCCAGATCAACGCCTATCGCGGCGGGCGCACCATCGCGGTGGCCGGCCACAACATCAAGCTGGGCCGCGGCGGCATCCGCGAGGTCGAGTTCTTCGCCCAGACCCAGCAATTGATCTGGGGCGGGCGCGAGAGCGAGGTGCGGCTGTCGGGGACGGTGCCGGCGCTGCACGCCCTGGCGGCCGCCGGGCATATGGATGCGACCGTGGCCATCGAGCTGGAGGCCTCGTACCGCTATTTGCGCGCGGTCGAGCATCGCTTGCAGATGATCGACGACAAGCAGACCCAGACCCTGCCGTCGGCGCCGGCGCAACTGGCCGAGCTTGCCGCCTTCGTCGGCCATCCCGACGTCGACTCGTTCGCCGCCACCCTGACCGCCCATCTGCAAACGGTAGAGGCGCATTACGCCGGTCTGTTCGAGGACGCTCCGGCGCTCGGGGCTCACGGCAACCTGGTGTTCACCGGCGGCGAGAACGATCCCGAGACGATGCGCACCATCGCCGAGATGGGCTTCGCCAACGCCGATTCGGTGTGCTCGACCATCCGCGGCTGGCATCACGGCCGCATCCGCGCCACCCGCTCGACCCGCGCGCGCGAGTTGTTGACCGAGCTGACCCCGGCGCTGCTGGCGGCGATGGCCACCACCGCGGCCCCCGACGACGCCTTCATGCGCTTCGATTCCTTCATCTCGCGCCTGCCCGCCGGTGTGCCGGTGTTCTCGCTGTTCTACGCCAACCCGCCGCTCCTCGACCTGGTCGCCGAGGTGATGGGCAATGCCCCCAAGCTGGCCGAGCATCTGGCCCGCTATCCCAACCTGCTCGATAACGTGCTCCAGGCCCGCTTCTTCGAGCCGCCGCCGCCGCGGGCCGAGCTGTCCGCCGACTTCGCCCGCGTTCTCGCCGCGGCGCACGATTTCCAGGAGGTGCTCGACCTCAGCCGCCGCTGGGCCAATGACCGCAAGTTCCAGGTCGGCGTGCAGACGCTGCGCAGCATGCTGGAGCCCGACCAGGCGGCGCGCGCCTTCTCGGACATCGCCGATTCGGTCCTCGACCACCTCGGGCCGGCGGTGGAGGAGGAGTTCGCCCGCGCCCACGGCCGCGTGCCGGGCGGCGGCTGGTGCGTGCTGGCGATGGGCAAGATGGGCGGACGCGAGATGACCGCCACCTCCGACCTCGACCTGATCCTGATCTACGACACGCCGCCCGGAGTCGAAGACTCCGATGGCCCGCGGCCGCTGTCGGTGTCGACCTGGTACGCCCGCTTCACCCAGCGGCTGGTCAACGCCCTGACCGCACCGACCGGGGAGGGGACTCTCTACGAGGTCGATCTGCGTCTCCGGCCCTCGGGCAACAAGGGGCCGATCGCCGCCAGCCTGGAATCCTTCATCCGCTACCAAAGCGAATCGGCCTGGACCTGGGAGCACATGGCCTTGACCCGCGCCCGTGTGGCGACCGGCGAGGCGGTGCTGTCGGCCAAGGTCGATGCGGCGATCCGCACGGTGCTGACCCGGCCGCGCCCGTTCGACAAGCTGTTGGCCGACGTCGCCGACATGCGCGAGCGGATGGCCCGGGAGCACAAGGCGACCACGCGGTGGGAGGTCAAGCATCTGCGCGGCGGGCTGGTGGACATCGAATTCACCGCCCAGTTCCTGCAACTGGCCTGGGGGGCGACCCATCCCCAGGTGCTGGCGACCAACACCCGCGACGCCCTCGACGCCGCCGTCGCCGCCGGGGTGCTGGCGAACGCGGATCGCGACGCGCTGGTCGAGGCGTGGCGGCTGTGGTCGGCGGTGGCCCTGGTGCTGCGGCAGACCATCGCCGGTGCCTTCGACGAGAAGACGGCGCCGCGCGGGCTGAAGGATGTACTGGTCCGCGCCGCCGGGCTGATCGATTTCAAGAGCCTCACCGACCGCATGGAGGACTGCGCGCAGGCGGCCTTCGAGGTGTACGATCGCCTGGTCGCCCAACCCGCGGCCCAACTGGAGACGAGCCAATGACCATCGCCCTCGGCCAGCCGGCCCCCGCGTTTTCCGCCCAGACCGACGATGGCCCGGTGAGCCTGGCCGACTTCCGCGGCAGGCGGTTGGTGCTGTACTTCTACCCCAAGGACGACACCTCGGGGTGTACCGGCGAGGCCAAGGCGTTCCGCGACGCCTTCGACCGCTTCGCCGCCGCCGGGGCGGCGATCCTCGGCGTGTCGCGCGACCCGGTGGCCAGCCACCGGAAATTCCGCGCCAAGCATGCGCTGCCCTTCCCGCTGATCGCCGACGAGGACGGCAGCCTGTCCGAGGCGTTCGGGGTGTGGAAGGAAAAGTCGATGTACGGCCGCACCTATATGGGCATCGAACGCTCGACCTTCCTCATCGACGAGGCCGGGGTGGTGACGGCGCTGTGGCGCAAGGTCAAGGTCTCCGGCCACGCCGCGGCGGTGCTGAAGGCGTTGGCCGGGTAACCGGGGCGGCAGAATCTTCCCCGTTCCCGGCAGTCTCTGCCGCCCGTCCTTTCGTCATCCCATTGAAAAGACGGGTTTTCCCTCTGGCACATGGCGTGCAGCGACGGTCACGGATTTCCGTGTACGCCGTTAGGGAGGCGACGATGCTGTTTGGTGCATTCAACAATTCCAGTTCGGCGATGATGGCCTACAGCTGGGACATGGGCTCCATCGGCCAGAACATCGCCAACGTCAACACCATCGGCTACAAACGCAAAGAGACGATGTTCCAGACGGTGATGAGCGAGCATCACGCTGCGCCCGCCACCAGCGTCAACGGCCTCAACATCTTCGGCGTCAAGACCGCCGACCGCTATCACATCGTCAACCAGGGCCAGGTCACCCCCACCGAGAACTGGAGCGACCTGGCCATCAACGGCCGCGGCTTCTTCATGGTCCAGCAGCCGTCCGCCTCGGGGGGAGTGCCGACGACGGGGATGCTCGACGACCCGAACCAGGTCATGTATACGCGCGATGGCGCCTTCAACCAGATTGCCGGTCCCGACGACAACGGCCGCGACTACCTGATCAGCCAGAGCGGCGCCTATCTGATGGGATGGATGGCCGACGACACCGGGACCATTACCGAGGGAACCTTGGAGCCGGTCTATACCGTGCACGCCACCAGCACCAATCCGGTCACCATGGCGGGACGGGCGACCACCACGGCAAAAGCGGTGGCCAACATTCCCGCCGATGCGGCGATGACCATGGATCCGCAAACCGGCACCATCGTGGTGCAGGATGGGCAGGGCAACAATCAAACCGTCAACCTGACCTGGACCCGCGTCGACAGCAATACCTGGACGGTATCGGCATCGATGGATGCGGCGTTGGGGACCGTCGCCGCCGCCGGGACGTCGTGGACCGCGGGCAATCCGGCGGTGGCGTATACCGGAACGACCGATATTTCGCTCGATACCAACAACCGCTTCATCGACGGCACCACCGGCCTGCCGATCGTCGATGCCACCGGCAATGCGGTGGCGCCGAGCCTGTCTTTGACCTTCGATTGGAATTCGCCCTATGACGGCGGCGTGGTCGGACCGACGAGCCAGACCGTGGCCTGCCTGGCCACCGCGCCGACCCGTCACCTTGAAAACATCTCCATGCAGGTCTTCGACAGCGCCTTCCAGGAGCATACGCTGACCACCGCGTTCGAGCGCACCGGCAACGACGGTTGGTGGATGCATTACGTCACCGACGACAGCGGCGCCACGTTGACGACCGACGCGGTGGCGGTCACCTTCGACACCGACGGAAAGATCCTGACGCCGGCGGTTACGGCGCCGCCGATCTTCGATGCCACCTGGAGCGGCGCCACCGCCGCCACCTCGTCCGTCACCGTCGACCTGTCGGGCCTGACCCAGTATGCCGGCGACAACTATATCCGGACCATCGTCCAGGACGGTTACGGGCAGGGCGAACTGACCAGCACCACCATCAACGAACGCGGCGAGTTGGTCGGCAGCATCGACAACGGCAAGTCGATGACCCTGTTCAAGGTGCC
>JACRFY010000139.1 GCA_016212565.1 Magnetospirillum sp. | reverse complement strand
CGGGCGCAGCAGTTCGTAGTGGCGGCGGATTTCATCTTCATCGATCATGCCGCCGATTCTAGCCGACCGGCCTACCCCTGAGAATCGCCAACCGTCAGTTGCGCCAGATCGATTCGGCTATTTTGGCGAAACCCCTAAGTCAGCGCCTATGCGCTTTCGCGGGGGTGACGAGTTGGAGCAGGCGGAGTCGGCTTTTCCGCAGCTCGCTAATAGTGCGGCGGCGGCTTCTCGTCCTGGGGCGAGCCGGACGGTCCCGCCTCCAACTCGCCGACGCGCTCGCGCAGCAGGCGCAGATGGGCTTTGAGGGTGTCGAGGGTGCCGGCCTGCGCGGCCATCACCGCCGAGAGGTCCTCGGCCATCTGCTCGAAATGGGCCAGCCGGGTCTCGACGGCGATCAATCGCTGCTCGATGTCGCTGCTCATCGCTCGAACCCCCGCTCCAACCCGTGACACCAACCAAAAGGGCTTCGCCGTTGCCGGCGAAGCCCTTGGAAATTTGGGGCGAGAGACCGGAATCGAACCGGCGACATCCAGAACCACAATCTGGCGCTCTAACCAACTGAGCTACTCCCGCCACAGGGAGGCGAGATGTTTAGCGAACCAACCCCCCGGACGTCAAGGACTTCCCGCACCGTCGTTCGGGCTACCCCGATGCCCGGGACGCGGCCCACCCGCGGCGGGTGAAGCGGGGCGGGCGGCGATTCCTCTAAGGTTTGCCGGAGGTTCCCCCGCGGAGGCAGGTCCGTTGTCGAGCAAGCACCCGATCATCGCCCTGACCGGAGCTTCCGGCGCCGGACGCGAGTCCGTGCGCGATGTGTTCGACAAGCTGTTCCGCAGCGAGGGCATCCTGGCCGCCTATGTGGTCGGCGAGAGCTTCCACCGCTACAACCGCGCCGACTTCCAGGCCGCCGCCGCCGCCGCCAAGGCCGCCGGCAATCCCCATTTCAGCCATTTCGGTCCCGACGCCAACCTGTTCGGCGAGCAGGAGGACCTCTATCGCACCTATGGCGCCACCGGCCGCGGCCGCCGTCGCTTCTATCTCCATTCCGAGGAGGATGCCGCCCGCTTCCGCTGCCAGAGGTGCAAATCCGGCGAGTTCACCCCGTGGGAGGACCTGCCGCCCCATACCGACGTTCTGCTCTATGAGGGGTTGCACGGTGTGGTGCGCACCGCCGAACGCGATCTCGGCCGCCATGTCGACCTCAAGATCGGCATGGTTCCGGTGATCAATCTCGAATGGACGCAGAAGATCCATCGCGACACCGCCAGGCGGGGATACTCGCAGGAGGCGGTGGTCGACAACATCCTCAGCCGCATGCACGACTATGTGCATTACATCCTGCCGCAGTTCGATTCCTCGGATATCAATTTCCAGCACGTGCCGGTGATCGACACCTCGGACCCGTTCGGCGTTCCCGACATTCCCACCCTCGACGAGCGGGTGGTGGTGATCCGCTTCCGCCGGCCCGAGGACCTCGCCGTCGACTTTCCCTGGCTGGAGCGCAAGCTGCACGGCTCGTGGATGAGCCGGCGCAACACCCTGGTGGTCCCCGGCGCCATGGCCGACCTGGCGATGGAGCTGGTGCTGGAGCCGGTCCTCCGGCGGATGATGCGGGCGCGCTGAACGATCTACCGCCAACGCTCCCGGCCGTCGGCGGCGGGTCCATGCCAGCCTGTGGCCATGGAGGACGCGTCATCCCTACCCCCGCGGAGCCGGGCCTCCGCGCCGCTGTCCCTGCTCGCCGGTCTCGCCGTGCTGGCCGTCCTGCACGTCGCCGCCGAGGTGGTGCTGCCGCTGCTGGTGGCAGCCCTGCTGGCGGTGGTGCTGGGGCGGCCGGCGGCGTGGCTGCGCCGCCGCGGTATCCCCAAGGGACTCGCCGCCGCCCTGATGACCGCGGCGGTGGCGGGGGCCATCGGTGCCGCCATCACCCTGCTGGCCGAACCGGCCGGCGCGTGGATCCATCGCGCGCCGCAGAGCGTCGGCGAAATCGAGCGCAAGCTGCTGCCGGTGCGGGGTCCGGTCGAGGAGGTGCGCCGGGCCACCGAGCGGGTCGAGCGCCTTGCCGGCGGCGAGCAGGCGCCCAGGGTCAAGGTCGAAGGCGGCGGCCTGGGCGCCAGCGTGCTCACCGGGGCCGGCACGCTGGCGGCGCAGGCGCTGGTGACCATGTTCCTGCTGTTCTTCCTCCTCGCCAATGCCCCGGGGCTGACGCGGGCGCTGCTGCGGGTTCCGCGCAGCCGTGCCGGCCGCCGCCGCGCCGCCGCCATCGTCCGCCGCATCGACAGCGAGATCGGCAGCTATGTGGGGGTGTTCTCGCTGGTCAACCTCGGCCTGGCGGCGGTGACGGCGCTGGTGATGGCGGTGTTGGGGATGCCCAATCCGGTCCTGTGGGGAATGGTGGCCGGACTGCTCAACTTCTTTCCCTATGCCGGCCCGGCCGTGACCGCGGTCATTCTCGCCGCGGTGGGGGTGTTGACCTTCGACACCGTCGGCCGCGGCCTGCTGCCGGCCGCCGCCTATCTGGCGTTGACCACGGTCGAATCCGATCTCGTCACCCCGATGCTGGTCGGACGGACCCTGACCCTGCCGCCGGTGATGGTGTTCCTGTCGCTGATGCTGTGGGGATGGCTGTGGGGTGTCGCCGGAGTCCTGCTGGCGGTGCCGTTGCTGGTGATGCTGAAGGTGGCGGCCGGCCACATCGAGGCCCTGGCCCCGCTCGCCCCCTTCCTTGACGGCGGCAGCCGGCATAAACTCCCGCAGAGCGGAAAAGGAATGCGTCCATGAAGAAGTCCGTCGTCGTTGCCGGCGCCGTGGTTGCGGCGGTGCTGGCCGTCCTGGTGGTGGTGCCGGCGGTGATCGACTGGAGCCGCTACAAGCCGGAGATCGAAGCTCGGATCGAGGACGCGCTCGGCCGCGACGTCGACCTCGCCGGGCCGCTGTCGCTGCGCCTGCTGCCGAGTCCGGCGGTCACCGCCCACCGGGTGCGGGTGGCCAATCTGGCCGGCGCCGAGCCGCCGGCGATGGCCGACATCGCCGCGTTGCGCCTGCGCCTGTCGCTGCTGCCCCTGCTCGGCGGCAACGTCGTGGTCCGCTCGCTGGAGCTGGAGCGGCCGGAACTGCATCTGCAACGCCTGGCCGACGGTCGCGCCAACTGGGAGTTCGCCACGAGCGCCAAGCCGGCGGCCCCGCAATCCGCGGCGCCTGCCGCTCCGGCGCGTGGCGGCGACTCCGGCGCGGGCGTGCGCATCGAGCGGCTGACGGTCCGCGACGGGCTGCTCACCTACCGGTCGGGAGCGGGAGCGCCGCTGACCGTCTCGGCCATCGACGCCACGGTGTCGATGGCCGGTCCGGCCGGACCGTTCGCCGTCGACGGAAAACTGGGCTGGCAGGGGATGCCGGTGACGGTGGTCGGCCGGGTCGGCGAACTGGCGGGCGGGCGCGATACGCCGCTCGACCTGACGGTGTCGATGCCCGCCACCGGAGCGCAGTTGCGGGTCGACGGCACCGTCAATGCCGACCGGCGCCTGAGCGGACACCTGCGCCTGGACGTGGCGACGCCGTCGCGGCTGGCCGCGTCGCTGCCCGGCGAGCCGTTGGCGGTCGAGGCCTCCGTGGCCGCCGATGCCGCCGAGGCGGCCCTCGACGATCTGGTTCTCACCTGGGGACCGGCGCGGGTCGCCGGCAGCGTGGCCGCCGCCTTCTCCGGGCAGCCGCGGGTCGACGTCGCCCTGACCGCGTCCGCCCTCGATCTCGATGCCTGGCCGAAGAGCGCCGCCGCACCGCAGGGCGCGCCGCCGCCGCCGCCCGCGTCGGCGGCGTCGTCCGCCCCGGCCGCGGGCTCGCCGGAACCGGCGCCGGCCACGGGCGGCTTCGCGCTGCCTTCGGGGGTGACGGTGATCGCCACCCTGGGAGTCGATGCCATCACCTGGCGGGGACAGACCGTGCGCGCGGCACGGCTGGAGGCGGCGCTCGACGACGGCATCCTCACCCTGACCCGGGCGGCGGCGACGCTGCCGGGCGAAACCGCGCTGGCCGTCGAGGGCGTGGTCGAGCCGCGCCGGGGACAGCCGGGCTTCGACGGCGAGGTGACGCTGGCCACCGCCGACCTGCGCGGCCTGCTGGGGTGGTTCGACGTCCATCCCCGCCGCGTTCCCTCCGACCGCCTGCGTCACCTGACCGCCAAGGGCAAGGTCACCGCCACCGCCGCCGAGGTGACGGTGACCGTGCCGGCCATCGTCTTCGACACCACCCGCGGCGCCGCCGAGGCGGTCCTGCGCCTGGGCGGGCGCAAGCATCTGACGTTGGCCGCCAGCCTCGATGCCCTCGACCTCGACGCCTATCGCGGCGCGGCCGACCAGCCGGAGAAGGCTGCCCCGCCGGCGGCGGCATCCGCGGAGCGCCCGGCGGAACCGGCGCCGTCGGCCAAGGCCGCATCCTCGCCGCTGGCCGACATCGACGGCGAGGTGCGGCTGGCGGCGGGGCGGATCGTCGTTCGCCGCATTCCCTTCGAGCAGGTGCGGGCCGTCGCCACCCTCGATCACGGCGACATCGATCTGCGCGACGCCGCCGCGCGCCTGCCCGGCGGCAGCCTCAAGGCCCACGGCGCCATCCGCGGGCTCGGCGGGATCTCGCCGCGGGTCGAGGCGATGATGGTCGAGGCCGACGCCCAGGGGCCGGCCCTGGCCCGCCTGACCGGCAGCCGGGCCCTGGAACGGCTGGGAACCATCGCCGTGCGCGGTCAGCTCACCGGCGACCTGACCGGGTTGCAGGTGCAGAGCCGGGCCGAGGCGGCCGGTCTCAAGGTCGAGGCCGCCGGCACCGCCGCGGCGATGCCGCTGCCGCGCTACGACCTCACCCTCGCCGCCCGGGCCGACAGCCTGGCGGCGGTGGCGCGGGTGGTGGCGCCGAACAGCAAGGTGCGCGCCGGGGCCTTTTCGCTGGCTGCCAAGCTGGCCGGCGACGCCACCGCCGCCACCCTTACCGGTCTCGACCTGCGGGCCGGGGCGGCTCGGGTGACCGGCACGGCGCGCGCCGATCTGGCGGCGAGCCGGCCGCAGATCACCGCCGACCTGACCGGCAACGCCATCGTCCTCGGGGCCTTCCTCGGCGTGGAGCGCACCGGCCTGCTGCGCTTTGCCCCGCCGGCCCCGCCGCATCCGGCCGCCATCCTGCCCGCCGCCACCGGCAACGGCGAGACGCCGTGGTCGCGCGAACCGCTCGACCTCACGGCGCTGGAGGCGGTCGATGCCCGCGTCGACCTGGCCGCCGAGGCGCTGTCGTGGCACGGCTGGCGTTTGGACAATCCGCGCACGCGGCTGGTGGTGGAGAAGGGGGGGGCCCAGGTCGAGCGTCTCACCGGCCGCCTGCTGGGCGGCGACCTCAGCGCCTCCGGGCGGCTGACCGGCGGGCCGACCCCGCACCTGGCCGGGCAGTGGAGCGTGGCGGGCGCCAATCTCGGCCAGGCCAAGCTCGGCTCCGGGGCCGTCCAGGTGACCCAAGGGAAACTGGGCAGCGAGGCCCGCTTCGCCGCATCGGGCCGCTCCACCGCCGAACTGGCCGAGCATCTTCAGGGCGACGGACGGCTGGAGGTCCGCGACGGCGTGGTGTCCGGCTTCGACCTCCAGGCGGTCAGTGCGCGCCTCAACAACATCGAGAATGTCGGCAGCCTGTTGGGGCTGGCCCAGGCCGGGCTGTCGGGCGGGGTGACGCCGTTCTCGGCCCTGACCGGCACCTTCCGCGCCGAGCGCGGGGTGGTGGTGACCCGCGACCTCAAGCTCGACGCCCGCGGCGGCGGTGCCACCGCGGACTCGACGGTCGACCTGCCGGCGTGGAGCACCGAGACGCGGATCAACTTCCGCCTCGCCGACAGCAGCGCGCCGCCGCTGACTCTGCGCCTGGAAGGGCCGATCGGCAGCCCGCGCAAGATCGTCGACGTCAACGCCTTGCAGCAGTATCTGGTCTCGCGCGGGTTGGGCAAGGCGCTGAAGGGCAAGGACGCCCAGAGTCTGGTCGAGGGTCTGCTCGGCGGTCGCCGCGACAAGGCGCAGGGCGGTCAGCCGGCGGCGCCCGAGGGCGAAAAGCCCTCGGGGCAGAAGGTGCTCAGAGACCTGTTGCGGGGCTTGGGGCGCTGATTGCCGGCGGCGCGCGGCCGTCGATCAGGGTGAAGAAGAGCGTCGTGCCCCGCCCGGGCACCGACTCCACCCAGATGCGCCCGCCGAAACGGTGGGCGATCCGCTGGCAGACGGCCAGGCCGATGCCGGTTCCCTCGGCACCGGTCTCCGGCCGCAGCCGCTGGAAGATGGCGAAGATGCGGTCGAAATACTCCGGCTCGATGCCGATGCCGTTGTCGGCGACGGCGAAGCGCCACTGATGGGACGGCAACGCTTCGGCGGTGACGGCGATTTCCGGCCGGCGGTCGGGGTGGCGGTACTTGACGGCGTTCTCGATCAGGTTCTGCAACAGGCTGACCAACTGGCTTTCGTCGGCCATCACCACCGGCAGGTCTTGGGCGCTCACCACCGCCCCGGTTTCGGCGACCAGGCCGGAGAGGTTGGCCAGGGCCGTCTCCAACGCCCGGCCGGCCGGAACCGGCTCCAGCGGCGTGCCGCGGCTGGACAGGCGGGCGTAGTCGAGGAGGTCGTGGATCATCGCCGACATGTGCTTGGTGCCGCCGACGATGAAATCGATGAACTCGTCGGCATCGGCATCGATGCGGCCCCGGTAACGCCGCGCCAGCAACTGGGCATAGCTGCCGACGTTGCGCAGCGGCGTCTGGAGGTCGTGCGAGGCGACGTAGGCGAAGCGCTCCAGATCCTCGTTGGACGTCGCCAATTGGTCGATGGTGTGCCGAAGCTGGTCCTCGCGCGTCCAGATCGTCTCGGCCATATCCAGGAACGCCTGCTCCAGGCGGGCGACTTCCCGGCAGGGCTCGGCGACCCGGTCGAAGCTGCGCTCGCCGTCGCGCAGGCGGTTGGTTTCGTCGCTGAGGTGGGACAGCTCGGCGGTCAGGCGCCCGGCGATCCACAGCGCGAACAGCGTTCCGAGGACGATCGCCAGGGCGATGTAGGCGAGGCCTTCGGCGATCGTCGCCCGCATCGCCGCACCCTGAGGGCGGTGGTCCATCGCCACCCGCGCCCAGCCGATGGTCCGGCCCGCGACCACCACCGGTGCCGCGGTCTCCACCATCTGCGCCGTGGCGATCACGGTGCGCGCCCGGTCCGGCCCGGCGAGCAGGGTCCGGCTGACCTCGTCGACGACGAAGAGGCCGAGGCGGGCATGCTCGGTGTGGGCGATCACCCGGCCGCGCGGGTCGACCACCATCGCATAGAGGATGTCGGGGGCGCCGCGGATCGAGTCGATGACCTCGGCCAAGCCGCTGACGTCGTCGGCCAACACCCACGAGACGCTGTTGACCGCGATCATCCGCGCCAATCCCAACGCATGATCGGTACTCTGGGCGGCGAGCACGGCGCGTTGCCGGTAGGTGATGTCGGCAACGAACAGGACCATCAGCAAGGCATGGACCAGGGCGACGCCGACCGCCAGACGCTGGCGAACCGAATGGCCGAAGATCCGGCGCAGCAGCGGCGGGCGGCCGGTCATGGGAGATCCGGCCGGCGAACGTTGGCCGAGAACCATGCCAGGAAGGTCCGCACCGGCGCGTAGGTGTCGTCGGTGGCCGGCTCGAACCGCGACAGCGGCAGGCGGGCGAGCAGAGCCCGGCCCTCGTCGGACTCGTGGAGCGAGAACAGAAGGGATGCCACCTGCTCGACCACGGCCGGCGGTACGTCGTCGCGGGCGATCAGGGCGTTGTTCGGCAGGCTGTCGGTCTCCCACTTCACCGTCAGCTCCGCCGCCTTCGCCGGCTCGTCCGTCTGGAATTTGCGCCACGGCGGCGGCCAGGTGGCGGCGGCGGCGACGCTGCCGAGATAGGCATTCATGATCGAGGATTCCTGGGAACCGACGTAGCGGTTGTCCAGATCCCTGGTCACGTCGAGACCATGGCGGTGAAAGAAGGCCTGCGGCAGCATGGTCGCGGCCAGTGCGGTGGGCGCCGGATAGCTGACCGCCTTGCCCTTGAGATCGGAGACGGCGACAAGGGGGCTGTCCTTGCGCACCAGGACGATGCCGCGGAACTGGTCGTCGTCGCCCATCTTGCCGAACACCCGATAGCCGTGGCCGACGGCAGTCACCGTCTGATAGGGGTTGGGAAGGGCGAAGTCGAAACGGCGGGCGGCGAGCTTCTCCTCGAAGGCGGCGTAATTGCGCGAGGCGACCAGTTCGAGGACGGGACCGTTCAGCCGTGCGTTGAGATGGTCGATCAGGGGCTGATAGACGGCGTGAAGGGTTTCGGGATTGTGGAGGGGGTGAACGGCGAAGGTCAGGATCTGGGCGCTGCTCTGGGGGCGGTCGGCATAGGTCGGGGCGTAGTCTTCCGCATCGTCGCCGTCGCAGGCCGCCGTCGCCAGCATGGCGGCGAGCGCGAAGGCAAACCGCGGAACAATTCTTCCGGCCGACGGCAGGGACCCAGCCATAAGACGCCAGACCTCCGATCCGCCCGTGATGGGAGATCATGCCAGGGCGAGAGGGCGGCCGTCCAGGACGTTTTGCCTATGGCAGATCGGTTGCGAGGCCTCGGCGGCCGGGGCGGGAGCGCGGGCGCACCGCCGCAGTCCCGGTTCCCGCCGGCTGCCAGGACGGGACCAGATGGTGCTTGCCGTTGCCGATCAGATCGGCGCGGCCCATGCGCTTCAGCGTCTCGCGCAGCAGCGGCCAGTTCTCGGCGTCGTGCCAGCGCAGGAAGGCCTTGTGCAGGCGGCGCTGCTTGAGGCCCTTGGCGGTGAACACCGCCTCGTTGCCGCTGCGGCGGATCGGCGCCAGCGGGTTGAGCCCGGAATGGTACATGGCGGTGGCCAGGCTCATCGGCGAGGGCAGGAAGGTCTGCACCTGATCGAGGCGGAACCCGTTGCGCTTCAGCCACAGCGCCAGGGCCAGCATGTCCGCGTCGGTGGTGCCGGGATGGGCGGCGATGAAGTAGGGGATCAGGTACAGTTCCTTGCCGGCCTCGCGGGCGGCGCGGTCGAACATCTGCTTGAAGCGGTCGTAGGCGGCGATGCCCGGCTTCATCATCTTCGCCAGCGGCCCCGGCTCGGTGTGCTCGGGGGCGATCTTCAGGTAGCCGCCGACATGGTGGGTGACCAGCTCCTTGACGTAGGCCGGATCGCGTACCGCCAGGTCGTAGCGCAGGCCGGAGCCGATGGTGATCTTCTTCACCCCGGTCAGCGCCCGGGCCTTGCGGTAAAGCTGGACCAGCGGCCCGTGATCGGTGCCGAGGTTGACGCAGATCTCGGGATAGACGCAGGACAGGCGGCGGCAGACGCGCTCGACCGCCTTGTCCTTGCAGCCCAGCCGCCACATGTTGGCGGTCGGGCCGCCGAGATCGGTGATCTGGCCGGTGAAGCCGGCGGTCTTGTCGCGGATGTCCTCGATCTCCTTGAGGATCGAGTCCTCCGAGCGGCTCTGGATGATGCGGCCCTCGTGCTCGGTGATCGAGCAGAAGGCGCAGCCGCCGAAGCAGCCGCGCATGATCGCCACCGAGAAGCGGATCATCTCCCACGCCGGGATGCGCGCGCCGCCATAGGCCGGATGGGGGCCGCGGGCGAAGGGCAGGGCGTAGACGCCGTCCAGCTCGGCGGTGGAGAGCGGGATCGGCGGCGGGTTGAGCCACAGCTCCTTGTCGCCATGGCGCTGCACCAGCGGCCGGGCGTTGCCGGGGTTGGTCTCGGCATGCAGCGTGCGCGAGGCGTGGGCATACAGCGCCGGATCGGCCGCCACGCGTTCGTAGGACGGCAGGCGGACGACGGCGTCGGGCGTGCGTGCGGGCGGGGCATCGAGCTCGCCGAGATCGATGGTGGCGATCCCGTCGGGAACGGCATCGAGCAGCACGGCGGTGCCGCGGATGCCGGTCATGGTCCGCGGATGCTCGCCCTTGGCGGCGCGCCGGGCGATCTCGACCACCGCCCGCTCGGCATTGCCGAAGGCCAGCAGGTCGGCCTTGGCATCGACCAGGATCGAGCGCCGCACCTTCTCCGACCAATAGTCGTAGTGGGCGACGCGGCGCAGGCTGGCCTCGATGCCGCCGAGGACGATGGGGACGTCCTTGAAGGCCTCGCGGCAGCGCTGGGAATAGACGATCGCCGCCCGATCCGGCCGCTTGCCGCCCTCGTCGCCGGGGGTGTAGGCGTCGTTGGAGCGCACCCGCCGGTCGGCGGTGTAGCGGTTGACCATCGAGTCCATGTTGCCGGCGGTGACGCCGAAGAACAGCGCCGGCTTGCCCAGGGCGCGGAAGGGCTCGGGGTCGTCCCACGCCGGCTGGGCGATGATGCCGACGCGGAAGCCGTGCGCCTCCAGCACCCGGCCGATCACCGCCATGCCGAAGCTGGGGTGGTCGATATAGGCGTCGCCGGTGACCAGAACGACGTCGCATTCGTCCCAGCCCAGCGCCTCCATCTCGGCGCGGCTCATCGGCAGCACCGGCGCGGTGCCGAAACGGTGCGCCCAGTGCTTGCGGCCGGAGAACAGGGGTTTGAGCTCGCTCATGGTCCATTCCTAGCATTGCCGCGGCGGAAAGTGACTGGAAAAACCCGTCGCCCGGCGCGATATTGGCGGCGGAGGCGGTGTGCGATAACGACATGAACCGAGGTCAGGTCATCTCCCTGCTGAAGCAACACGAGCCGGAGCTTCGCGCCGCCGGTCTCGGTACGCTGTACCTGTTCGGCTCTGTCGCCCGCGATCAGGCGCGGGAGGGCTCCGATGTGGACGTGTTCTTCGATCCGAACCGGCTCCATGGCTTTACGCTGTTCGACCTTGTCGCCGTGCAGGAGCGGATGCAGGACATTCTCGGCACCCCTGTCGACGTCATGACGCGGAATGGGCTTCATCCCCGCCGCCGGTCGCGGATCGAAGCTTCCGCCGTTCGCGTGTTCTGATGCCCGATGGCCGTGCAATCGACAGCCTTCTCGATATTATCGAGTTGATCGAGCGTATCTCGCGGCAGGTGGTCGGACTGAGGAATGTCCTGGCTCACCAATATTTCGTTCGTGAAAGCGACCTCATTTGGGAAACGGTCACTGTGGGCCTTCCCCGCCTCGCCGAGGTCTGTCGCCGTGAGCTTCGCCGGCTGGGCTGGACCGCCGATCCGCCCGCGGCCCCGGTGCCGTAACGCTTCCTTCACCATCTGCGCCGCACCCTCATCCGAGAGGATTGGCGTGCCCCGTCTCCCCGTGCTTCAATGGGGGGAGAGGGGCACCCCAAGGGGGCGGGATGACGGCCAGTGTCGAGACTCAGCAGCCGAAGCGGCACCGCGACCGGACCCGGCGCGCGGACAGTTTCATCCGCCGCTTCTGGCGTCTGGCCTCGCCGTTCTGGAAGACCGAGGTCCGCTGGCGGGCGCGCGGGCTGACGGCGCTGCTGGTGGCGCTGACCCTGGCCCAGGTGGTGGTGCCGGTGGTGATCAACCGCTGGAGCGCCGCCCTGTTCGACGCCCTCGAACAGCGCTCGATGGATCGCTTCCTGGCGCAGATCGCCCTGCTGGGCGGCATCATCGTCATGAGCATGGCGGTGACGGTGGCGCATCTGCGCGTCAAACGCCGCATCCAGGTGGAATGGCGGCGCTGGTTGACCAACCGGCTGATCGGCGAGTGGATGCGCGGCGGCCGCCACTACCAGCTCAGTCATCTGGCCGGCGAGCACGACAACCCCGACCAGCGCATCGCCGAGGACATCCGCAACGCCACCGAGACCGCCGTCGACCTCGCCCATTCGCTGTTCTACAGCCTGGTGCTGCTGATCAGCTTCACCCAGATCCTGTGGGAGCTGTCGGGCGAGCTGACCGTGACCCTGTTCGAGACCGAATTCTCCGTGCCCGGTCACATGGTGTGGGCGGCACTGCTGTATGCCTCGCTGGGCACCTGGGCGGCGATGCTGCTCGGCCTGCCGCTGGTCGGGGCCGCCAACAAGCGCCAGACGGTCGAGGGCGATTTCCGCTTCGGCCTCGTCCATGCCCGCGAGAATTCCGAGGCCATCGCCATCCTCCACGGCGAGGGCGACGAGCGGCGCCGCTTCCGCGACCTGTTCGCCAACCTGATCGTCGGCTGGGATCGCCAGACCGGGGCGCTGGCCAGCATCCTGGTGTTCACCTCGGGCTATTCGGTGCTGTCGACCGCCTTCCCGGTGATCGTCGCCGCGCCGCGCTACATCACCGGCGCCATTACCCTGGGCAGCCTGATGCAGACCGCCCAGGCCTTTCAGCAGATGGCCGCCGCCCTGTCGTGGCCGATCGACAACCTGGCCCGCGTCGCCGAGTGGCGGGCGTCGGTGGAGCGGGTGCTGGGCCTGCATACCGGGCTGCGCCGCCTGGAGGACGAGGTGGTGCCCGGCGATCCCCATGCGGTGCGGGTCGAGACCGCCGCCACCCCGCTGCTGGCCTTCCGCGAGCTGTGCATCGCCAATCCCAACGGCGAGGTGGTGATCGAGGGCTTCGACGCCGAGATCGCCCGCGGCGAGCGGGTGCTGATCAGCGGCGATTCGGGGGCCGCCTCCAAGCTGTTCAAGGTGATGGCCGGGGTGTGGCCGTGGGGGCGCGGCACCATCGAGAAGCCGCCGGATGTGACCATCTACTTCATGCCGCGGCGGCCCTATCTGCCGCTCGGCACCCTGCGCGGCGCCCTGTCCTATCCCTCGGCCCCCGACGCCTTCGACGACGAGGCGCTGCGCCGGGTGCTCGAACGGGTCGGCCTGGCGCCGCTGGGCAGCCTGCTCGACGTCGCCGACGCCTGGGAGGCGCACCTGACGGTCGACGAACTGCAACGCCTGGGCTTCGCGCGGCTGCTGCTGCAACATCCGAGCTGGATCTTCATCCAGGAAGCCACCGATGCCCTGGACGGCGAGGCGGAAGAGCAGATGATGCGGCTGCTGCAGAAGGAATTCCCCGCCGCCACCATCATCACCATCGGCCACCACCCGGCGCTGGAGGACTTCCATCAGCGCAAGCTGGTCCTGGAGCGCTGCACCGACGGCCACGTCCTGGTCCGCGAGGGCCATCTGCGCCGCAACAGCGACCGCGGTGCGGAAAAGCCGGCCGGCTGGCGCAGCTGGCTGATGACGCTGATGCGGCAGCGGGAAGATACCTACGATTAGGGTGAGGCGATGCACACGAATGCACATCGGGATTGACTCGATGTGCATTCGTGTGCATTCTGGAGTTTGATCCGAATTGGAGCGGAGGAGGGATGCCAACAAGCAAGGAGATCTGGAGGCAGCTTGAGGAGGCTGGGTGGATCTGCGTCAGAAGTAACGGTGATCATTTTACGTTCAAGCACAAAGATGTACGAGACATCATCACGATCGTTCATCCTCGGAAAGATAACCCGACGGGATATGTCAAACGTATTGAAAAAATTACTGGTTTAAAAATTCTGTAGGGGCTCGTTTCGTCAACAGAGAGTCCGGAGAGCACCTGTATGAAATACAATTACCCGGCGTTCATGTTCAGGGATGATGGGAAGATCACCGTCGTTTTCCCCGATCTTCCTGGGTGCTTGACGTTTTGCGATAACGTGGCGGATGCCTTTCTTGCCGCTCAGGAGGCGGTGGAGGGGCATCTTGCTGCGATGGCGGACGAGGGGATGAAGATTCCCGAGCCCTCCGATCTTCTGGCCGTCGAGCCGGAGGCCGACGACGCGCCCGCTCTGGTGGCTAAGGTTCTTGTGCCGGTGACGCTGCCTGGGCGAACGGTGCGGACCAATATCACCATCGAAGAGGGGCTGCTGGACCTGATTGATGCGGTGGCCGCCAATCGCTCCCAGTTCCTTGCCGAGGCCGCCCGCAACGAGCTGGCGCGGCGGCGGGGCCGCTAGCGGTTCCCCGCCAGAGTCTCGACGATTGTCGGCTTGACGAATCCCACCCCTTGTGCCTTTTTCCCGGGTTCGATCCGCTGCCTTTCGGAGACCTCGCATGCACCCCTACCGCACCCATACCTGCGGCCAATTGAAGGCCTCGGACGCCGATTGCGCCGCTCGGCTGTCGGGCTGGGTGCATCGCAAGCGCGACCACGGCAACCTGCTGTTCGTAGATCTGCGCGACCATTACGGCATCACCCAGGTGGTGGTCGACACCTCCAGCCCGATGTTCGCGCTGCTGGAAAAGGCCCGGCCCGAGAGCGTGATCACCGTCACCGGCACGGTGGTGCGCCGCTCCGCCGAGACCGTCAATCCCCGCCTGCCGACCGGCGAGATCGAACTGGTCGCCGCCACGGTGTCCATCGACGCCATGGCCGAGGTGCTGCCGATCCAGGTCGCCGGCGATCAGGAATATCCCGAGGACATGCGCCTCAAGTACCGCTTCCTCGACCTGCGGCGCGAGGACGTGCACGCCAACATGATGCTGCGCAGCCAGGTGATCGCCTACCTGCGCCAGGCGATGATCGCCCAGGGCTTCACCGAATTCCAGACCCCGATCCTCACCGCGTCGAGCCCCGAGGGGGCCCGCGACTATCTGGTGCCGGCACGGCTGCATCCCGGCAAGTTCTATGCCCTGCCGCAGGCGCCGCAGCAGTTCAAGCAGTTGCTGATGGTCGCCGGCTTCGACCGCTATTTCCAGATCGCGCCGTGCTTCCGCGACGAGGCCGGCCGCGCCGACCGTAGCCCGGGCGAGTTCTACCAGCTCGATTTCGAGATGAGCTTCGTCACCCAGGACGACGTCTTCGCCGCCATCGAGCCGGTGCTGGAGGGGGTGTTCAAGCAGTTCGGCAAGGGCCGCGCCGTCACCCCGGCGCCGTTTCCGCGCATTGCCTACGACGAGTCGATGCTGAAGTACGGGTCGGACAAGCCCGACCTGCGCAATCCCATCGTCATCGCCGACGTCACCGAGCCGTTCCGCGGCTCCGGCTTCGGCCTGTTCGCCAAGATGATCGACGGCAAGGGCGCGGTGGTCCGCGCCATTCCCGCCCCCGGCGCCGCCGGCCAGCCGCGCTCGTGGTTCGACAAGTTGAACGAGTGGGCGCGCGAGGAGGGGGCCGGCGGCCTCGGCTACATCCAGTTCGCCGCCGACGGCCCCAAGGGCCCGATCGCCAAGAACCTCGACCCCGAGCGCGTCGCCGCCATCAAGGCCCAGGCCGGGCTCAGGGACGGCGACGCGGTGTTCTTCGCCTGCGACAAGAAGGACGCTGCGGCCAAGTTCGCCGGCAAGGTGCGCACCAAGCTGGGCAACGAACTTGACCTGCTGGAGAAGGACGTCTTCAAGTTCTGCTGGACCGTCGACTTCCCGATGTACGAGATGAACGAGGACAGCGGCCAGATCGAATTCAGCCACAATCCCTTCTCCATGCCCCAGGGCGGGATGGAGGCGTTGCTGACCATGGACCCGCTCGACATCAAGGCCTTCCAGTACGACATCGTCTGCAACGGCGTCGAGCTGTCGTCGGGGGCGATCCGCAACCACCGCCCCGACATCATGTACAAGGCCTTCGCGATCGCCGGCTACACCGCCGCCCATGTGGAAGAGCATTTCGGCGGCATGCTCAACGCCTTCAAGTACGGGGCGCCGCCGCACGGCGGCTCGGCGCCGGGCGTCGACCGCATCGTCATGCTGCTGGCCGACCAGCCCAACATCCGCGAGGTGATCCTGTTCCCGATGAACCAGCAGGCCCAGGACCTGCTGATGGGCGCCCCGGCCGAGGTCGACGCCACCCGGCTGCGCGAATTGCACCTCAAGCTCGACCTGCCCAAGCCGAAGAAGGAAGGGTAGGGGGGGCTCCCTCCTCCGGTCTATCGCCCTTGCCCCCACCGCGTCCGAGTCCGGTGGGGGTAGACTCGTCGTCAACGCGGGGTCGATGACGGGGTGCATGATGCGGGCGGCGTGGATGATGGTGATGGTGGCAATGATGGCCGGGTGCAGCGGTGTTTCGGGGGGCGGCGAAAATTATTTCCTCCCCACCGACGCCGTGCTGCAGCAGATCATCGGCGATGAATACCCACAGATGGTGTTGGACGGTTGGGGGTGACCCCCGCATCTGCGAATCGGCTGCGCACCTTCACCAATGTTTAAGAGATAGTAGGTAAAATTTTCCGGTTGCGGCGTGTTCGCGGCTTGTCATACCGTGTTTGCCTGTCCATTCGGGGGAACACGGAATTGCTCGTGCGCGCAATCTGGCAGGGAACGACCAAGGGGCTGGCCGGTTGGCTGGTGGCCCGTCGGTCGACCGCCGTTGCGCTGGCCAGCGTCGTTCTCTCCGGTCTGGTCAGCGGTTGCGCGATTCCGCCCGCCCTCACCGTGGCCAGCTATGTCGGCGACGGCATCCTGATGCTGGCCACCGGCAAGAGCTCCAACGATCATGCGCTGTCGCTTTTCACCGGCAAGGATTGCGCCACCATGCGCGTCCTCGAGGAGAAGGACATCTGCTTCGACCCGGTGCTGGCCACCGCCGAACCGATGCCGGCCGAGGTGCTGCGCGACGAAGCGGCCGCCCAGCGTCAACTGGCCGCCGTCGGCAACGACGACGCGCAGCGCCAGGCTCAGGCCGGTCGGGCGATGGACGCCGCCTTCCAGCCCCTGGCCAGCGGCGAGCGTCTCTATGGCGGCAGCCGCAGCGGCGGCCTGGTGCTGGCGGCGTTGCCGCGCCCGGCCACCGCCACCACCCAGATTGCCTTCCGCAGCGAGCGGATCCCGGCCGGCGGTATCGCCGTGGCTTCGGCCGCCCGGGTGCGCGTCGCCGCCCTCGCCGCCGCCGAGGCGCGTCCGCTGGTCAAGCGCGCGCCCGTCCGCCCGGCGCCGGTGGTGGCCGCCGCCGCGGCGAAGACGCAGATCGCCGCCCAGCGTGGGACCAAGCGGCTTGCCGCCACCGGCAAGGGCCGCAAGGCCTACGCTGCCGCCAAGGGCCGCAAGGCCTACGCCGCCGCCAACGCGCGCAAGCAGTATGCCGCGGCCAAGGGCGGCAAGCGCTATTCCGCCGCCAAGGGCGGCAAGCGTTATGCCGCGGACACCGGCCGCAAGGTTCGTGCGGCCGCCAAGGCCAAGGCGCGCTATGCCACCGTCACGGGCAAGAAGCGCGTTGTGACCCGCAACCGTCACCTCGCCGCCAAGGCGTGGACGCTCTCCGCCGCCTCGGTCGCCTCCCGCGTCGCCGTCGCTCCCGCCGGTGCCGCCTCGACCGCGGTCGCCGCGGTGGTGCCGGTCCAGCCCCACGGGCCGGCCGGCGGACAGGCGGGGCTGCTCCCGCATGCCCAGGCGCCCCCGGCGCAGGTCGCCGAACTGCCCCGCTAGGCTCTTGCCGTTTCCCATCGTTACGCCCACCTGAAGCCTCGGACCCCGTTCGGAGCCAGGTGATGGATGCGCGTGCCTTGGGTTGGCGGCTGGCTCCTCCGTGGGCGCCGCCGGGACGGCTGTGGCTGGCGTGGAGCGGTGCCCAGGGGGATACCCTGGTCCGCCAGGACTGTCTCGGCCTGGCGGCCTTCCTGTCCGATGTCTGCCCCGTCACCCTGCTGGCCCGGCCCGAGGACCTTGCCGATTGCAGCCTGTCCGCGCCTCCCGGGGTGGCGGCGATGGCCGCGCCGGTTCCCGAGGGCGGCATTCACGCCGCCGCCCCCCTGTTCCTGCTCGATGACGGCGATCGGGTGACGGCGGCGGTGCATGGCGGGCACCCCCTCGCCCGGGCCATGCTCCAATCGGCCGTCCTGGCCCTTGCGGAGGCCGTGGAGGGGCTTTCTCCGGATCGGGTGTCCACGGATGGCGAGGGCACGCTTCTGGCTGCCGAGGGGCTTGCGGCGGCCTGGGGCGGGGTGGCGGAGGCCGAGGCCATCCTCGCCGATCTGCTGGGGACCGATACGGTGGTGTGGGTGCCCGGCGACGATTTGGCCTGCGCCCGCTTTCTCGCCCCCGGACTGGTGGTGGTGAACGCGGGGGCGGCGGCGGCCCGCCGGGCCATCCTCGACCGCACCGACCGCGCCGGGCGCTCGCTGACGGTGCTGACCTTGCCGCGCCCGCACCATCACGGCGGCTGCTATGGCGACTGCCTGATGCTGGGGCCGCTGGTGGTGGTGCCCGCCTACGAGGACGGCGCCGACCGCGAGGCCCGCGAACTGGTGGCGGCCGCTCTGCCCGGCCGCAAGGTGACCTCGTTCGCGGCGACCCTGCTGGCCCCGCCGGGCGCCGGGCTGGGCGCGACCACTGCGGTTATGCCAGGGGGAAATAAACCCGACACAGGGAAATAGACCGAAGGTGCCGGGACGTTCTGCGAAATGGGGATAAAAGTCTGGTTTGGACAATATATCCCTCGCCAGCGGGCAGGGGCTCTGCCGGCGCGCCCGTCCCGTCGTCCCCGCGCAAGCGCAGAGGCGCTGACTTAGGATCTACGCCAAAACAACCGCACGATCCGGCTTTCGGGGTGAGATGGTGTAGTTCCACTCTGGATGGAAGTCGCAGCCGTTGATGGCGATTGCGTCCATCTCGGCGTCGGTGACCTTGAGGCCCTTGGGATAGT
>JACRFY010000138.1 GCA_016212565.1 Magnetospirillum sp. | reverse complement strand
TGAACATCCCGGTCGTGGCGATCCTGGACTCCAATTCGGATCCGGCCGGCGTGCAGTTCCCGATTCCGGGCAACGACGACGCCATCCGCGCCATCCAGACCTATTGCGACCTGATCGGTGGCGCCGTCCTCGACGGCATCCAGGCCGAGATCACCCGCTCGGGCGGCGACATCGGTGCGGCCGCCGAGGCTCCGGTGGAGATCATTCCGGTGGTCGAAGGCGAAGCCGGCGAACCCGCCGCGGCGGGCTGAACCCGTTTGAATTGAGGCAATGGCGGCGACTTGGGTCGCCGCCATTTGCTTAAGAGAACACCAGACGAAGAGGAACACCTATGGCCGAGATTACCGCCTCGCTTGTCAAGGAACTGCGCGAGAAGACTGGCGCCGGCATGATGGACTGCAAGAAGGCGCTGGGCGAGACCGCCGGCGACGTCGAAGCGGCCATCGACTGGCTGCGCAAGAAGGGCCTTGCCGCCGCCGCCAAGAAGGCCGGCCGCGTCGCCGCCGAAGGTCTGGTGGGCGTCGCCGCCGCCGGCACCACCGCGGTGGTGGTCGAGATCAACGCCGAGACCGATTTCGTCGCCCGCAACGAGCAGTTCCAGGGCTTCGTCGCCGGCGTCGCCCAGGTGGCCCTGGCCAAGGGCGAGGATGCCGAGGCCATCAAGGCCGCCGCCTTCCCCGGCGCCGACAAGACCGTCGCCGAGCAGCTGACCGCGCTGATCGCCACCATCGGCGAGAACATGAACTTCCGCCGCGCCAAGATGCTGTCGGTGTCCGCCGGTGTGGTGGCCTCGTACATGCACTCCTCGATCGCCCCCGGCCTGGGCAAGATCGGCGTCCTGGTGGCGCTGGAATCGACCGGCGATGTCGCCAAGCTGGCCGAGGTCGGCAAGCAGATCGCCATGCATGTCGCCGCCGCCAACCCGCTGTTCCTCGACCCGTCGGCGGTCGACACCGCGGCGCTGGATCGCGAGCGCGCGGTGCTGACCGAGCAGGCCGCCGCGTCCGGCAAGCCGGCTGCGGTCATCGAGAAGATGGTCGAAGGCCGCATCCGCAAGTACTACGAGGAAGTCTGCCTCACCGAGCAGCTGTTCGTCATCGACCAGGAGACCAAGATCGCCAAGGTGGTCGAGAACGCCGCCAAGACGGTCGGCGCCCCGGTCAAGCTGACCGGCTTCGCCCGCTTCGCTCTCGGCGAGGGCATCGAGAAGGAAGACAAGGATTTCGCCGCCGAGGTCGCCGCCCAGCTGGGCAAGTGATCGGTCGGCGTTAACCCTCTTTCCGCGGTCGGCGCCCGGGCGCCGGCCTGCGGGATGGGGGCTCCTGGAATTGGTCGTGTCCCTCCGAGAGGAGGCGACACACCGCGGGAATGGTGTATGATCCGCCATTCCATCCGCTCCGTCGGACCCTGAAGAGAGGCAATCATGGCCAGCGAGTACCGCCGCGTTCTGCTCAAGATCTCCGGCGAGGGCTTGATGGGGAACCGCGACTACGGCCTCGACCTCGACACGGTGCAGCGTATCGCCGAAGAAGTTAAGGCGGTGCGCGATCTCGGCGTGCAAGTGTGCTGCGTGGTCGGTGGCGGCAACATCTACCGTGGCCTGTCCGGCGCCTCGCGCGGCATGGAGCGGGCGGCGGCCGACAACATGGGCATGCTGGCGACGATCATGAATGCGTTGTCGTTGCAGAATGCCCTCGAAGGCCTGGGGGTGTTCACCCGCGTGCAATCGGCGATCTCGATGCCCCAGGTGTGCGAGAGCTTCATCCGCCGCCGCGCCATCCGCCACCTGGAAAAGAACCGGGTGGTGATCTTCGCCGCCGGCACCGGCAATCCGTTCTTCACCACCGATACGGCGGCGGCGCTGCGTGCGGTCGAGATGGGCTGCGACGCCCTGCTCAAGGCGACCCAGGTCGACGGCGTCTATTCCGCCGATCCCAAGAAGGTCAAGGATGCGGTCCGTTACGACCGTTTGACCTTCCACGAGTGCCTGGCCCGCGATCTGGCGGTCATGGATGCGGCGGCGATTTCCCTGTGCCGCGAAAACAATGTTCCGATCGTCGTCTTCGACCTGCACAAGGACGGCGCCTTCGCCGACGTGGTCCAGGGGCGGGGACGCTTTACCGTCATCAGCGAAGGGGGTTGATACCGTGTCCGCTCCGAAAAGTTGGAATGAGCTCAAGACCGACATCCATCGCCGCATGGACTCCGCGGTCGAGGTGTTGAAGAAGGAATTCTCCGGCCTGCGCACCGGCCGGGCGTCGGCCAATCTGCTCGATCCGGTGGTCGTCGAGGCCTATGGCAACACCATGCCGCTGACCCAGTGCGGCACCATTGCCGTGCCCGAGGCGCGCATGCTGACCGTCCAGGTGTGGGACAAGGGCCTGGTCAAGGCGGTCGAAAAGTCGATCCGCGACGCCGGGCTGGGTCTCAATCCGCAGGCCGACGGCCAGCTGGTGCGGGTGCCGATCCCGTCCCTCAACGAGGAGCGCCGCAAGGAGCTGCAAAAGGTCGCCGGCAAGTACTCCGAGCAGGCCCGCGTCTCGGTGCGCAACGTCCGCCGCGACGGCATGGACACCTTGAAGAAGCTGGAGAAGGACGGCCACATCTCCGAGGACGAGATCAAGAAGCACGAAAAAGAAATCCAGACGATGACGGACGAGACGATCAAGAAGATCGACGAGATCCTTCATCACAAGGAAAAGGAAATCATGCAGGTCTAATGGAAATGGAGATCGCCACCTCGCATGCCAAAGTGCCGCCGCCGCCGGTTCACGTCGCCATCATCATGGATGGCAACGGGCGGTGGGCGAAGGCGCGCGGGCTGCCGCGCACCCTCGGGCACAAGCGTGGCGCCGAAGCGGTGCGTCGCGCCGTCGAGTTCGCGCGCGAGACCGGCATCTCCTACCTGACCCTGTATGCCTTTTCGTCGGAGAATTGGAAGCGGCCGGCCGGCGAGGTCACCGACCTGATGGGGCTGCTGCGCCTTTATCTGCGCAACGAGGTCGCCAGCCTGCACAAGAACGGCATTCGCCTGAAGGTGATCGGCGACCGCACCCGTCTCGGCGCCGACATCCTTGAGCTGATCGCCGAAGCCGAAGCCAAGACCGCGGCCAACGCCGCCCTGACCCTGACCCTGGCGCTGTCCTACGGCGGTCGCGACGAGATCGTCACCGCCGCGCGGCGCCTGGCCGAGGAGGTGGCAGCGGGGCGCATGAGCCCCGAACAGATCGACGAGGCGGCGCTGACCGCCCGGCTGTTCACGGTCGACATGCCCGATCCCGATCTGGTGATCCGCACCTCGGGCGAGAAGCGCATTTCCAATTTCCTGCTGTGGCAGTCGGCCTATGCCGAATTGGTGTTCCTCGACGTGCTGTGGCCCGATTTCGGTGCCGAGGCCTTCGAGGCGGCGCTGACCGACTTCCATCGCCGCGAGCGCCGCTACGGCGCTGCGAGCGGCTGAGGACGACCCGGTTGCTGCAAACCCGCGTCCTGTCCGCCCTGGTTCTGGCGCCCCCGGCCCTGCTGGCGGCGTGGTGGGGCGACGTCGCGTTCGCCGTTCTGGCGGCGGTGGCGGCGGCGATCATGTGCTGGGAATGGAGCACCATCGTCGCCAAGGAGTTCTCGATCGTTCAGCGGCTCGGCGCCGTGCTGTTGGCGGCGGCGCCGCTGACCCTGCTGGTCGCGCCGGCGGTGGCGGTGGCATTGGTCCTGGTCGCCGCGGCGGTGGCCGGGCTCGCCGGCGGCGTCCATCGGACCTGGCTGGCCGGCGGGGTCCTCTATGCCGGCGTGCCGGCTCTGGCGCTGGTGTGGCTGCGCGGCGATTACGCGGTCGGGCGCGAGACGGTCTTCTGGCTGCTGTTGCTGGTGTGGGCCACCGATATCGGCGCCTATGCCAGCGGGCGCCTGATCGGCGGGCCGAAGCTGCTGCGGGCGGTCAGTCCCAACAAGACCTGGGCCGGCCTGATCGGCGGCATGATCTGCGCCGCCGCGGTCGGCTGGGGCATGGCCCTGGTCCTCGGCAGCGCGAATCCGCCGATGGTCGGCCTGGGCAGCGGCGCCCTGGCGGTGGTCGCCCAGGCCGGGGATCTGTTCGAGAGCTGGATCAAGCGCCGCTTCGGGGTCAAGGATTCCAGCGCCATCATTCCCGGCCACGGCGGGGTTCTCGACCGCGTCGACGGCTTGCTGGCGGCGGCGGTGGCGGTGGCGGTGGCGACCTTGGCGAGCGGCGTTCCGGTGCTGCTATGGTAGCGGCGGCGGGCGGCGACGGGCGGCGGGGCGTCACCATCCTCGGCTCCACCGGATCGATCGGCCGCAATACCGTCGAGCTGATCGAAGCACGGCCGGATCTCTATCGGGTCGAGGCCCTGGTGGCCAATACCAGTGCCGAGCGCCTGGCCGAACAGGCCAAGCGGCTGCGCCCGCAGGTGGCGGTGGTTGCCGACGATTCCGCCTACGAAGCCCTGTGCGCGCATCTGGCCGGCACCGGCATCGCCGTTGCTGCCGGCGCCGCTGCCGTGGTCGAGGCGGCGGCACGGCCGGCGGAGTGGGTGATGGCCGCCATCGTCGGTGCCGCCGGGCTGGCGCCGACTCTGGCGGCGGTGCGACGCGGTGCGGTGGTGGCGCTGGCCAACAAGGAATGCCTGGTGTGCGCCGGCAGCCTGATGATGGCCGAGGTGGCCAAGGCGGGAGCGACCCTGCTGCCGGTGGATTCCGAGCACTCGGCGATTTTCCAGGTGTTCGACTTCGCCCAGGCCGACCGGGTCGAAAAGATCGTGCTGACCGCCTCGGGCGGTCCGTTCCGCGCCGCGACCCGCGAGGCGATGGCGGCCGTTACCCCCGAACAGGCGGTCGCCCATCCCAATTGGTCGATGGGGGCGAAGATTTCGGTCGATTCGGCGACCATGATGAACAAGGGCCTGGAGCTGATCGAGGCCCATCACCTGTTCGCCATGCCCGAAGAGCGGATCGACATCGTCGTCCATCCCCAATCGGTGATCCATTCGCTGGTCGCCTATGTCGACGGTTCGGTGCTGGCCCAGTTGGGCAGTCCCGACATGCGCACCCCGATCGCCTATGCCCTGGGGTGGCCGAGGCGGATCGAGGCGCCGTCGCCGCGCCTGGATCTGGCGGCGACGGCGACGTTGACCTTCGAGGCCCCCGATCCGGTGCGCTTCCCGGCCCTGCGATTGGCCCGCCGCGCCTTGCAAAGCGGGGGATCCGCACCTACAGTCTTGAACGCCGCCAACGAGGTCGCCGTCCAGGCGTTCCTGTCGCGCGGCATCGGCTTCCTCGACATCGCCGGCATCGTCGAGCAGACCCTGGAGGCCACCCCGCAGGGCAGCCTCGAGTCGCTTGAGGATGTGCTGGCCCAGGACAAGCGGGCGCGGGAATGCGCCTGGAGCGTGATCAAGCGCGGACGCGGCTTCTAGACATCGGAAACGGAATGGATCTGCTCAATTTCGTCTGGCACTACTTCGTCGTCTTCCTGATCATCCTCACCGTGGTGGTGTTCGTCCACGAACTGGGCCATTATCTGGTGGCGCGGTGGAACGGGGTGAAGGTCGAGGTGTTTTCGATCGGCTTCGGCCCGGAGATCTTCGGTTGGGTCGACCGTGCAGGAACCCGCTGGCGGATCAGCCTGCTGCCGCTGGGCGGCTATGTGCGCATGTTCGGCGACGCCGACGAGACCTCGACCCGCGCCGACGACCGGCCGATGAGCGACGAGGAGAAGGCCGTCTCGTTCCGCCACAAGCGGGTGGGACAGCGCGCCGCCGTGGTCTTCGCCGGCCCGGCCTCCAACTTCATCTTCGCCATCATCGGTCTGGCGCTGATGTTCATGATCGCCGGGCAGCCGGTGGCCGAGCCGGTGGTGGGCGAGGTCTACAAGGGCTCGGCGGCGGAAGACGTGGGGCTGAAGTCCGGCGACCGCATTGTCGTCATCAACGGTACCGCCATCGACCGCTTCCAGGATATCCAGCGCATCGTCCGCCTCGAAATCGAGCGGCCGCTGGCCCTCGAAGTGCTGCGCGGCGCGGCGACCCTGTCGTTTACCGTGCAGCCGCGGGTGATCGAGCGACGCAACATGTTCGGCGACCTGGAGAAGGTCCCGGTGTTGGGCGTCACGGCCGATCCCTCCAGCTTGCGCATCGTCCACCACGGCCCCGGCACGGCGCTGCTGGAGGCCGTGCGCGAGACCGAGACGATGGTCACCTCGACCTTCGTCGGGATTGGCCAGATGATTAGCGGTACGCGGGCTGCCGATGAGCTGGGTGGGCCTATCCGAATCGCCAAGGGGGCGGGAGAGGCGGCACAGTTGGGGCTGTCGAGCGTGGTGTTCTATACCATCCTGCTGTCTTTGAACCTGGGGCTGATCAACTTGTTTCCCATTCCGGTTCTCGATGGCGGGCACCTCGTTTTCTATGCCGCCGAAGCGCTCCTTGGCCGTCCTTTGGGGGAGCGGGCGCAAGAATATGGTTTTCGAATCGGCTTGTTTCTGGTATTGGCCTTGATGGTCTTCGCGACACGCAACGACATTGTGTCTTTGCCGGTGTGGGATGCCGTGAAGCGCTTGTTCTCCTGACCGCCGTCGGGGGGGCGGCGGGAGCTGATGATATAGGGGGATGTTGATGCGTTCCATGCGCTTGATCGCATTGGTGGCTGCGTTCCTGGCCGCGGTTGCGCTGCCGGCGATGGCCCAGGACGCGCCCAAGGTCCGCCAGATCGTCATCCAGGGCACCCAGCGCATCGAGGCCGAGACCGTCAAGTCGTACATGGTGATCGGCGAAGGCGACCGCTACGACGCCGATCGCGTCGACCGTTCGCTGAAGGCCCTGTTCAACACCGGCCTGTTCGCCGACGTTGCCATCCAGCAACAGGGCGAGGTGTTGGTGGTTCGCGTGGTCGAGAACCCGATCATCAACCGCATGGCCTTCGAAGGCGCCCAGCGCCTCAAGGAAGAGGAATTGCAGGCCGAGGTGCAGTTGCGCCCGCGCACGGTGTTCACCCGCACCAAGGTGCAGGCGGACGTCAAGCGCATCCTCGACCTCTATCGCCGCAACGGCCGCTTCGCCGCCGCCGTCGAGCCGAAGATCATCGAGCTGGAGCAGAACCGCGTCGATCTGGTGTTCGAGATCACCGAGGGGCCGCCCACCTACGTCAAGCGCATCAACTTCGTCGGCAATCACAAGTACAGCGACGACCGTCTGCGCGAGGCCTTGGCGACCAAGGAAGAGCGGTGGTATCGCTTCTTCGCCTCCGACGACACCTACGATCCGGATCGCCTGACCTACGACCGCGAGTTGCTGCGCCGCTATTACCTCAAGTACGGTTTCGCCGATTTCCGCGTCGTCTCCGCGGTGGCCGAGCTGACTCCCGACCGTCAGGGCTTCTTCCTCACCTTCACCATCGAGGAAGGCGATCGTTACAAGTTCGGCACCGCCGACCTGAAGGTCAATGTCCGCGACGTCAAGGCGGCCGACCTGAAGCCGATGCTGATCAGCGAGCCGGGTGAGTGGTACAACGCCGATCAGGTGGAAGACATCGTCCACAAGCTGACCGATACGCTCGGCAGCAAGGGCTATGCGTTCGTCGACGTCAAGCCGCAGGTCAATCGCGACCGCGAGAACAAGGTCATCAACATCTCCTACGACGTGCAGGAGGGGCCGCGCGTGTATGTCGAGCGCATCGACATCACCGGCAACGTCCGCACGCTCGACAAGGTGATCCGTCGCGAATTCAAGCTGGTCGAGGGCGACGCCTTCAATACCGCCAAGCTGCGTCGCTCGCGCCAGCGCATCAAGGACCTCAACTTCTTCGAAAAGGCCGAGGTGACCAACGTTCCCTCGGAGACCGCTCCCGATCGCACGGTGATCAAGGTCGACGTCCAGGAGAAGTCCACCGGCGAACTGTCCTTCGGCGTCGGCTGGTCGAGCGCCGCCGGGCCGCTGGTGGAATCGAGCCTGCGCGAGCGCAATCTGCTCGGCCGCGGCCAGGATCTGAAGCTGTCCGGTTCGCTGGGGACCCGGCGCGACCAGATCGACTTGTCGTTCACCGAGCCCTATTTCCTTGATCGTCCGATCAGCGCTGGCGCCGATGCCTTCGCCATCACCCGCAAGATGCAGCGCGAAAGTTCGTATGACGCCAAGATCCAGGGCGGCGCGCTGCGCGGGGGCTACGCGATCAACGACAACCTGCGCCAGGACTGGAAGTACACCCTGAAGCGGGATCAGGTGGAGAATATCTCCGCGACCGCCTCGCGCCTGATCCAGGAGCAGAAGGGAACGGCGACGCTGTCCTCGGTCGGCCACTTCCTGACCTACGATCGCCGCGATTCGCGCGTCGAGCCCGGCGAAGGCTATTTCGTGCGCATGTCCAACGAAGTGGCCGGCTTGGGCGGCACGCAGAATTTCGTGCGCAACGCGGTCAGCGGCGGCCAGTACTACACGCTGGCCGAACAGGTGGTGTTGAGCCTGACCGGGACCGCCGGCTGGATGACCGGCTTCGGCAGCGAGAAGGTGCGGATCACCGAGCGCTATTTCATGGGCGGCGAGCAGGTTCGCGGTTTCGCCAATGCCGGTGTCAGCCCGCGCGATGCCTCGACCGGCGACGCCCTGGGCGGTCTGTGGGAATACTTCGGTTCGGTACAGGTCAAGTTCCCGCTCGGGTTGCCCGATGAATACGGGGTCGGCGGCCATGTGTTCACCGATGTCGGCTCTATCGGCCCCACCGAGAGTTATGGCAGTGCGGTGACCATCAACCAGGCGAATTCGGTGCGTGTCTCGGCCGGTGTCGGCGTGTCGTGGAAGTCGCCGATGGGACCGGTGGCCCTCGACTTCGGCTTCCCGCTGAAGAAAGAGTCGTTCGATAAGGAAGAGATCTTCCGCTTCAACTTCGGCACGAGGTTCTAGGATGATGGTGGCGAGGGCGGCCCGCCGTGGGCGGTGGGCCTTGGTGGCCGTCCTTGGGTTCCTCGCCACCGCATCGGTCGCGGCCGACGGCGATGGTGGGGTGCCGGCACCGGTGATCGTGGTCGTCGATGCCCAGGCGGCGATGCAGCAATCCGCGGCCGGCCAGGGGTTGCGCAGCCAGCATGACCAGTATCGTCAGTCGTACCAGAACGAATTCGACGTCAGCCGCAAGTCGCTCAAGGAGGCCGAGAACGATCTGCTGCGTCAGAAACCGACCCTGTCGGCGGAGGCGTGGCAGGTGAAGGCGCGCGAGTTCGAGCAGAAGGTGTTCGAATTCAATCAGCGCTTCCAGAAGGCCAATCAGGCGGTCGAAAAGTCGTACCGTGCCGCCACCGGCGACCTCGGCCGCGCCTTCACCCAGGTGACCGAAGAGGTGGCCGGGGAACTGGGCGCCAATCTGGTGCTGCCCAGCCAGCAGGTGGTGCTTCAGCACCCGCGCATGGATATCACCAAGACGGTGATCGAGCGCTTGAACCGCAAATTCCCTTCTGTCACCTTCCCCGCTCCGGTCATCGATGGCGCCGCGGTGCCGAAGCCGGCCCCGAGTGCCGCGAAATCTGGCAGAAAGTGACCCATGGCTGATCCCCGGTTTTTTCACGTCGCCGGCCCCTTCACTCTGGCGCGACTGGCCGAGCTCTCCGGTGCCACCCTGGCCGAGGGGGCGGATGCGGATCTCCTCCTGGCCGACGTGGCGCCGCTGGAGGTGGCGGGACCGCAGGATTTCAGCTTCCTCGACAACCGCAAATACGCCGCGGCCTTCGAGGCCAGCAAGGCCGGGGCCTGCGTGGTCGGTGCCGAGATGGCCGAGCGCGCGCCGGCCGGGATGGCCCTGCTGCTGTCGTCCGATCCCTATCGCGCCTATGCCCGCATCGCCCAGGCGTTCTACCCCGTCACCGCACCCCAGCCCTGGGTGGCGCCCACCGCCTGGGTCGATCCCAGCGCCAGTATCGGCGAAGGCTGCCGTCTCGAACCGGGCGCGGTGGTCCTTGCCGGCGCCCAAATCGGCACGGGCTGCCGCATCGGCGCCAATGCGGTGATCGGCGACGGCGTGGTGATCGGCGCGGACTGCATCGTCGGCGCCAATGCCACGGTGTCCCACGCCGTGGTCGGCAACCGGGTCAACATCTATCCCGGTGCCCGCATCGGCCAGGACGGCTTCGGCTTCGCCATGGGGCCGCAGGGCCACCTCAAGGTGCCGCAATTGGGCCGGGTGGTGATCGGCGACGCCGTCGAGATCGGTGCCAACACCACCATCGACCGCGGCGCCGGGCCGGACACGGTGATCGGCGCCGGTTCGATGATCGATAATCTGGTGCAGATCGGCCATAACGTCCAAATGGGGCGCGCCTGCGTGATCGTTTCCCAGGTGGGCATTTCGGGATCGACCCGGCTGGGCGATTTCGTTGCGGCCGGTGGACAGGCGGGAATTACCGGCCATCTGAAGATCGGGTCCGGGGCCCGCATCGCCGCGCAGAGCGGAGTGATGCGCGACATCGCCCCCGGCGAGACCGTCGGCGGCGCGCCGGCGGTGGGGATGAAGGATTGGCTGCGGCAAGTGGCGGCATTGGGTAAACTCGCCCGCCGCAAAGGCTAGTGCATCAATGCACATTCAATAAGTTAGCCTAGGGCGACGGGCCGACGAAAGTGTCGCTTTCGTTGGAATCGGTGCACTAGAGTCGGGCAAAGGGTGAAGAGGGGAAGGATATGAGCGACATCGAACGCTCGGCGATCATCGATATCAGCCGGATCATGGAAATGATCCCGCACCGCTATCCGTTTCTGATGGTCGACAAGGTCATCGAACTGGTGCCGGACGCCAGCGCCATCGGCGTCAAGAACGTCACCGTCAACGAGCCCTTCTTCCAGGGCCATTTTCCCCAGCGCCCGGTATTCCCCGGCGTGCTGATCATCGAGGCGATGGCGCAGACCGCGGCGGTGCTGGTGGTCCACACCCTGGGCAAGTCGGCCGAGGGCAAGCTGGTCTACTTCATGAGCGTCGACAACGCCCGCTTCCGCAAGCCGGTGGGGCCGGGCGACCAACTGCATATCCACGTCTACAAGGAACGCTCGCGCGGCAACGTGTGGAAATTCCGCGCCGAGGCCAAGGTCGACGGCACCCTGATGGCCGAGGCGACCTACGCCGCCATGATTCTGGACAGCTGATGCCCAACATTCATCCCTCCGCCATCGTTCATCCCCAGGCCAAGCTCGCCGATTCGGTGGCCATCGGCCCCTTTTGCGTCGTCGGCGAACATGTGGAACTGGGCGAGGGGGTCGAACTCCTGTCCCATGTGGTGGTCGAAGGGCGCACCACCGTCGGGGCCAACACCCGCATCTTCCCCTTCGCCTCCATCGGCCATCGCCCCCAGGATCTCAAGTACCATGGCGAGCCGTCGACGGTGGAGATCGGCGCCAACAACCAGATCCGCGAATACGTGACCATCCAGCCCGGGACCGAGGGCGGCGGCATGATCACCAGGGTCGGCGACAACTGCCTGTTCATGGCCAGCGCTCACGTCGCCCACGACTGCATCGTCGGCGACAACGTGATCATGGCCAACAATGCCACCCTGGCCGGGCACGTCACCGTCGGCGACTTCGCCTTCTGCGGCGGCCTGTCGGCGGTGCACCAGTTCGTGCGCATCGGCCGCCACGCCATGATCGGCGGCATGAGCGGCGTCGAGGCGGACATCATTCCCTTCGGCATGGTGATCGGCAACCGCGCCTATCTGAACGGCCTCAACATCGTCGGGCTCAAGCGCCGCGGCTTCTCGCGCGACGACATCCACACCCTGCGCAACGCCTATCGCCTGATGTTCGCCCCCGAGGGCACGCTTCAGGAGCGGCTGGCCGACATCGAGGAGCAGTTCAAGGACAACACGGTGGTGATGGAAATCATCGGCTTCATCCGCTCCGATTCGCAGCGGCGGTTGTGTGTGCCGAATTTCCAGGATGAAGCCTAAACTCGGCATCATCGCCGGCGAGGGCGGGTTTCCCGGCCTCGCCATCGCCGCCTGCCGCGCCGAGGGGCGGCCGTTTCATGTCTTGGCCCTCGACGGCCATGCCGATCCGGCGGTGATCGGCGACGCGCCCGCCGACTGGATCCGCCTCGGTCAGGCCGGCGGCGGCATCGAGGCGCTGCGGCGCGCCAATGTTTCCGAACTGGTGATGATCGGCGGCGTCCGTCGTCCGTCGCTGAAGGACTTGGCCCCCGACTGGTGGGCGGCGCGCTTCTTCGCCAAGGTGGGGTTGAAGGCGCTGGGCGACGACGGCCTGTTGCGCGCCATTGCCGCGGCCCTGGAAGACGAGGGATTTCGTGTCGTCGGCATCGATTCCGTGCTCGCCGAGTGCCTGGCCACCGCCGGGCCTTATGGGCGCGTGCTTCCCGATGCCCAGGCCCTGTCCGATATTGCCCGCGGGCGCGCTGTCGCCGCGGGGCTGGGAGCCCTGGACGTCGGACAGGCGGTGGTGGTGCAGCAAGGCCTCGTCCTCGGCGTCGAGGCCATCGAGGGCACCGACCGCCTGCTCGCCCGTTGCGGGAACTTGCGCCGCGCCGGCCCCGGCGGCGTGCTGGTCAAGATGAAGAAGCCCAACCAGGACCGCCGCCTCGACCTGCCGACCATCGGCATCGCCACCGTCGAAGCCGCCGCCGCCGCCGGTTTGCGCGGAATCGCCGTCGAGACCGGGGCGACCCTGGTGCTGGGGCGGGACGCGGTGGCCTCCGCCGCCGACCGGCTGGGGCTGTTTGTCGTCGGATTCTAGTTCTGCGAATGGTTGTGATTATTGCCGCAGATGAACACAGATGAGTATTGTTTGATTTTCATCTGTGTTGATCTGTGTCCATCTGTGGCTTAAGTATTTCATTCGGGGGCGAGCATGCTGATCTACATCATTGCCGGCGAGCCCTCCGGCGATCTGCTGGGCGGGCGGCTGATGGCCGGGCTTCGCGCGCATGGCGGCAACGACATCCGCTTTGCTGGTATCGGTGGCGAAACGATGCGCGCCGCCGGGCTCGACAGCCTGTTCCCGATGGCCGAGCTGACGGTGATGGGCCTGGTCGAGGTGCTGCCGCGCATTCCCCGCATCCTCAAGCGGGTCAAGGAGACGGTCGCCGACATCGTCGCCCGGCGTCCCGATGCGCTGGTGACCATCGATTCGTGGGGCTTCACCGGCCGGGTGCAGAAAGCCATCCAGGCCCAGGCGCCCGGCATCCCGCGCATTCACTACGTGGCGCCGATGGTGTGGGCGTGGAAGCCCAATCGGAGCAAGAAACTGGCCAAGGTCCTCGATCTGCTGATGACCCTGCTGCCGTTCGAGCCGCCGTGGTTCACCAAGGATGGGCTGCGCGCGGTCCATGTCGGCCATCCGGTGATCGAGACCGGGGCCGGCGACGGTGCCGCCTTTCGTGCCCGCCACGGCATTGCCGCCGACGTGCCGCTGCTGGTAATGCTGCCCGGCAGCCGCCAATCGGAAACCGGCCGCCTGCTGCCGGTGTTTGCCGAGACGCTGGAACTGCTCGCCGACCGCTATCCGCGGCTGAAAGTGGTTGTGCCGACGGTCGAGACGGTCGCCGCGAAGGTGAAAATGGCGGTCAAATCCTGGCCACTGCCTGCGAAAGTGGTTGAGGGGCAGGTCGAGAAGCACGATGCCTTCGCAGCCGGAACGGTTGCCCTGGCGGCGTCGGGGACGGTGGCGCTGGAATTGGCCATGGCCGGGCTGCCGACGGTCATCACCTATCGCACCGCGCCGCTGTCGTACTACATCGCTACCCGTTTCCTCGGCCTGGGGCAGGGGGTGAAGTATGCCACCCTGGTCAACATCATCATGGACCGGCCGGTGATGCCCGAATTGCTGCAAGACGACTGCCGCCCCGAGCGTCTGGCCGCCGCGGTGGGAAAATTGTTCGACGATGCCGGGGCGCGCGAGGCGCAGCGGGCCGATTCCCATCAGGCGATGCTGCATCTCGGCCTGGGCAGCGACTCGCCCAGCGCGCGGGCGGCCGAGGCGGTGTTGGGATTGATCGCGGAAAGGACCAAGCGATGAGCGAGACCACCGGGTGGCGTCTGCTGCACACCATGATCCGGGTCGGCAGCCTGGAGCGGTCGCTGGACTTCTACACCCGGCTGCTGGGGATGCGTCTGTTGCGGCGCCGCGACTATCCCGAGGGCCGCTTCACCCTGGCTTTCGTCGGCTATGGTGACGAAAGCGAAACGGCGGTGATCGAACTGACCCACAACTGGGACAGCGATCATTACGAGCTCGGTACGGGTTTCGGCCATCTCGCCCTGGCGGTCCCGGACATCGAGGCCGCCTGCGCCCGCCTCGCCGCCGAAGGCGTCAAAATCCCCCGTCCGCCGGGGCCGATGAAGCACGGCAGCACCGTCATCGCCTTCGTCGAGGACCCCGACGGCTATCGCATCGAGCTGATCGCGGCGCGATAGAACGATGGGAGAGGTATTCATCTGTCGCTATTTACTTTCCTCCGCCCCCCACCCCCGCTGGTCCTTGACGAATCCGCGAAAGCTCACCGGATGAAACGCCTCGCCGGACCAGCCGCGGACGACGACTTCCATCCGCGGCATCGCGATGCGGATCAGGCCATAGCCGTTGGCATCCTCGCGCAGCCGGGTCGAGCAGGCGGTCGAGGCCTGGACCAGCACGCACGTCGTCCCGCCACCGCCGTGGATCAACTCGACATGGGCCTTGTGGACATGGCCGGCCAAGGCGAGGTCGATGCCGCGTTCGGCCACCGCCTCGAAGGGATGGCCGGTGGAATGGGTGGCCGGGGGATGGTGCAGAAATGCGACCTTGCAGGCGGCCGGCGGCGACTCGGCGATCACCCGGTCGATGTGGTCGAGATGGCGGGTGTGCAGCTTGCCGCTCTGCCAGCGCAGGGAGCGGGTGCTGTCGAGGCCGATCGCCACCACCTCGTCGTCGATCCACAGCGGCCAGGGCGCGTGGTCGGGAAGGTGGCGGTGGAACTTTTCGCGCGGCGTGAACAGGCGGTGCAGGGGGCGGTAGAAGGGGGCGAGGTCGTGATTGCCCGGCACCACCACCGCCGGAGCCGGCAGGCGGGCGAGGAAGGCGCGGGCCTCGGCGAATTGATGGCTGCGCGCCCGTTGGGTGAGGTCGCCGGAGATCACCACCAGATCGGGGCGGACATGATGCAGGTCGGCGACCAGCGCCTCCACCACCTTGGCATCGGTGCGGCCGAAATGCAGGTCGGAGAGATGGGCGAGAACCCTCATGGCGCTTCGGGGGCGGGCATGATGACCCGCAGAGCCTTGGGGCGCAGGCGGAAGACCAGGGGCGAGCGCAGCACCGTCACTTCTCCGTCCAGCGACACCATCACCCGGCGCTTGCGGCTGGTGACCCGCACCTCGTTGGCGACGTGGACGTCCATATGGCGTCCCGCCTTCCATCCGTCCACCAGGGCGCTGAACGCCAGGCGCAGCAGGCCGAGGCGCGTAGCGCATTTGGCGACATGGACCACCAGCAGGCCCTCGTCGAGGGCGCGGCGGGACAGCGGCGGCGTTTCTTCGCGCCAGGCATTGTTGGACACCACCACCAGCGGCGTCCGCACCGTCAGGCTTTGCCCATCGACGGTCAAGGTCAGCTCGACCATCGGGTAGCGGCGGAAGGCGCGCAGGAAGGCGAGCGCCATCGCCGGCCACTTGCCCATGCCGTCGCGCTGCAAATGGTCGCGGCGGCGCACCATCCACGGATGCATGCCCAGCGAGGCCCAGATGGCGAAGGGGTTGCCGTTGACCTCGCCGAGATCGATGGCGGCCAAGCGTCCGCCGGCCAGCAGCCGCGCCGCCGCGATGGGATCGGCCGGCAGGCCGAGATCGTGGGCGAACAGGTTCAGCGTCCCCAGCGGCAGCACCCCCAGCGGCTTGGCGGTGCCCAATCCGGCCAGGATGGCGGTCAGCACCGTGCCGTCGCCGCCGCCGATCACCACCGCGTCGACATCCTCGCGCCCCGGCAGCTTCGACAGCGCCGCGGGAAGATCGCGGCGGCCGACGACGGTGACGGTGACGTCGTGCCCGCCGGCTTGCAACGCCGCGACCACCGCCGCGAGGGTGGGGTCAAGGGGATGGTGGCGGAAGCCTCCGGCCGACCGATTGATGACGAGTGCGATGCGCATGCCCAAAGTCATGCCCCAATGATCGATACTGTCAACCCTTTGCCGACGAAGGCAGGATATTGAAATTGTCGCCGCCCGGTCGCATGCTCGCGGATCACACCCGTTTGGTCATACCGGACGGGCGGTTCCGCGACGCCCGCCAGGGGGAAACCACCGATGACCCACCCGTACGCCAGCCATCTCGACAAGAATCCGGCCAATTTCGTCCCCCTGACGCCCTTGAGCCTGATCGAGCGGGCGGCGTCGGTCTATCCCGACCACCTCTCGGTGATCCATGGCGAGCAGACCTTCACCTGGGCCCAGTCCTACGAGCGGGCGCGGCGGCTGGCCTCGGCCTTGTCGCGGCGCGGCATCGGTTTCGGCGATACGGTGGCGGTGATGGCCCCCAACGTCCCGGCGATCTTCGAGGCTCATTTCGGTGTGCCGATGGTCGGCGCGGTGCTCAATGCCTTGAACATCCGCCTCGACGCCGAGGCGCTGGCCTTCATCCTCCAGCACGGCGAGGCCAAGGTCCTGATCACCGACCGCGAGTTCTCGGGCGTCATCGCCAAGGCCCTGGAGCTGGTCGCGCGCAAGCCGCTGGTGATCGACATCGACGATCCCGCCTATAGCGGCGGCACCCTGGTCGGCGCGATGACCTACGAGGCCTTTCTGGCCACCGGCGATCCCGAGTTCGCCTGGCGCTGGCCGGCCGACGAGTGGGAAGCCATCGCCCTCAACTACACCTCGGGGACCACCGGCAACCCCAAGGGCGTCGTCTATCACCATCGCGGCGCCTTCCTCAACGCCCTGGGCAACGCGGTGACCTGGGGGATGACCGGGCATCCGGTCTATCTGTGGACCCTGCCGATGTTCCACTGCAACGGCTGGTGCTTCCCGTGGACCATCGCCGCCCTGGCCGGCACCAATGTCTGCCTGCGCCGGGTCTCGGCCGCCGACATGTTCGGGGCCATCGAGCGTCACAAGGTTACCCATCTGTGCGGTGCCCCGATCGTCATGGGCATGCTGATCAACGCCAGCGACGGGGAGCGCCGGCCGCTGCCGCATACGGTGCAGTTCATGACCGCCGCCGCGCCGCCGCCGGCGGCGGTGATCGGCCGGCTGGAGGGCCAGGGCTTCAAGATCACCCATCTCTACGGCATGACCGAGGTCTACGGTCCGGCTTCGGTGTGTGCCTGGCACGAGTCGTGGGATGAAAGGCCGCTGGAGGAGCGGGCCCGGCTGAAGGCGCGCCAAGGCGTGCGCTACGTGGTCCAGGAAGGCCTGATGGTCGCCGACCCGGTGACGCTGAAGCCGGTGCCCCAGGATGCCCGGACCATGGGCGAGGTGTTCTTCCGCGGCAACATCACCATGAAGGGCTATCTGAAGAATCCCAAGGCCACCGAGGAATGCTTCGCCGGCGGCTGGTTCCATACCGGCGATCTCGGCGTCTGGCATCCCGATGGCTATATCGAGCTCAAGGACCGCTCGAAGGACATCATCATTTCGGGGGGCGAGAACATCTCGACCATCGAGGTCGAGAGCGTGCTCTACCAGCACCCGGCGGTGATGGAGGCGGCGGTGGTGGCGCGGCCGAGCGAGAAATGGGGCGAGACGCCGTGCGCCTTCGTCACCCTGCAGGCCGGGGCCACCGTCACCGATGAGGACCTGATGGCCTTCTGCCGCGAGAAGCTGGCCCACTTCAAATGCCCGCGCACCGTGGTGTTCGGGCCGCTGCCCAAGACCTCGACCGGCAAGATCCAGAAATTCATCCTGCGCGAAATGGCGCGCAAGCTGGGGTAGGCGCGGGGAGGGGCGGCCTTGCGGCCGCGTCTTTTTTCCTTCGGCGATCTCATACCAACGGCCGATGAGGTTGACTGATCGGCCGTTGGTTAGGCCAGCGCGGCGCTTGAGCGAAACCCGCGCGGCATGAAGGGAACGGTCATGCCGCCGGTATCAGGTGCCCGCTCCATCCTCGCTCCACATTCTCCGCCCAGGCTGTGCATAGCGCAGAACACGAGCCTGGGGGACATCGCCATGGCACGCGGAGAGAATTCCGCTCACGGCGCCAACGCCGAAATCATCGTTCGCATCCGCTCCACCCTCCAGGGGCCGGTGATGGCGACGATGCGGCAACTGGTTCCGGAGCTTGGCCATGTTCCGGCCGACCTGGCCTACGACCATACATTGGGCAGCATCTATCTGCTCGACCGCTGCTTCCAGACCTTCCGCGAGAAGCGCGACCGTTTCCGTCATCTGTTGGTCGATGCGGCCGGCAATCCGGTCGTCGACGGCAGCGGCCGGTTGGCTTGCGGGCGCTCGCTGTAGCAGGTGGTGTCGATGGTGGTCCGCACCTGCGCACGGCGCCATTTCCGCCACCGTGTCGGGGCGACCGAACGGCAGCCGGTCGGCCCGCGCGAGGCCGCCGAGGAGCTCTATCATTGCCTCAAGCACTACCTGCTGTTCGATTGGCAGGTGCCGCTGGTGCCGCTTTATGCCCGGCTGATCCCCGATCAGGTTCGGGCCCTTGGCCAGCGCCTGCTCGACCTGAAGACTCCGGCGGCGCTGGCCGGCGCCGCCGGCCTGCCGGTTCCCGACCGCGCCGACGTCCCGCCGGCGGCTCCGGCCAACTCCAACACCGCCCCGGCGGCACCGCCGGTCGCGGCTCCAAAATCCGTCGAAGCCCGCGTTCCGGCGCTGGCGGGCATGCTGACCACCGACGGCAAGCGGCTGAATGCCGCCGCGTTTGCGCCGACGCTGCTGGCGCCCGAGGTGCGGGCGGTATTGCCACGGCGCGAGTTCGCCCTCCATCCCACCGCGGTCCTGGGCAGCGTCGGCGCCGAGGCCGCGGAGGCGCTGGTCGAGCGCCTGTCGTTGCGTCAGGATCGGTTGGCGGTGCTGCTGATGTCGGTCTACGACGTTGCCGGCGGCGAGGCCTTCCTGCGGCTGTTCGGCCAGGGCGCCGAGCCCTATCTGATCGATCGTCTGGTCGCCCATGCCCGTCAATCGGGGATCGGGGCCGACAGCTCGCTGGCCGATGTCGCCGCGTTCGTCACCCGCGCCTTCAGCCGGCTGAAGGCGGCGTCGGTGCGAGGGTAATCACCCCTTCTGGCCGTGGATGGCGTCCAGCACCACCGCGAGATTGGTGGCGATGGTCCGGTGCATCTCCGTGAAGCGCAGGTCCATCGAGCGTTCGAGGTTGTCGATCCGCTCGCTGAGAGCCTCATGGCGATCGCTGATCTCGGCGCGCAGATGGGCGACATCGGTGCGCAATCCGCGCAGATCGCGCAATTCGGCTTGGATGCGGTCGATCCGCTCGCCGAGGAAGCGGAGGTCGGGTTCGGCCATACGCTGCCTCCCAGGTTGACCGATCCAACATACGCGTCCGCCAGCCGCTTTTCCAGCCGGTTAGACCTTCTTGACGAAGCAGGTCTTCAGCACCAGGGTCGATTTGCCGTCGCGGGTCTCGATTTCCTCGGGGCTGTCGGTGAGGCGGATGTTCTTCCACACGCTGCCGCGCTTCAGGTTCTGCGACGAGCCCTTGACCTTCAAATCCTTGATCAACTGCACCGAGTCGCCGTCGGCGAGAAGGGTCCCGTTGCTGTCTTTGGTCTCTTCCATGGCGTCCTTCCTTGGGTATGGGGCGAGATGGCCCCCGTCATACGGCAATTTCCCTTCTGCCGAAAGTGCTTCGCCCCTTCCCATTTGCCTCTTGCCTTCCGACATACTGGGCAAGGGCCTGGCTACGCGCCGGGGGTAGCGAACGGCGCTCAATTAACCAAAAGCGGGTTAAAGACAGTTTTTGCGTTGCAAAACAATATTTTGCGCATACACAGACGCTTGCAAAAAAGGGTAAAGGCGTTTACCTATTTGGCCATGGATGGCGCTCACGGCTCCTGGGAGGAACGATGGCGACGACGAGACGACGGGCCAAGGCGGCCCAACCGGCGGCGGCCGAGCTGCTGCGCTGGTACCGCGACATGCTGTTGATCCGCCGCTTCGAGGAGAAGGCGGGGCAGCTCTACGGTATGGGGCTGATTGCCGGTTTCTGCCACCTGTATATCGGCCAGGAAGCGGTGGTGGTGGGGATGACTGCGGCCGGCGAGGCGCAGGATTCGGTGATCACCAGCTACCGCGACCACGGCCAGATGCTCGCCTGCGGCATGGACGCCAAGGGGGTGATGGCCGAGCTGACCGGGCGCTCCGGCGGCTACTCCAAGGGCAAGGGCGGCTCGATGCATATGTTCAGCCGCGAGAAGCGCTTCTTCGGCGGTCATGGCATCGTCGGCGCCCAGGTCCCCATCGGCACCGGGTTGGGCTTCGCCCACAAATACAATGAGGATGGCGGCGTCGCCCATGTCTATCTCGGCGACGGGGCGGTCAACCAGGGCCAGGTCTACGAATCCTTCAACATGGCGGCGCTGTGGAAGCTCCCGGTCGTCTATGTGATCGAGAACAACAAATACGCCATGGGCACTTCGACCGAGCGCTCGACCGCCGGTACCGAATTGTTCAAGCGCGGTTCGGCCTATGGCATTCCCGGCGAGGCGGTCGACGGCATGAGCGTGGTGGCGGTGCGCGAGGCGGCGCTGCGGGCGCTCGACCATGCCCGCAGCGGTCAGGGGCCCTACGTGCTGGAAATGAAGACCTATCGCTACCGCGGCCACTCGATGTCCGATCCCGCCAAGTACCGCACCAAGGAAGAAGTCAGCCGCATGCGCGAGCAGCACGACCCCATCGATACGCTGAAGGCCACCTTGCTGGAGACCGGCGCCATCGACGAAGCGGGGCTCAAGGAGATCGACCGCGAGGTGAAGGCCATCGTCACCGAAGCCGCCGACTTCGCCCAGACCAGCCCGGAACCGGACGCGGCCGAGCTCTATAGCGACGTCCTGATCCAAGCCTAGAGGAGGGGGCCATGGCCACCGAGATCCTGATGCCGGCCCTGTCGCCGACCATGACCGAGGGCAAGCTGGCGCGCTGGCTGAAGAGCGAGGGCGATGCCGTCAAACCCGGCGAGGTGATCGCCGAGATCGAGACCGACAAGGCGACGATGGAATTCGAGGCGGTCGACGAAGGCCGCCTGGGCAAGATCCTGGTCGGCGGCGGCGCCGAAGGGGTGCGGGTCAATACCCCCATCGCCATCCTGCTCGAAGACGGCGAGTCCGCCAGCGACCTCGGCAAGGTGATGGAACAGCCCAACGTCGGCAACCACGCGGTGCCGTGCAAGCCGGCCCCGGTGCCGGCCGCGCTGTCCTACGCCGCCGCCGAGCCCTCCGTTGCCAAGACGGTGCGGATGACGGTGCGCGAGGCCCTGCGCGACGGCATGTCCGAGGAAATGCGCCGCGACCCCGCGGTGTTCCTGATGGGCGAGGAGGTCGGGCAGTACCAGGGCGCCTATAAGGTCAGCCAGGGCATGCTCGACGAGTTCGGCGCCAAGCGGGTGATCGACACCCCGATCACCGAGATGGGCTTCGCCGGCATGGCGGTAGGGGCGGCGTTCTCCGGCCTGCGGCCGATCGTCGAATTCATGACCTTCAACTTCTCGATGCAGGCCATCGACCACGTCATCAACTCGGCGGCCAAGACCCTCTACATGTCGGGCGGGCAGCAGCCGTGCCCGATCGTCTTCCGCGGCCCCAACGGCGCCGCCGCGCGCGTCGCCGCCCAGCACAGCCAGGACTTCGCCGCCTGGTATGCCCACTGTCCCGGCCTCAAGGTGGTGGCGCCCTATTCGGCCGCCGACGCCAAGGGCCTGATCAAGGCCGCCATCCGCGATCCCAATCCGGTGCTGGTGCTGGAAAACGAGCTGATGTACGGGCAAAGCTTCGACGTTCCCGACGAGCCCGACTTCATCCTCCCCATCGGCAAGGCCAAGATCGAGCGGGTCGGCCAGCATGTGACCATCTGCGCCTATTCGCGCATGGTCCACATCGCGCTGGACGCCGCCGCCATCCTCGCCGCCGAGGGCATCGAGGCCGAGGTGATCAACCTGCGCACCATCCGTCCCCTCGACATCGGCACCATCGTCGAATCGGTGAAGAAGACCAACCGCATCGTCACCGTCCAGGAGGACTGGCCGTTCGCCTCGGTGGCCTCGGAGATCGCCGCTCTGGTGGTCGAGCAGGCCTTCGACTGGCTCGACGCGCCGCCGACCCGGGTGTGCGGCGCCGACGTGCCGATGCCCTATGCCTCGACCCTCGAACGCCTGACCCTGCCGCAGCCCGACTGGGTGGTCGCGGCGGTGCGCCAGGTCTGCTATCGCCGCTAGGAGGCCGCGTCATGCCCATCGAGATCCTGATGCCGGCGCTGTCTCCGACCATGAGCGAAGGCACCCTGGCCCGCTGGCTGAAGGCGGAAGGCGAGGCGGTCAAGCCCGGCGATGTCCTGGCCGAGATCGAAACCGACAAGGCGACCATGGAGTTCGAGGCCGCCGACGAGGGCATCCTCGGCCGCATCCTGGTTCCCGGCGGCACCGCCGGAGTCAAGGTCAACCAGCCGATCGGGCTGCTGCTGGAAGAGGGCGAGGACCGCACGGTGCTGGACCGGGCATCCAGGCCCAGCAACACCTCCGTCATGCCCGGACTTGATCCGGGCATCCACGTGGCCGCCGCCACTCCCGCGCTGGCCATGGACCCCCGGGTCAAGCCCGGGGGTGACGAATCAAGACGCCAGACGGGAGCCCGCACCTTCGCCAGCCCGCTGGCCCGCCGCATCGCCGCCGAGGCCGGGCTTGACCTCGCCCGCCTGACCGGCAGCGGCCCCCAGGGGCGCATCGTCAAGGCCGACGTCGAGCAGGCGATCCAGTCCGGCACCGGCCGCAGCGTCGCCGCGCCGGCTCCGGCGGTGACCAAGGCCCCGCCGCCGGCCCTGGCACCGTTCGAGCCCGCCTATGAGGAAATTCCCAACTCGTCGATCCGCAAGGTGATCGCCCGTCGGCTCACCGAGGCCAAGGCGACGGTGCCGCATTTCTACCTCAGCGTCGATTGCCAGGTCGATGCGCTGCTGAAGATCCGCGCCGACCTCAATGCCCGGCTGGAGGGGGGCAAGTTGTCGGTCAACGATTTCGTCGTCCGCGCCGTCGCCCTGGCGCTGAAGACGGTGCCGGCCGCCAACGCCAGTTGGGGCGAGGAGGCGATCCGCCGCTACCGCGACATCGACATCTCGGTGGCGGTGGCGACCGACAACGGCCTGATCACCCCCATCGTCCATCACGCCGACCGCAAGGGGCTGGCGGAGATTTCCGCCGCGATGAAGACGCTGGCGGCCAAGGCCCGCGACGGTAAGCTCAAGCCCGAGGAGTTCCAGGGCGGCGGCTTCACCGTCTCCAACCTGGGCATGTACGGCATCAAGTCCTTCTCGGCGATCCTCAACCCGCCCCAGGGCTGCATCCTGGCGGTGGGTGCCGCCGAGCAGCGGCCGGTGGTCAAGGACGGTGCGCTGGCGGTGGCGACGGTGATGACCTGCACCCTGTCGGTCGATCATCGGGTGGTCGATGGCGCGGTGGGCGCCGAATTCCTCGCCGCCTTCAAGGGGCTGATCGAGGATCCGCTGTCGATGCTGTTGTAAGGGGGCAAGCGATGTCCGATTTCGATGTGGTGGTGATCGGCGGCGGCCCCGGCGGCTATGTCGCCGCCATTCGTGCCGCCCAACTGGGCAAGAGCGTGGCGGTGGTCGAGCGCGAACACCTGGGCGGCATCTGCCTCAACTGGGGCTGCATCCCCACCAAGGCGCTGCTGCGCTCGGCCGACATCTTCCGCACCTTCAGGCATGCCGAGGCCTATGGGCTGTCGGCACCGGGGGCGGGGTTCGACCTGGGCAAGATCGTCGCCCGCTCGCGCGGGGTGGCGGCGCAGTTGCAGGCCGGGGTCAGGCACCTGCTGAAGAAGAACAAGGTGACGGTGATCGACGGTCACGGCCGCCTCGTCGGGCCGGGCAAGGTGGCGGTGGGCGAGCGGGTGATCTCGGCCGGCGCCATCGTCCTCGCCAGCGGGGCGCGGGCACGGGTGCTGCCGGGGCTGGAGCCGGACGGCAAGCTGGTGTGGACCTACAAGGAAGCGCTGGTTCCCGACACGATGCCGAAATCGCTGCTGGTGGTCGGCTCGGGGGCGATCGGCATCGAATTCGCCAGCTTCTTCAATGCGCTGGGCGCCAAGGTGACGGTGGTTGAAGTGATGGATCGCGTTCTGCCGGTCGAGGACGCGGAAATCTCCGCCTTGGCCCGCAAGTCGTTCGAAAAGCAGGGGATGACCATCCTGACCGGCGCCGAAATCAAGGCGGTCAAGCGCGGCGCCGCCGCGGTGACCGTGACGGTGGCCGCCGGCGGGCAGACTCAAGATCTGGTGGCCGAGCGGGTGATTTCGGCGGTGGGCATCGTCGGCAATGTCGAGGATCTCGGCCTGGAGGGAACCCGGGTGCGGGTCGAGAAGACCCACGTGGCGGTCAACGAATATTGCGAGACCGGCGAGCCGGGGGTGTGGGCGATCGGCGACCTCGCCGGCCCGCCCTGGCTGGCCCACAAGGCCAGCCACGAGGGGGTGATGGTCGCCGAGCGCATCGCCGGGCTGCCCGGCCACCCGCTGGATCTCCGTTCGATTCCCGGCTGCACCTACTGCCATCCCCAGGTGGCCAGCGTCGGCCTGTCCGAGGCCAAGGCCAAGGAGAAGGGCTATCAGGTCCGCGTCGGCCGCTTCCCCTTCCTCGCCAACGGCAAGGCGATTGCGCTCGGCGAGACCGAGGGGCTGGTCAAGACGGTGTTCGACGCCAAGACCGGCGAACTGCTCGGCGCCCACATGATCGGCGCCGAGGTCACCGAACTGATCCAGGGCTACGTGGTGGCCCGCACCCTGGAGACCACCGAGGCCGAGCTGATGGCCGCGGTGTTCCCGCATCCGACGCTGAGCGAAATGATGCACGAGGCGGTGCTGGAGGCGTATGGGCGGGCGGTGCACGTGTGAGAAATTCGTTCCTGCGAAGATCGCTACTGCGGACAGTGCAGAATATTTGGCCACAGGTGAACACAGATAAACACAGATGTGCCGACGCGGTTCATCTTGCAAATTCATTATCTGTGTTCATCTGTGGCTCGATTCTCTACGCTATTTCACCCCCAACGCCCGCAGCATCCGCTTCCACCACCCCACCTTCTTCGCCGGTACCTTCCTGCGCGCTACCGTCGCTTTGGCTGCCGGCCCCGGCGCTGTCGGCTTGCAATGGGGATTGGTATAGGAGAAAAACACCCGGAAATCGCCGCTGTCGCTGACCTTGTAATAGGCGACCTTCTTTAGCGTCGGGTCGCGCTGGCAGCGGCGTTTGGCGTCGATGTCGGCCTGCTCGCGGGTGTCGATGTCGCTGGAATAGTCGAGCTTGCCCTGCTTGAGGTCCTGCCCGTCCCGGCAGGAATAGATTTCCGTCGTCATGTCCCCTCCCGCATTTCCTTGACCCGCGGCTCCGGCTGAACGATATCCACATGATGACCGACACGCCCGCACTCCGCCACCCCGAGAAGGCCCACCGCCCCGACAATCCCTCGCCGCGCAAGCCGGCGTGGATTCGCGTCAAGGCGCCCACCTCCGAGGAGGCGGCCGAGGTGCGCCGGCTGATGCGCGACAAGAGCCTCCACACCGTGTGCGAGGAGGCCGCCTGCCCGAATATCGGCGAGTGCTGGAAGCACCGCCACGCCACCTTCATGATCCTCGGCGACACCTGCACGCGGGCCTGCGCCTTCTGCAACGTCAAGACCGGCAAGCCGGGTGCCGTCGACCTCGCCGAGCCCGAGCATCTGGCCGAGAGCGTCAAGGCCATGGGCCTGCGCCACGTGGTGATCACCTCGGTCGACCGCGACGACCTCGCCGACGGCGGCGCCTTCCAGTTCGTCGCCAGCATCGCCGCGGTGCGCACCCAGGCACCCGACTGCACCGTCGAGGTGCTGACCCCCGACTTCCGCGACAAGGCCGGGGCCATCGCCGCGGTGGCGGCGGCCCGGCCCGACGTCTTCAACCACAATCTGGAGACCGTGCCGCGGCTCTATCCCGCGATCCGCCCCGGCGCCCGCTATTTCGAATCGCTGCGCCTGTTGCAGAAGGTGCGCGAACTGGACGCGGCGATCTTCACCAAGTCGGGCATCATGGTCGGCCTGGGCGAGACGCGGGCCGAGATCCTTCAGGTGATGGACGACATGCGCTCGGCCGGCATCGACTTCATCACCATCGGCCAGTACCTGCAACCGACCCTCAAGCACGTCGCCGTCGACCGCTTCCTGCCCCCCGAGGAGTTCGAGGAGTTGAAGACCATCGCGTGCGCCAAAGGCTTCCTGATGGTCGCCGCCTCGCCGCTGACCCGCTCGTCGCACCACGCCGACCGCGACTTCGCTGCCCTGAAGGCCGCCCGCGCCGCTCGCGCGGCAGGGTAGGAGAGGCCGATGCCCACCCATGCCGAAAAGCGTCGCCTGCCCTACACCCCCGAACAGCTGTTCGGGCTGGTCGCCGACGTCGAGCGCTATCCGGAATTCCTGCCCTGGTGCGTGGCCGCCCGCATCCGCCGCCGCGACGGCGACACCTTCTTCGCCGACCTGGTGATCGGCTTCAAGATGGTCCGCGAGCGCTATACCTCGAAGGTGACGCTGAACCGCGCCGCCGGACGGATCGACGTCACCTATACCGAGGGACCGTTCTCGCGCCTCGACAACCATTGGACCTTCGCGCCGGCAGAAGACGGAGGCACCGTCATCGATTTCTACGTCGACTTCGAATTCCGCTCCAAGATCCTGCAAACGTTGATCGGCGCCCTGTTCAATGAAGCGGTGCGATTGATGGTCCATGCCTTCGAAAAGCGCGCCCGCCAGCTTTACGGCGCCGACGGTCGGATGGTGCCGCGGGCGACTTGAGCTTAACCAAATCTTTACCCTTGCCATCCCCGGCTGCTCTTTGGGATAGTGGCACCTCGTCAGAAGTGACAGGGGTGGGCAGAATGGCTCGGTGGCAGGGGAGAGCGGCAGCGGCCGCGGGGGTGACGCTGCTGGCAGCGTGTGCCTCGATCGTCAGTTCCACCGATTCGCCGGTGCTGATCAGCACCAACCCGCCCAAGGCGCAATGCGCCATCAAGGGGCACGGCGGTTTCGCCACCGCGGTGGAGACCCCGGCGAAGGTGGTCCTGCCCGCCAGCGCGGCGCCGCTGACGGTGACCTGTTCCTCCGACGGCCGGCGCACCACCTCGTACACCCTGGACGCGACCGCCAATGGCTGGATCTGGGGCAACTCGGCGCTGATGGTGGTCACCGGCGGCGTCGCCGTCATCGGCGCCCTGGTCGACGAGAGCCGCAGCGCCGGCAAGGTCTACAAGGAGGCGGTGACCTACGACCTCGACGTCGACCGTCCGCGCCTGGTGCAGACCCGCCAGCGCGGCGGCGAGGAATTGAAGCTGCAGGCAAGGTAGGACTCAGGCGCAAGCAGAGGATACGCCCTCTCCTCTGTTCGTCATGGCCGGGCATGACGATGTGGGGCGTGGCAGCGCAACCCGGCGATTAGAGCGCCGAGCCTCAAATCCGAGGCACGGCGCTCCTGCGAGCATTGAGCGAGCGGCCAAGCGGGCGGACGCCCGCGCCCGGCGAGGGCTAAAGATAAAACGAGAGCATCGTGCGCCATATTTGGCGCTCGATGCTCTAATTCGCGCACTCCACATACACCGTGACCCGCTTGATGCGCTCGCCGACGTCGGCGGCGCTGAGGGTGTCGGGGCCGGAGGCGGTTTCCGCCTTCACTCCTTTTTCGGTGAGGAAGCGCCGCGCCACCTCGGACTTGATGGCGAAGTTGACGTTCTGCGGCAGGTCGCCCAGGCGTCCGGCGATCTTCATCGCATCGAGCTTGGCCGAGACGACGCCGATGATGTTGCCGCTCATGTCGGCCAGCGGCCCGCCGGAATTGCCCTTCTGCACCGGCGCGGTGATCTGGTAATGGCGGACGTCGCCGCGGATGCCGGCCATCGCCGAGACCACGCCGGCGGTGACGTTGGGCTCGCGCGACAGCAGGGTGGACAGCGGGTAGCCGACCACCACCACGTTGTCGCCGGAGCGGATCGGCTTGCCGTCGCGGAAGCGGGCGATGTCGGGGGGCTGGAGGCTGGTGTTGAGCAGCGCCAGGTCGTTGGTGTCGTCGCGCGCCAGCACCGTGGCCGAGGCGTTGCGGCCCTCGGTGGTGGTCACCTGCAAGGTCGAGCAGGCCGGAACCACATGGGCATTGGTCAAGACCTTGCCGTCGCGGCTGACGACGATACCCGAGCCGGCGCTGCGGCCCGAGCGCGGCAACGGAGCGCTGCCCTCGCCGGGCTGGATGGCAACGACGGTTCCCTTGGGCTTCCAGGTCCGAGTCAGGTCCAGCGCCTGGGTGGTCTCGGCCGGGGTCAGGGCGGCAGCGGCGGTGGCGCGGGCGCTGTCCAAGTCGGCCTTGAGATTGGGCTTGATGTGGTCGCTGGCCAGCGACAGCCAGAAATAGGCCTGGAAGGCGCTGCGGCTGACGCCGTTGCCGGCAAGATAGGCCTTGCCGAGGGCGAACTGGGCCTCGCCGCGGCCCCGTTCCGCCGCGCGGCGCAGATACTCGGCGCCCTTGGCCGGATCGCGCGTGCCGCCGTCGCCGTCGAGCAGCGCCATCCCCACCTTGGCCTGCACTTCGGGATCGTCCTTTTCGGCCAGCGGTTGCAACAGCTTGATCGCGGCCCCGCGGTCGCGCCCGGTGCCGACGCCGTCATAGAGCATCAGGCCGTACATGCGTTGCGATGCCGCGTTGCCCATCTCGGCTCCCTGGCGGTAGAGGTCGGCGGCGCGGGCGATATCGCGCGGCACCCCGCGGCCGGACAGGTAGAGGTTGCCCAGATTGTTGATGCCGGCGGCATCGCCGCCGTCGGCGGCCTTGCGGAACAGCTCGGCGGCCTTGGCCTCGTCGCGCATCATCCCGCCCTGGCCGTCGCGATAGAAGTTGCCCAGCCACACGATGGCGCGCAGGCTGCCCTTCGCGGAGGCGGTGGTGAAGAGCTGCGCCGCCCGGTTCTGGTCGGCGGCGACGCCATGGCCGCGGGCATACATGACGCCGAGAAGGCTTTGCGCCTCGGCGTCGCCCTGGCGGGCGAGCGGTTCAAGTTCGGTCAGCGCGGTGCCGAAGTCGGAACGGCGGAAGGCGGCCAGGCCCTCGTCCAAGCCGGCCGCGGCCGGCGATGGCAACAGCGGCAAAGCAACTGCCGCCGCCAGCAGGAAGCGTCTCATTCCGTCCCCTCATCCACATCTCCCGGGAAGTATCCACCGGGGCGGGGCATTCGCCAAGGGAACAATGTCGGGCCAATCAGGCGGCGCGTTCGCCGGACAGGTCTTCGTCGCCGAAGGCGAAGACGCGGTCGAGGTCGAGCAGCGCCACCATGCGTCCGTCGACGGTCACCAGACCGGCCAGGAAGTCGGAGGCTTCGCCGCTGCTGATCTGCGGCACCGGCTGGATGTCGGCGGTGGCGACGGTGATGATGTCGGCGACGGCGTCGACCAGGATGCCGGCCACCCGGCTGCCCACCGCGACGACGATGATGACGTGGCGGGCCAGGGCCTCGGTCAGGCCGCCGGAGAAGCGGGCCCGCAGGTCGAGGATCGGCACGATGGCGCCGCGCAGGTTGATGACGCCGCGCATGTAGGCCGGCGTGTTGGGCAGCGCGGTACTGGCGCTCCAGCCCTTGATCTCGCGGATCGCCATGATGTCGACGCCGTATTCCTCGTCGCCGATGGTGAAGGAGATGAACTGCTGGGAGCCGTCCTGCGACATGCGCCGTATCCTTGCCTCGTTGCCGGCCGGAATATTATCGCAGGATTTCGACGCTTGTCACGTACCGGTATTGCCGATCGACTCCCGCAGCGCCTCGCGCAGCACCGGCGGGCGGATCGGCTTGTGGAGGATCGCCAGGCCGCTGGCCTCGGCCTCGCGCAGACGCTCGGGGGCGGTATCGCCGGTAATGATGATGCTGGGGATGTCGAAGTGGAAATGGTCGCGGATATGCGCCACCGCCTCGGTTCCGGTGTGGCCTTCGCGCAGGCGGTAGTCGGCGAGAATCAGGCTGGGCCGATTGCGGGTGCCGGCCAGCTTCACCATCGCCTCCTCCTCGGAGGCGGCGGCAAGCACATCGTAGCCCCAGCCCTTGAGCACCAGGGTCAGGCCGCGCAGCACGGTCGGATCGTCGTCGATCAGCACCACGGTGCACATGCCCTCGTACCCCCGCCGCGCCCGGCCGACCGCCGGCGGGGCGGCCATCTTGTAGACGGCGGCGCGGGGCACCTCGACGGCGAACATCGAGCCGCGGCCCGGCTGGGAGCACACGTCGACGCGGTGGGCGAGCAGCTTGGCCAGGCGGTCGACGATCGCCAGTCCCAGGCCCAAGCCCTGGGTGCGGTCGCGCTCGGGATTGCCCAACTGGGTGAATTCCTCGAAGATCTCGCGGGTCCGCTCGTGCGGGATGCCGATGCCGGTGTCCCACACTTCGATGCGCAGGCGGCCGTCGCGGCGGCGGCATCCCAGCAGGATGCGGCCGCTGTTGGTATAGCGGACGGCATTGGCGACCAGATTCTGCACGATCCGCAACAGCAGCGCGGGATCGCTGCGCACCATGGCGCTCGACGGCACCATGCGCAGGAACAGCCCCTTGTCGGCGGCCAGCGCGGTGTAGTCGGCGGCCAGACGGTCGAGGATGGCGGAGACGCAGAAGTCGGTCTCCTTCGGCGCCACCAGCCCGGCATCGAGCTTGGAGACGTCGAGCAGCGAATCGAGCAGGATGTTGAGCCCATCGAGCGAGGATTGCAGGTCGGCGAGCACCGCCTGGGCCGGATGGGTGCGCAGCTTGTGCGCCAGCACCGAGGTGAAAAAGAAGATCGCCTGCACCGGTTGGCGGAGGTCGTGGCTGGCGGCGGCGAGGAACTTGGTCTTGGCCACATTGGCCCGCTCGGCCTGTTTGCGGGCCCGCTCGGCAATGGCACGGGCGGCTTCGGCGGCGTCGCGGGCGCGCTTGAGATCGTCCTCGGTGCGCTTGTGCTCGGTCATGTCGTGGGAGACGCGGGCGAAGCCGCGCAACGGCCCGTCGCCATCGCGGATGGCGGTGAGGATCATGTGCGCCCAAAAGCGCGAGCCGTCCCGGCGCAGCCGCCAGCCTTCGTCCTCGAAACGGCCGTCGCGGCGGGCGGTCTCCAGGGCCAGCCGATGGTCGCCGCGGGCGATGGCGTCGAGGGGATAGAACCGCGACACCGAGGTTCCCAGCGCCTCGTCCTCCGACCAGCCGTAGAGCCGCTCTGCCCCCAGGTTCCACGACTGGAGGCGGCCGTCGGGGCTGACCATGACGATGGCGTAGTCGCGCACGCCGTCGATCAGGGCGCGGAAGTGGGCCTCGCTGGCCCGCAATCGCTCTTCCACCTGCTTGCGCTCGGTGATGTCGCGGACGATGCCGGCGAAGATGCGCCGGCCATGAACCTGACTTTCGCCCACCGACAGGTCCATGGAGAAGGTCGAGCCGTCCTTGCGTTGCCCCTCCACCTCGCGGCCGATGCCGATGATGTGGGCCCGGCCGGTGCTCCTATAGTTGCGCAGGTAGCCGTCATGGCCGGACCGGTAGGGTTCGGGCATCAGCATGGCGACGTTGTTGCCGATCATCTCGGCGGCGTCGTAGCCGAAAATGCGTTTCGCCGCCGGATTGACGCTGCGGATGATGCCGCCCTCGTCGATGGTGACGATGCCGTCGGCCGCCCCTTCGAGAATGGCGCGGGTCCGGGCTTCGGAATCGCGCAGCCGAACCTCCGTGCCCGCCACGCGCCGGCGGCCGAGGGAAAATCCGATGGCGGTGCCGGCGGCGATCAAAGCGAAAAGCTGGATGAGCGCAAC
>JACRFY010000018.1 GCA_016212565.1 Magnetospirillum sp. | reverse complement strand
GCCCGGCCGGTGGCGCCGTCGAGATTGCCGGTCGGTTCGTCGGCCAGCAGCAGGCGCGGCCCGACGGCCAAGGCGGTGGCCCCGCGGGCGGGCTCCTTGGCGAGGGTGGCGCGGAGGCGCAGCCGCGCCTCGCCGACGGTGACGCTGTCGCCGACCCTCAGCCCGAGGGTGGCGAGCAGATTGGCATCGACCGCCGCCCCCCATTCGCCGTCGCGGCGCTCCAAGGCGGAGGCGGCGCTCTGCACCGGATCGAGATCCAGGACCCCGACCAGCGGATAGAGGCCGTCAACGCCCTTGAGCTCGACCAGATGCCGCCGCCCCTCGGCGCCGAAGGCCATCGCCCGCAGGTCGAGGCCGCCCGACACCGCGCCCATTTCCGCCAGCGCCGCCCGTTGTTCGGCGGTAAACGGCTGATAGGACTGGCGCAGTTCGAGATCGCCGCCGAGCATCGCCCGTCCGTCCTCGTCGAGCGCCCGGTTGAACGCCGCCTTCAGCGACCCGGCGGCGGCGATGGCCGCCACCCCCAGGGCGAGGCAGGCGACCAGGATGCGAAAGCCCTTGATACCCCCGCGCAGCTCGCGACGGGCGTAGGCGACGGCCAGGGCGGTCACGCCCACACCCCTTCCGCCACCCGTCCGTCGGCCACCTGCACCACGCGGCGGCAGCGCGAAGCCAGCGCCTGGTCGTGGGTGACCAGCACCAGGGTGGTGCCGTGGCGCCGGTGAAGGTCGAACAGCAGCTCCATCACCGCCCGGCCGGTGGCGCCGTCGAGATTGCCGGTCGGTTCGTCGGCCAGCAGCAGGCGCGGACGGGCGACGAAGGCGCGGGCCAGGGCCACCCGCTGCTGCTCGCCGCCGGACAATTGGCCGGGATAGTGTTCGAGGCGATGGCCCAGCCCCACCTGGGCCAGTTCGGTCTCGGCGCGGGCGAAGGCATCCGTCGCCCCGGCCAGTTCGAGGGGGACGGCGACGTTCTCCAGCGCCGTCATGGTCGGAATCAGGTGGAAGGACTGGAAGACGATGCCCACCGCTTTGCGGCGAAAGCGCGCCAGGGCATCCTCGTCGAGCGCCGACAGGTCGTGCCCGGCCACCTGCACGGTGCCGGAACTGGCGCGCTCCAGACCGCCGATCACCATCAGCAGGGTCGACTTGCCCGACCCCGACGGACCGACCACGCCGATGGTCTCGCCCTCGGCCACCGAGAGGTCGATTCCACGCAAGACGTTGACCTCGCCGGCCAAGCTCGCCAACTTGAGGGTGACACCCGCGAGGTGGATCAGGGGCGCACCGGGCGAGGACGAAGTCATGGGTTGGACGTCTTTCTGTCGCTTGGGGCTGATCACGGCATATGGCGCCGTCCTTCTGGTTGTCAACGCTTGGAGTCACGCGGCCATGGCGGCACCGGTGCGCATCCTCGCCTTCGGCGACTCGCTGACCGCCGGCTGGGGCCTGCCGGCGGGCCAGAGTTTCGCCGAACAGCTCGAAAAGGCCCTCCGGGCCGAAGGGCTCGACGTCACGGTGATCAATGCCGGCGTGTCCGGCGACACCACCGCCGGGGGGCGGGCGCGGCTGGACTGGGCGTTGGGCGACCGCCCCGACGTGGCGATCGTCGAACTGGGGGCCAACGACGGCCTGCGCGGCCTCGACCCCAAGCAGGTGTACGCCAATCTCGACGCCATCCTCACCCGCCTCCGCGCCGAGAAGGTACGGATCGTCCTGGCCGGCATGCTGGTGCCGCCCAATTTCGGCCGCGCCTATGCGGATTCGTTCCGCGCCGTGTTCTCCCGCCTGGCCGCCGAACATCCGGTGGTGTTCTATCCCTTCTTCCTCGACGGCGTCGCCACCGATCCGACGCTCAACCAGGGCGACGGCCTGCACCCCAATGCCAAGGGGGTCGAGGAAATCGTCCGCCGCATCCTGCCCTATGTGAAGAAGGCGCTGCCATGACCGCCGCCCAATCGCCCGCTCCCGCCGTCGACGCGCCCTTCACCGTCGCCCTGAGCCGGGCCGACCACTGGGGCGCGGCGGCCAAGGCCTGCCTGGAGGGCATCGCCGCCGCCGCGCCGGGCGCCAATGTCGGGCTGCTCTATGCCACCGAGGCGCTGGGCGACCATCTGGCGAGCATCGTCACCTTCCTGCGCGAGACCACCCGCATTCCCCATTGGGTGGGCGCCTCGGTGCCCGGCCTGTGCGCGAATGGCGAGGCGGTGCGCGGCAGCGGGGCGCTGGCGGTGATGGTCGGCACCCTGCCCGAGGCGGCGATCCGCCCCTTCGCCGAAATCGACGGCGGCGGCTTCGCCCGCCATCACGGCCCCTGGCTGGCGGCGCACCGGCCGGCCGTCGCCCTGGCCCACGGCGATCCCCGCAGCCCGGCCATCGCCGCCTTGATCGCCGAAGCCGGCGGGGCGGCCGGCTTCGTCGTCGGCGGCCTGGTCTCGGCCGCCGGACCGCCCTCGCAACTGGCCGATCAGGTGGTGAGCGGCGGCCTGTCGGGGCTGCTGCTGGGTCCGGAGGTGGCGGTGACGGTCGGCCTGTCCCAGGGCTGCACCCCGATCGGCCCGGTCCATACCGTCACCGAGGCCTGGGAGGGGGTGCTGATGCGCCTCGACGACCGCCCGGCGCTGGAGGTGTTGAAGGAGGAGGCCGGCGAGCTGATCGCCCGCGATCTCAAACGCGCCTCGGGCTACATCCACGTCGCGCTGCCGGTGCCCAACTCCGACACCGGCGCCTATCTGGTGCGCAGCCTGGTGGGCGTCGATCCGCGCCAGGGCTGGCTGGCGGTGGCCGAGCGCCTGGAGCCGGGGCAAAAGCTGATGCTGGTCCGCCGCGACGCCGCCGCCGCGCGCCGCGACTTCACCCGCATGCTGGCCGACGTCGACCGCCGCCGCGCCGGACGCAGCATCCGCGGCGCCCTCTACGTCACCTGCACCGCCCGCGGCCGCGCCATGTTCGACGGCGACGACAGCGAACCGGCGCTGATCCGCGACGCCTTCGGCGACGTGCCGCTGCTCGGCTTCTTCGCCAACGGCGAAATCGCCGGCGGGCGGCTGTATGGCTATACGGGCGTGCTGGCGCTGCTGTTGGGGGAATAGGGTCTCCTCACCCCGCCGGCAATCGCACCACGAAGCGCGCGCCGCCCGCCGGGCGATTTTCCGCCCATAGCGCCCCGCCATGGGCCTCGACGATCTGCTGCGAGATCGACAGGCCGAGGCCGGAATGGGTGCCGAACTTCTCGCCCTCGGGCCGTTCGCTGTAGAAGCGGGTGAAGATCGCCTCCAGCTTGTCGGGGGGAATGCCGGGGCCGTCGTCTTCGACGGTCAGGCGAACGAACTTGCCGTCGCGTTCGGCGGCCAGGGCGATGGTGCCGCCGTCGGGGCTGAACGACACCGCGTTGGCGATCAGGTTGCGCAGCACCTGCACCAGCCGCCCCTCGATGCCCGGCACCACCAGGGGATCGAGGGCGGACACCGCGACGGTGAAGACCAGATGCTCGTTGGTGGCGCGGTAGACCTCGGCCAGGGTCTCGACGATGGCTTTCAAGGCCACCGGCTCGGTTTCGGCTCGCGACAGTTCGGCATCGATGCGCGAGGCGTCGGAAATGTCCGAGATCAGCCGGTTGAGGCGCTCGACATCGTCCTGGATGATCGCCAGCAGCTTCTGCTGCTGGGCGGGGTCGCTGATCCGCGCCGCCGTCTCCACCGCCGAGCGGACGCTGGTCAGCGGGTTCTTGATTTCGTGGGCGACGTCGGCGGCAAAGGCCTCGATGGCGTCCATCCGCCGCCACAACGCCTCGGTCATCTCGCGGAAGGCCACCGACAGTTCGCCGATCTCGTCGTCGCGCTGCGACAGGTCGGGGAAGCGGTGGCGTCCGTGGCCATGGCGGACCTGCTCGGCGGCCATCGCCAGGCGGCGGATCGGGCGGGCGACGGTGCCGGCGAAATACAGCGACACCGCCACGGTGATCAGCAGCGCCACCCCGAACACCTGGACGATGGCCAGGCGGACCTGGAACAGGCTGCGGGCGATGGCGGTCCCGTCGGTGCTGACCATCAGGGCGCCGACCACCTGCTTGTAGCGCTGCACCGGCACCGCCACCGACAGCATCAACCCGCCCCCGGGACGGGCGCGGACCATGGTGCCGACCCGCCCGGCCAGGGCGGTCATCGCCTCGGAATAGTGGTCGGCGCGCTGGTCCATGTGTTCGATGTAGAGCGGCAGCGCCGGATCGGCCGGCATCCAGGTCGACAGCCGCTCCCACTGCCGTTCCAGCGCCGCCCGCCAGCCCCGGGCCTGCGGCTGTTCGAGGGCTTCGATCTGGATCACCCCGGCGCGGGTCTTGAGGAAGCGCGAATCGGCGGCGACGGCGCCGATCTCGTCGAACAGCCGCAGCCGCAGCCGCGCCGGCTCGGCCAGCCGGCGGACCATCATCTGCGCCTGCTCGGAATTGAGTTCGAGGAAACCGACCGCCTCCTCATGGACCGCCGCCTCGCCGACCGCGGCGGCGACCATTTCGGCCTGCGGCACCAGGGCGGCCAGTTCGGTGCGCACCAGACCCTGGCGATAGCGGTCGTGGTAGAGCACGCCGACCACCAGGATGATCGGCGCGATCAGGTTGACGGCGAGGATGCGCCGGGTCAGCGGCGACGACAGCAGCCGCCAGCGCGGCCGGCGGCGCGGCGTCTCAGCAGCCATCGTCGCGGTAGCGATAGCCGACGCCGTAGAGGGTCTCGATGTGGCCGAACTCGGCATCGACCTCGCGGAACTTCTTGCGCAGGCGCTTGATGTGGCTGTCGATGGTGCGGTCGTCGACATAGATGTGCTCGCCATAGGCGGCATCGATCAACTGGTCGCGGTTCTTGACATGGCCGGGGCGGATGGCCAGGGACTTGAGGATCAGGAACTCGGTGACGGTGAGGTCGACCGGCTTGCTCTTCCAGGCGCAGACATGCCGCGCCGGATCGAGGACCAGCTCGCCGCGCACCAGGGCGGCGGCGGCCTGGGCGTCGCCCTCGGCGGCCATCTCCATCCGCCGCAGCAGGGTGCGGATGCGCTCGATCAGCAGTTTCTGCGAGAACGGCTTGGTGATGTAGTCGTCGGCGCCCATGCGCAGGCCCATCAGCTCGTCGACCTCGTCGTCCTTGGAGGTGAGGAAGATCACCGGCATCGCCGAACTCTTGCGCAGACGCTGGAGCAGCTCCATGCCGTCCATGCGCGGCATCTTGATATCGAGCACGGCCAGGTCGGCGCCCGGGGCGGGCCGGCCGCGCAGGGCGTCGGCACCGTCGGTGTAGGTGCGGACCTTGAAGCCCTCGGCTTCCAGGGCCATCGACACCGAGGCCAGGATGTTGCGGTCGTC
>JACRFY010000134.1 GCA_016212565.1 Magnetospirillum sp. | reverse complement strand
CGCCGATCAGCAGATTGTGGTAGCGGCGGATGTAGGCGATGATCGCCTCATCCATCTTGTCGCCGCCGACCCGCACGCTGCGAGAATAGACGATGCCGCCCAACGAAAGCACGGCCACCTCGGTCGTACCACCGCCGATGTCGACGACCATCGATCCGGTCGGCTCGGTCACCGGCAGGCCGGCGCCGATGGCGGCAGCCATGGGCTCCTCGATCAGGTACACCCGCCGCGCGCCGGCGGATTCCGCCGATTCCTGGATGGCGCGCCGCTCCACCGCCGTCGAGCCCGACGGCACGCAGACGATCACCAGCGGGCTGGCGAAGCTGCGACGGTTGTGCACCTTGCGGATGAAGTGCTTGATCATTTCCTCGGCCACCTCGAAATCGGCGATGACGCCGTCGCGAAGGGGGCGGATCGCCTGGATGTAGCCCGGCGTACGCCCGAGCATCATCTTGGCTTCGTCGCCCACGGCGAGGACCTTCTTTTTGCCCTTTTCCTCGGCAATCGCCACGACCGACGGCTCATTGAGAACGATGCCGCGTCCTTTGACGTAGACCAGCGTGTTGGCGGTCCCCAGGTCGATCGCCATGTCCGCGGACATCCAACCCGTCAGCTTCGAAAACATTATCCCTCACATCAGCATCGCGTTGTCGTTTCCGGCCGGCCGCCGGCATGCGAAATCAGGGCCTGAACCCCGCGGGCCGCGCTGGTCTTATATCAGGCCGAGAGCGCCGCAGGAGCGGTTTTTTGCCGCTTCACCAAAAGTTTGTTCAAGGCATGCACATATGCGCGGGCCGACGCCACCAGGGTGTCGGTATCGGCGCCCTGACCGTCGACGGTCTTGCCGTCTTCGTCGAGTTTGACCGTCACCTCGGCCTGGGCGTCCGTGCCCTGGGTCACCGCATGCACCTGATAGAGCAGCAGTCGCGCCTCGTGGGGAAACAGCTGCTTGATGGCCTTGAAGGTGGCGTCGACCGGCCCGTCGCCGCTGGCGGTGCAGGCGGCGACGACACCGTCGTCCTCCAGTTCCAGCCCGGCGGTGGGCGGGTTGTTCTTGTTGCCGCACAGGATCTCGAGCGCCTTCAGGCGAATGCGCACGTTGTCGCGCAGCACCGAATCGTCGACCAGGGCGACGATGTCCTCGTCGAAGACCTCCTTCTTGCGGTCGGCGAGGTCCTTGAAGCGGACGAAGGCGTCCTCGACGGCGCCGTCGTCGAGCTCGTAGCCCATCTCGCGCAGCTTGGCCTTGAAGGCGGCGCGGCCGGAATGCTTGCCCATCACCAGATTCGAGCGCACCAGCCCCACCGAATCCGGGGTCATGATCTCGTAGGTCTGGGCGTGCTTGAGCACGCCGTCCTGATGGATGCCCGATTCGTGGGCGAAGGCATTGCGGCCGACGATGGCCTTGTTGGGCTGGACGGCAAAGCCGGTAATGCCCGACACCAGCCGCGAGGCCCGGGTGATCAGTTCGGTGCGCACGCCGCAGGAATACGGCAGGCGATCGGCCCGGGTGCGCAACGCCATGACGATCTCTTCCATCGCCGCGTTGCCGGCCCGCTCGCCCAGACCGTTGACGGTGCATTCGATCTGCCGCGCCCCGGCCTGCACCGCCGCCAGCGAATTGGCCACCGCCAGACCGAGATCGTTGTGGCAGTGAACCGAAACGATCGCCCGGTCGATGTTGGGGACACGGTTGAACAGCATGGCGATCAGCGCCGCGTATTCGTCGGGCACCGCATAGCCGACCGTATCGGGGATGTTGATGGTCCGCGCCCCGGCGGCAATCGCCGCCTCGACGCAGCGGCACAGGAAATCGTGCTCGGTGCGCGAGCCGTCCTCGGCCGACCATTCCACGTCGTCAACGAGGTTGCGGGCATAACGGATCGATTCCGAAACTTTCTCCAGGACCTTGTCCGGCTCCATCTGCAACTTGAACTTCATATGCAGTGGCGAGGTGGACAGGAAGGTATGGATGCGCCCGCGCGGCGCCGGCTTGATGGCTTCGGCGCAGCGGTCGATGTCGCCTTTGGTGGCCCGCGCCAGTCCGGCCACCGTTGCCGTCCTGACCCGGGCGGCCACCGCCTGCACGGCGTCGAAATCGCCGTTGGAGGCGATGGGGAAGCCGGCCTCGATCACATCGACGCCCATTTCTTCGAGCAGGAGCGCGATGCGCACCTTCTCTTCGAGATTCATCGAGGCCCCCGGCGATTGCTCGCCGTCGCGCAACGTGGTGTCGAAGATGACGACTCGGTTCTTGTCCATGCGCACGCTCATGTGATGGGCGCCGACGAAGCGGATTGGGCCGACACTGCGAAGATCGCTGCCGGAATCGGAATCGCCAGCCATGACGGGGAGCATCGTCTGCCGCCCCACCCCGCTATAGGAACGCCCAGTTGCCCGGCCTTGTCAACGGTGTCCTTGTAATCTTGGGCCGTCGGGGCGGTCCACTGGGGTTGCAGGCGCCGCGAGGGCGCGGTATATCCTCCCCACCGCTCATCGAAGCCCGAGGATTACCGCCGTGACGGCCTTTCTGATGGAATTCGTCGCCTTCCTGAAGGCGCGGAAGAAGATCTTCCTCCTGCCGGTCCTGGTCGTGGCCTTGCTGCTGGGCGCCCTGGTGGCGCTGACCCAGGGCTCCGCCATCGCACCGTTCATCTACGCCGTGTTCTGACGTCCGGCTCATTGGACCGGCGACGATCGCAGTGCTCCGTCGGGTCGCCGCCCGTCGTCGATTGCGACAATGGCTTGACACTCTTGGGGGCCTCCCGTAACAGCGTCAGGCAACCCGCCGAAGAGGGATGGACATGAAACAGAAAGTCGCCCTCATCACGGGCATCACCGGTCAGGATGGCGCGCTGCTCGCCGAGTTGCTGCTGTCCAAGGGCTATGTGGTTCACGGGGTGAAGCGCCGCTCGTCAAGCTTCAACTCGGCACGTATCGACCACCTCTATCACGACCCGCACGAAGGCGGCTGCCGCTTCTTCATGCATTACGGCGACCTGACCGACGCCACCAACCTGATCCGCATCATCCAGGAGACGCAGCCCGACGAGGTCTACAACCTCGCCGCCCAGAGCCACGTCCAGGTCAGCTTCGAGACGCCGGAATACACCGCCAACGCCGACGCCATCGGCACGCTGCGGCTGCTGGAGGCGATCCGCATCCTCGGCCTCAAGGACAAGACGCGCTTCTACCAGGCCTCGACCTCCGAGTTGTTCGGCAAGGTCCAGGAGGTGCCGCAACGCGAGACGACACCGTTCTACCCGCGCTCGCCCTATGCCGCAGCCAAGCTCTACGCCTACTGGATCACCGTCAATTACCGCGAGGCCTACGGCTTCCACGCCTCCAACGGCATCCTGTTCAACCATGAGGGGCCGACCCGCGGCGAGACCTTCGTCACCCGCAAGATCACCCGCGCCGTGGCCGCGATCCGCAACGGCCTGCAGGACAAGCTGTTCCTCGGCAACATCGACGCCAAGCGCGACTGGGGCCACGCGCGGGACTTCGTCCGCGGCATGTGGATGATGATGCAGCAGGACCGGCCCGACGACTTCGTCCTCGCCACCGGCGAGACCCATGCGGTGCGCGAGTTCGTCGAACTGGCCTTCGCCCATATCGGCATCACCCTCCGCTGGGAGGGGGCGGGCGTCGACGAAAAGGGCATCGACGCCGCCACCGGCCGGGTGCTGATCGAGATCGACCCCCGCTACTTCCGCCCCACCGAGGTCGACCTGCTGATCGGCGATCCGGCCAAGGCGCGCGAGATCCTGGGCTGGGTCCACACCGTTCCCTTCGCCGAATTGGTCCGCGAGATGGTCGATTACGACCTCGCCACGATCGAAAAGCGGAACGACATGCATGGCTGAAGCCGTGTTCCCGCTGACCGGCAAACGGGTCTTCGTCGCCGGACATCGGGGCATGGCCGGCTCGGCCCTGGTGCGCCGTCTGGCGAGCGAGGGCTGCGCGATCCTCACCGCCGGCCGCGCCGACATGGACCTGCGCCGCCAGGCCGAGGTCGAGGCATGGATGGCGGCCAACCGCCCCGATGCGGTGTTCATCGCCGCCGCCACCGTCGGCGGCATCCTCGCCAACGCCACCCGGCCGGCCGAGTTCCTCTACGACAACCTGATGATCGAGGCCAACCTGATCCATTCCGCCCACCGGGTGGGGGTGAAGAAGCTGCTGTTCCTCGGCTCGTCGTGCATCTACCCCCGTCTGGCGCCGCAGCCGATGGCCGAAGACCAGCTGCTGACCGGACCGCTGGAGCCGACCAACGAATGGTATGCGGTGGCCAAGATCGCCGGCATCAAGCTGTGCCAGGCCTACCGCCGCCAGTACGGCAGCGACTTCATCGCCGCCATGCCGACCAATCTCTACGGGCTGGGCGACCGCTACGACCTCACCCAGGGGCACGTGGTGGCGGCGCTGATCATGAAGATCCATGCCGCCAAGATCGCCAACCACGACACCGTCGAGGTGTGGGGCACCGGCACCCCCAAGCGCGAGTTCCTGTTCTCGGAAGACCTTGCCGACGGGCTGGTGTTCCTGATGAAGCACTATTCCGGCGAAAGCCACATCAACGTCGGCACCGGCAGCGAGGCGACCATCGGCGACCTGGCGGCCTGCATCGCCCGGGTGGCCGGCTATCGCGGCGGCTTCCGCTTCGATGCGTCGAAGCCCGACGGCACGCCGCGCAAGGTGATGGACATCGCGCGGATGACCGCGCTGGGCTGGACCGCACGCACGCCGCTGGAACGGGGCATGGAAGCCGCCTATGCCTGGTATGTGGACCATGTGGCGGGTCCGGCGGGCTGAACCGCCGGCGCCGACGCCCCTTCCTGCCATTCGTCTCGACCTCGGCGACCAGGTGGCGGAGATTGCCGTGCGCCGCTCGCCGCGGGCGCTGCGCCTGTCGCTGAAACTCGATCCTGCGTTGGGCACGCTGGTGATGGTGCTGCCACCGCGGACCTCGCTGGCCGAGGCGCAGCGCTTCGCCGCCGAGCAGCGCCACTGGGTGGCCGAGCGTCTGGCCCGGGTGCCGGCGCGCATTCCCTTCGCCATCGGCACCCACCTGCCCCTCGCCGGCAGCGCGCACGAGATCCATCACACCCCCCAGGCCCGCCGCGGCGTATGGGTCGAGGCCGGCCGGATCAACGTCTCGGGCCACGCCGAGCATCTCCCGCGCCGCCTGGAGACATGGCTGAAGGCCGAGGCCCGGCGACGCATCCTTCCCCTGGTCCACGACCTTGCCGCCCGCCTGGGCCGACCGGCGGGACGGGTCTCGGTCCGCGACACCCGCTCGCGCTGGGGCAGTTGCTCGTCGCGGGGGGATCTGAGCTTCTCGTGGCGGCTGGTGCTGGCGCCCGACTGGGTTCTGGCCTACGTGGTGGCCCACGAGGTCGCCCACCTCGCCGAGCACAACCACTCCCCGGCCTTCTGGCGGGTGGTGGCGAGTCTGGCTGGCGATCCCAGCCCGGCGCGGCGCTGGCTGAAGACCAACGGGGCGGACTTGCACCGCTACGGGTAGAATCCCGTAAAGGCGGATTGCGTCCGGCAATCACACCACCGCCGCCGCCTCGCGAATCGCCTCCGCCCCGGCGAGATCCACCGACACCAGTTGCGAGACCCCGCGCTCGGCCATGGTCACGCCGTACAGGCGGTCCATGCGGGCCATGCTCATGCGGTGGTGGGTGACGATCAGGAAGCGGGTCCGCGTGGTGCGGGCGATGTCCTCGACCATGGTACAGAAGCGGTCGACGTTGGCGTCGTCGAGCGGCGCATCGACCTCGTCGAGGACGCAGATCGGCGCCGGATTGGTCATGAACACCGCGAACAGCAGCGCCAGGGCGGTCAACGCCTGCTCGCCGCCCGACAGCAGCGACAGCGCCTGAAGGCGCTTGCCCGGCGGCGAGGCCATGATTTCCAGGCCCGCCTCCAGCGGGTCGTCGGATTCGGTCAGCGCGAGGTGGGCGCGACCGCCGCCGAACAGGCGCACGAACAGGTCGCGGAAATGGCGGTCGACGGCCTGGAACGAGGCCAGCAGGCGCTCGCGGCCCTCGCGGTTCAATTCGGCGATGCCCTGGCGCAGCTTGGCGATGGCCTGGACCAGATCGTCCTTCTCGGCACTCAGCGAGGCGATGCGCAACTCCAGTTCGGCCACCTCCTGCTCGGCGCGCAGATTGACCGGCCCCATGGCGTCGCGCTCGCGGCTGAGGCGGTCGTGGCGGCGCAGCAGGTCGTCCATCGCCGGCAGGTCGGCGGCATCGAGCCCGGCGGCCTCGTTGACCTGTTCCGGGGTCAGGTCGAGCTTCTCGGCGATGCGGCCGGCCACCACCCGGCATTGCTGGTCGGCGGCGGCCACCCCCGCCGCGCGGCGGATCAGTTCCTCGCGGGCGGCATGGAGGAGATGCTCGGCGGCACGGACGGTGCGGTCGGCCTCGGCCAGGGCGTGCTCGGCGGCGATCAGGGCGTCGGCGGTGCGGCGCCGCGTCGCCTCGGCCGCCTCGATGCGGTCGAGCAGTTCGGTGCGCCGCCTGGCGATGGTGCCGGGCAGGCTGGCCAGGCGGTCGATCTCGGCCATCACCGCCTCGCGCCGTTCGGCCAGTTCCTCGACATGGGCGCGGGCGGTGTCGGCGCGGCTGCGCCACGAAGCGGCGTCGGCGGCGATGGCATCGAGGCGGCGGCGGCGCTCGCCGGCCTCGCGGATGATGCGGTCGAGCGTCGAGCGCGCCTCGACCAGCCCCGAGCGGCGCTCGGCCAGGGTGGCGCGCAGGTCGTTGACCCGGGCGCGGCCGCCATCGCTCTCGGGGAAGGTAGCCAGCGTGTCGCGGGCCATCAGCAGATCGCCCTCGGCCTCCTCCAGGTCGGCGGCGGCCTGGGCCGCCTGTTCGACCAGGGCGGCGAGCCGCGATTCGGCGGCGGCGAAGCGCTGGGCGATGCGCGCATGGGCCTCGCGGGCCTTGGCGGTCTCGGTGTCGGCGCGCTTGACCGCCTCCTTGGCCTGCTTCTCGGCCGCGGCGGCCTCGTCCATGGCCCGGGTGGCCTCCTCGACCCGCCCCTCCGCCGCCTCGACCCCCATCTGGGCGTCGTCGAGCCGCGCCTCCAGCTCGCGCAGCCGGTTGCGCTGGGCGAGGCGCAGGGCCATCGGGCTGGGCGCCCCGGCGCGCGCGGTGTAGCCGTCCCAGCGGAACAGGTCGCCGTCGCGGGTCACCAGCCGCTGGCCGGGGGCGAGCAACGGCCGCAGCCGCTCGGCGGCGGCGGCATCGCCGGCCACCCCCACCTGCGCCAGCCGCCGCGCCAGGGCGGCGGGGGCGGTCACCAGACGGGCCAGCGGCTCGGCCCCCTCGGGCAGGGCCGGCCCGTTCTCCACCGGCGGCAACGCGCTCCAATGCACGGGCGCGCTGCCGTCAAGCGAGGCCAGCAGGTCGTCGCCCAGCGCCGCCGCCAGGGCCGGCTCGGCCCCCGGCACGGCACTGACCTGGTCGAGCACCGGGGCATGCCCGCCCTGCTTGGACTGCGACAGCACGGCGATCAGCGCCTCGGCCTCGGCCTTCAGGCGGGCGCGGGCATTGCCGGCGGCCTGGAAGGCATCGCGGGCGGCATCGCGGGCGGCCATCGCCTGGACGCGGCGGCGGTCGGCGTCCTCGGCTTCGGCGCGGCTTTCCTCCAGGTATTCGAGCGCCGATTCGAGGTCCATCTCGGCGGCGGTGAGGTCGGCGCGGTCGACGGTTTCGGCGGCGGCATTGGCCCGCTGCGCCTCGACCTGGGCGAGGCGGTCCTTGAGGCGGTCGCGGCGGGTCTCGGCCTCCTGCTGGCGGCGCATCGCCGCGGCGCGCTCGGCATCGGCCGAGGCCACCTCTTCCAGCAGCAGGTTGAGGTCCTTCTCCACCGCGGCGACCCCGATGGCGGCGTCCTCGACCGCGGCATCGGCGGCGGCGCGGGCATCCTCCTCGCCGGCGGCATCGGCGCGGATCGCCGCCTCCTCCTCGGCGAGGCGGGTCACCGCCTGTTCGGCATCGGCGGCGCGGGCGTGCTCGCGCTGAAGGTCGGAGCCGGCCTGATCGAGGCGACGGTCGAGGTCGCGCCGGGTCTCGGCCAGCCGGCCCTCCTCGGCTTCGAGCTGTTCCTCCCCGACCACCAGCCGCTGCAGCACCGCCCCCGCTTCGGCTTCGGCGCCGCGCAGCGCCGGCAGCACGGCGGCGGCCTCGGCCTGGGCGGCGGCGGCGGCGACGGCGAGGCCGGTGGCCTCCTCGACCTTCAACCCGGCCTCGACCAGGGCGGCGCGGGCGGCCTCGATCTCGGCCAGCGCCTCCAGCCAGGCCAGACTGAGCATCTGCGCCTCGACCTTGCGGATGGCGTCGGAAATGGTGCGGTAGCGCACCGCCTGCTTGGCCTGCTTGTGCAGCCCCTGCAACTGCTCGGCCAGGGTGGCGAGGATGTCGTCGACGCGGGCGACGTTCATCTCGGCGTTCTTCAGCCGCAGCTCGGCCTCGTGGCGACGGGAATACAGGCCGGAGATGCCGGCCGCCTCTTCGAGCAGCGAACGCCGCTCGGACGGCCGGGCGTTGATCAGCGCGCCGACCCGCCCCTGGCTGACCAGTCCGGACGAGCGCGCCCCGGTGGCGGCGTCGGCAAACAGCAGTTGCACGTCGCGGGCGCGCACGTCGGCGCCGTTGATGCGGTAGTTGGAGCCCTGGCCGCGCTCGATGCGGCGCGAGATCTCCACCTCGTCGGCACCGTTGAAGGCCGGAGGCGCGGTGCGGGCGCTGTTGTCGAGCGCTACCGTCACCTCGGCGATGTTGCGCGGCGGGCGGCCCGACGTGCCGCCGAAGATGACGTCGTCCATCTCGCCGCCGCGCATCTGCCGCGCCGAGGTCTCGCCCATCACCCAGCGCAGGGCCTCGATCAGGTTCGACTTGCCGCAGCCGTTGGGGCCGACCACGCCGGTCATCCCCGGCTCGATGACGAGCTCGGCGGAATCGACGAAGGACTTGAAGCCCGACAGCCTGAGCCTGGTGAACTGGATCAAAACGGACCGCGCCCCTTAGAGCGTGATGCCCAACATGGGCATCACGCTCTCTCCTTGTGTTTATTGCCCTCGCCGGGCGGGCGCGTCCGCGCCCTTGGCCGCGGCCTCAGTGGCCGCTGGTCGCGGCAACGGCCGGCCTATTTGCCGCCGGCCTTGGCGGTGGCCTCGGTCAGCGCCTGATTGAACTGTTCGACGGTCTGCGCCTCGCTGAGCTTGCCGTCGATCACCACCGAGGGCGTCGCCTTGATGCCGTAACGCTCGTGGCCGGCGCGGGCGCGCTCCTGGATCTGCTTGGCCAGGTCCTGGCGGGCGATGCACGCGTCGACCTGCTTGGCGGTGATGCCGGCGATGCGGACGATCTTCTTCAGCTCCTCGCCGGGATTGACCCGCTCGGACAGCCACTTGTCCTGGTGCTGGAAGATCAGGCCGAGAACGCCGAAATAGCGGTCGGGCCCGGCGCAATGGGCGATCATCGACGCGGCGACCGACAGTCCGACCGGCTGGGTGGGGAAGTCGCGGAAGATCAGCCTGGCCTTGCCGGTCTCGATCCACGTCTTCTTGATCTCGGGCAGCACCGTGTTGTGGAAGGTGGCGCAGTGCGGGCAGGTGGTCGAGGCGTACTCGATGATGGTCACCTTGGCGTCGGCCTTGCCCATCGCGTGATCGATGGGAAAGCTATCGGCATCGGCCGCCTGGGCGGCTCCGGCGACGCACAGGGCAAACAGGGCGAACACTCGGGCAAGAACCGTCACGGGCGGGCCTCCTTCAACGACAGGGGCGGATATTAGGGGGTGGGAGGCGTCGGCACAAGGGTGGGGGCTCATTTGGCCTTGGGACGGAAGGCTTTGCACACCGCCGGGTCGGTGTCCAGGATCGGCCCGCCGATCAGCTCGATGCAATAGGGGATGGCCGGCATCACCGCCGTCAGACAATCGGCGATGGCGCTGGGCTTGCCGGGCAGGTTGACGATCAGACTGCCGCCGCGGATCCCGGCGGTCTGGCGCGACAGGATGGCGGTCGGCACCACTTTCAGGCTTTCGAGGCGCATCAACTCGCCGAAGCCCGGCATCATCTTGGCGCACACCGCCGCGGTGGCCTCGGGGGTAACGTCGCGCGGCGCCGGGCCGGTGCCGCCGGTGGTGACGATCAGCGCGCAACCGGCCACGTCGGCCAGATCGATCAGCGTCGCCTCGATGGTCGCCTGGTCGTCGGGAATCACCCGGGTCACGGCGTGCCAGCGGGTGGTCAGCGCCCGGCCCAGCCAGGCGGCGATCGCCGGGCCGCCCTCGTCGCGGTACACCCCTTGCGAGGCGCGGTCCGAGACGGTGAGGATGCCGATGGCAACGGGGGGCATGGACATAAGATTCTCCCTGGGTATGGGGTGGAGCTTCGCCGCTGCAATATGCATATATGCGAAAGAGCGATTGCACCGTTCCGCGCAGTTGATGTTTGACCGTATCTAAGCTAGAAAGCCGCCGTCTTCCGCCCTCGGGCTTGGCCATGAACATCGATCTGGCACGTACTTTCCTGGAAATCGTCGAGACCGGCAACTTCAACAAGGCGGCCGAGCGTCTGCACGTCACCCAGTCGACCGTCAGCATGCGCATCAAGGCGCTGGAGGACGAGCTGGGACGGGCGCTGTTCGTGCGCTCGAAGGCCGGCACCGAGCTGACCGCCGCCGGCACCCGTTTCCGCCGCTATGCGGCGATGATGGTCCGCGTCTGGGAGCAGGCGCGCCAGGAGATCGCCCTGCCGGCGGGCTTCCGCACCGTGCTCAACGTCGGCGGCCAGTTCTCGCTGTGGGACCGCCTGCTGGTGCAGTGGCTGCCGTGGATGCGCACCGCCCTGCCCGAGGTGGCGGTGCGCGCCGAGGTCGGCCTGTCCGAGGGGCTGATGCGCCAGCTGGCCGAGGGCCTGCTCGACGTCGGCATCATGTACTCGCCGCAAAGCCGCCCCGGCCTGCACATCGAGAAGCTGCTCGACGAGCGGCTGATCATGGTCTCGACGCGCAAGCGCAGCGTCGGCGAGTGGGACGACGACTACGTGTTCGTCGACTGGGGCCCCGAGTTCCGCCAGGGCCACGGCCGCGCCTTCCCCGACCTCAAGACCCCGGCGGTGTCGGTGGGATTGGGGGCGATGGGCCTGCAATTCCTCTTCGCCCATGGCGGCACCGGCTATTTCCCCATGCGCACGGTGCGCAGCGCCCTGGCCGCCGGCCGCCTGTTCGAGGTCGCCGACGCCCCCGACTTCCGCCGCCCGGCCTGGCTGGTCTACGCCGAGGACGATTCGCGCGGCGAATGGTTCGTCACCGCCCTGGAAGGGTTGCGCTACGCGGCGTCGCTGGAGAGCGAGGAGTAGAAGGGGGACGTGACGCGGAACGCGCGTCACCTGTCCGGCCGCTCGGCCGCCGCCGCCCGCGTGGGGGATGAACTCGGCCGGGCTACTTGAGAATGCCCTGCAGCAGCGCTTTCTTGCGCTTGGCGATGCGCGGGGTATCGCCGTCGCTGACCGTCTTGCCCAGCGCCTGATTCTGCCGCAGGCGTTGCACTTCCTTCGAGGCGTCGAGCTGCTCGCCGCTGCCCGGGCCGTCGGGCTTGCGCCAGAACACCAGCTTGTCGGTGAAGCTCTTGTCCATCTCGGCCAGAGCCTGGGTTTCCTTGTTGATCAGCACCCGGATGTCCGGCTGGATGTCCTCGGCCCCCGCCTTCTTCAACAGGGCGACGTCGCCCTTGGTGCGATTGGCGGTGGCGATCGGCGTGACGGCGCGGCCGCCGGTGATGGCCTTGCGCGCCTGCTCGCGGGTCGAGCCCTCCTGCGGACGGGCGGTGCCCGGTGCCGGCGGACGCAGCGAGAAGTCGGGCGGCATCGCCAAGGGCGCACGCTGCACCACCTGGAACTCGTCGGGCGGCGACTTCTCGTAGCCGAGCGCGCGCTTGGCCTCGGTGCAGCCGGACAGCAGCAGCGGCAGCAGGGCCGCGGCGGCAAAGAGGGTGGAGAGGCGTACCGCTTTCGTCATGGCTCATTCTTAGTCGAAGTTCGCCGGCTGAACAAGGAGTCCAATACCAGCACCACCGCCCCGACCGTAATCGCCGAATCGGCCAAATTAAAGGCGGGCCAGGCATAAGCGCCAAGGTGGAAATACAGGAAGTCGGCCACCGCCCCGAAGCGGATCCGGTCGACCACATTGCCGAGCGCACCGCCGATGATGCCGCCCAGGGCCAGCGCCACCGGCAGCGACGGCGCCTTGCGCAGCCACACCACCAATCCGGCGACGATCGCCAGCGACAGGGTGGCGAACACCACCGCATTCCACGCCCCGCCGGTGTTGCCGACGCCGAAGGACACGCCGCGGTTCCACGCCATCACCAGATCGAAGAACGGCGTCACCACGATGCGGGTCGGCGAATAGAACGGCGTCTCGGCGATCCCCTCCGGCCGCATCACCGCCTCGATGATCCACCATTTCGACAGCTGATCGAGGATCGCCACCACCGCCGCCACCAGCAGACCGCGTCGCAGCATCGCCGTCACCCCGCCCGAACGGTGTCGATGGCGTCGGCGCAGCGGCCGCAGACGGTCGCCGGCGCGAAATTGCCCACCTCCGGCAACACCTTCCAGCAGCGCTGGCACTTGTCGCCCTCGGCGACGCGCGGCAGGACGCCGACGCCCACCACGTCGGCCAGGGTGAAGGCGTCGTCGGGGACCGGCCCTCCGATCACCAGCATGCCCGAGGTAATGCAGATCTCGTCCATGTCGAGGCCGGCGATGGCCTCGCCGTGGACCGTATCGACCGCCAGCACCGGATTGGCCTGCAACGACGAGCCGATCCGCTTGGCGGCACGCTCGACCTCCAGCGCCCCGGTGACGACCCGGCGCACGGCGCGGACGATTTCCCACTTGGCGGCCAGGGCGTCGTCGCGCCAGGCGGCGGGAATGTCGGGGAACGGCTCCAGGTGGACGCTGCCGGATGCCGACGGATGCCGGGCCAGCCACGCCTCCTCGGCGGTGAAACAGGCGAACGGCGCCAGCCACTTGCACAAGGCATCGAGGAGAATGTCGAACACCGTCCGCGCCGCCCGGCGACGCAGCGAGTCCGGACGGTCGCAGTACAGCGCGTCCTTGCGGACGTCGAAATAGAACGCCGACAGGTCGACGGCGCAGAAGTTGTGCAGCTCGGCGTACCAGGCATGGTACTCGAAGCCGTCGCACGCCGCGCGCAGGCCGGCATCGAGCTCGGTCAGGCGGTGCAGCACCCACCGCTCCAGTTCCGGCATTTCGGCGGCGTCGATCTTTTCGGCATCGGTGAAGCCGTCCAGCGCGCCCAGCAGGTAGCGCAGCGTGTTGCGCAGCCGGCGATAGACGTCGACCTGGGTCTTCAGCACCTGCGGTCCGACGCGCAGATCCTCGGTATAATCGGCGCCGGTCACCCACAGGCGCAGGATGTCCGCACCCATGGTCGAGACCACGTCCTGCGGCTCGACGCCGTTGCCCAGAGACTTCGACATCTTGCGGCCTTCCTCGTCGAGGATGAAGCCGTGGGTCAGCACCGTGTCGTAGGGCGCGCGGCCGCGGGTGCCGCAGCCTTCCAGCAGCGAGGACTGGAACCAGCCGCGGTGCTGGTCGGACCCCTCGAGGTAGACGTCCGCCGGCCATTTGAGCCCCGGCCAGGCGCCGCTTTCGAGCACGAAGGCATGGGTGCAGCCGGAATCGAACCATACGTCGAGGATGTCCATCACCGCGTCGTAGGCGGCCGGATCGCGGTCGGGGCCGAGAAAGCGCTCCGGCTTCGAGGTATACCAGGCGTCGGCCCCTTCGGCGGCGAAGGCGGCGACGATACGCGCCATCACCGCCGGATCGCGTAGCGGCTGGCCGCTGGCCTTGTCGACGAACACGGCAATCGGCACGCCCCAGGCGCGCTGCCGCGACACGCACCAGTCGGGCCGGCCTTCGACCATCGAGAAGATGCGGTTGCGCCCTACCGCGGGAACGAAGCGGGTGTCGTCGATGGCGGCCAGCGCCTTCTCGCGCAGGCCGGTGGTCTCCATCGAGATAAACCATTGCGGCGTGTTGCGGAAGATCAGCGGCGCCTTCGAGCGCCACGAATGGGGATAGGAGTGCTCGACCTTGCCATGGGCCAGCAGGTTGCCGCAGGCGGTCATCGCCGCGATCACCGGCTTGGCCACCGGGCTGTAGTACTTGCCGTTCTTGCCCTGGGCCAGCACCTCCTGGCCGGCGAAGATGGCGACGTGGGGGAAGTAGCGGCCGTCGGGCTGCACGGTGTCGGGAATGGCGATGCCGTGGGCCTTGCCCACATGCCAATCGTCCTCGCCATGACCGGGAGCGATGTGGACGAAGCCGGTGCCGGTGTCGGTGGTGACGAAGTCGGCCGGCAGCAGGGGAACGGCGAAGTCGTAGCCGCCCGCGGCGTCGGGGTGGCGCTTCAACGGGTGCTCGCAGACGGTGCCGGCCAGGCGCTCGCCGGGCAGCACGGCCTGGATGGCCAGGCTGCACTTGGCATCCGTGGCCACCTGCTCGACCTGATCCTTGAGCACCACCAGGCGCTGGCCGGGCACCGCCAGGCTGCCGGCCTCGGCGGCGGTGACCTCGACCACCGCGTAGTCGAAGCCGGGGCCGAAGGCGATGGCGCGGTTGCCGGGCATGGTCCACGGGGTGGTGGTCCAGATCACCACCTTGGCGCCCGCCAGCTCGGGGACGCTGGCGCTGACCACCGGGAAGCCGACCCAGATGGTGATCGAGACGTGGTCGTGATACTCGACCTCGGCCTCGGCGAGGGCGGTCTTCTCCACCACCGACCACAGCACCGGCTTGGCGCCCTTGTACAGCGAACTGTCGAGGAGGAACTTGCCCAGCTCGGCGACGATCGCCGCCTCGGCAGGGAAGGCCATGGTGGTGTAGGGATTGGCCCAATCGCCGCCGATGCCCAGCCGCTTGAACTCGTCGCGCTGCACCCCGACCCAATGGGCGGCGAACTGGCGGCATTCCTCGCGGAATTGCACCACGTCGACCTGATCCTTGTCCTGGCCGGCGGCGCGGTACTTCTCCTCGATCTTCCATTCGATGGGCAGGCCGTGGCAGTCCCAGCCGGGGACGTAATGGACGTCCTTGCCCAGCATCGCCTGGGTGCGGCACACCACATCCTTGAGGATCTTGTTCAGGGCGTGGCCGAGATGAAGGTT
>JACRFY010000133.1 GCA_016212565.1 Magnetospirillum sp. | reverse complement strand
TCGGTGGGTCTGGAAGACGTCGCCGACCTGATCCGCGACCTCGATCAGGCACTGGCGTAGAAAAACCCCTCTCCCGCTGGCGGGAGAGGGTTACACGCACACCTACTCTTCGACGATCTCGTCGACCGGCTCTTCGGCCTCGACCGCCTCGTCTTCCGGCTCGGCAACCGCGGACTTGGCGGCGGCGGCGGCGCGCTCGGCCTCTTCCTGCGAGCGGGCCACGGTCACCACCACCGTCACCGGCACTTCCGGGTGCAGCGACACGCGCACCGGATAGCTGCCCAGGGTCTTGATCGGCACGTCCAGGTTGACCTGGCGGCGCTCGACGGTGAAGCCGGCGGCAATGATCGCGTCGGCAACGTCGCGGCCCGACACCGAGCCGTAGAGCTGACCGCCCTCGCCCGCCTGACGGACCATCAGGACCTTGAGGCCCTCCATCTTGGTCGCCACCGCCTGGGCCTCGTCGCGGCGCTTGAGGTTGATCGCCTCCAGCTGGACGCGCTGCTTCTCGAAGAAGGCCAGGTTGTCCTTGGTCGCCCGCAGCGCCTTCTTCTGCGGCAGCAGGAAGTTGCGGGCGAAGCCGGGCTTCACCTTCACCACCTCGCCCATCTGGCCGAGCTTCTCGATCCTCTCGAGCAGAATGATGTCCATCTCAATTCCTCCTGATCGCCGGGAGACCCCTCAAGGGTGCCGGCGCAACCGCATCACGAACCTTACCACTCCCAGTCCGGCGACGGCGATGGCCGCCCATCCGAAGACCAGGAACAGAACCCCATAGACCATCGCGAGGAGCATTCTCGCGTTGGGCCGACCGGCCACCCACTGGTGGATCCCGGCCAGGCCCAGGAACAGGAACGGCACCAAGGCCACCGCAGCGACGCTTCCGGCCCCGTAGGCGAGATCGCCCTCGGCCAGACTCGCCACCGCCATTGCCACCGCCAGAACCATCCCCAGCGCCACCGGCAACTCCAGTTGCCGATAGGCCGGGCTCGGCCGGCGATGACGGCCCAGGCGGACCAGAAGCCCCTGCGCAGCCGTCGCGTTGACCACCGCCATCACCAGCCACGATCCGACGACCATGCCCGGAAACATCGGCGCCCACCACTCCGCCGCGCGTTGGCGGGCCTCCGCCCCCACCTCGGGGGCCACGGCCTCCAGCGTGCGGGCGATCACCTCGGCAACCCAGCCCCTGGCTCCCTCGGGATGACCGGGGATCAGGAGCAGGCCCGCCGCCATCAGCACCAGGCCGGCGGCGGTGAGCCAGGCCAGAACCAGGCCGGGCGGATACCAGTCCACCGTACCCTCGGGCTCGGCCGTCCGGCACAGCAACGCACGGTTGCTCACCAGCAAGGCCGGAAGCGCCGCCACCACCGAAAACGGCAGCAGAGCCGCCTCTCCCGCCACCAGCATCGTCGCCGCGGCCGCCACCAGGACCGCCACGGCCGCTGCCGCCTGCCCCAGCGCCAGCCCCGCCGCCATCAACGGCAACGGAGCCAGATACGAGAGCACGAAGCCGGCGGGAATGCCCTTGACCAGCGACAGGAACAGAAGCGCCGAAAACAATCCGGCGGCGGCCGCCTGTCCGAGCCTGGGCACGTCCCTAAATGCTCACTTCACCACATACGGCAGCAGGCCGAGGAAGCGCGACCGCTTGATGGCCTGGGCCAACTCGCGCTGCTTCTTCGCCGACACCGCGGTGATGCGCGACGGCACGATCTTGCCACGCTCCGAAATGAAGCGGGACAGGAGCTTGACGTCCTTGTAGTCGATCTTCGGCGCATTGGCGCCGGAGAACGGGCAGGTCTTGCGCCGACGGAAGAACGGGCGGCGCTGGCCGCTGGCCGCGCCACCGGCGGGGCGCGGACGATCGGTCTTGGCGTCCATCATCACTCGCCTCCCTCGGTACGGCGGGGACGGTCGCCCCGGTCTTCACGGTCGCCCCGGAAACCACCGCCTTCGCGGCCTTCACGGAAGCCACCACCACCTTCGCGACCCTCGCGGAAGCCACCCTCACGACGCGGCCGGTCCTCGCGGGCGTTCTTGGACTGCATCATCGCCGACGGGCCTTCCTCCAGCTCCTCGACGCGGACGGTCAGGCAGCGAAGCACGTCTTCGCTGATGCCCATCTGACGCTCCATCTCCTTCACCGCCGCCGACGGGGCGTCGATGTTGAGGAGAACGTAGTGCGCCTTGCGGTTCTTCTTGACGCGGTAGGCGATGTTGCGCAGGCCCCAGAATTCCTTCTTGGACACCGTGCCGCCACCCTGGGCGATCACCCCCGAAAACTCCTCGACCAGGGTCTCGACCTGCGGGGCCGAAACTTCCTGGCGCGCGAGGAGCACGCATTCATACAACGGCATATCTGTAACCCTTCTGGCTTTTCTCATCCCCGCAACCACCACGGCAGCGAAGCATAGCCGGCCCGCCTCGCGGAACGGCAAGGGATCGGAAAGGCGGGGACTATACACGAAACCAAGATCGATGCAAGCCGCGGATCGGGTTGCGCAAAGTTCGGAATCGGTCGAAGATCGCCGCGGGTGACGTGGACGGGCGGCCAGGGGCCGAGACAGCGCGAGGGTTGCATGAGAGCATTGGTCAACCTGGGAATTTCCCAGCGACTGTGGCTGGTCGTGGCCCTGCCGGCCCTGTTGGTGGTGGTGTGCATCGCCGCCATCGACCGCGTCTATATCGAGGCCGCCTCGACCATGGAGAAGGTGTCGACCGGCGTCGCCCTGGCCACCGAGATCAGCAGCATGGTCCACGAGCTGCAACGGGAACGCGGCCTGTCGGCCGGCTTCGCCGCCAGCCGCGGCGCCAAGCTGGTCGCCGAGCGCCGCGATCAGCTCATCCGGTCCAATGCCGCCCTGTCCACCCTGGAAACGGCGCTGCCCTCCACCGCATCCGCCACCGCCATCTCGCCGCCGCTCGCCGAGCAGGTCAACAAGGTGCGCAACGCGCTGGGCAAGATCGGCGGCTTTCGCACCAAGGTCGACCGCCACGAGGTCGGGGCTCCCGAGGTCATCGCCTTCTACACCGGCGTCATCACCGACATGCTCGGCACCGTCGACGTGCTGGCCGCCACCCGTGGCGACGAGGCGGTGGGCAACCAGTTGCTGGCCTATCTCAACCTGATGTACGCCAAGGAGGCGGCGGGCATCGAGCGCGCCACCGGCTCGGCGGCATTGGGAAGCGGATCGGTGTCCACCGCCGCGGCCCGTCGCCTGGCGGCTTTGGCCGCCGAGCAGGATGTCCGCTTCGGCCAATACCGCGCCTTTGCCGATCCCACCCAGAAGGCGGCCCTGGATGCCGTCCAGGGCAGCGTCGAAGTCGAGACCGTCACCGGCCTCAGGGCCCGCTTCACCGCCGAAAGCGGGCTGGGCGACCTCACCGCCGAGGGATGGTTTGCCGCCACCACCAAACGCATCGACACGTTGAAGGGCCTGGAAGACACCGTCGCCGCCCATCTCAAGGACACCACCGCCCGCGCCGCCGGCAACGCCCGCACCATGCTGTATCTGGTGACCGGCGGCGGCAGCGTCTGCCTGCTGTTCGGTGCCGTGATCATCACCTGGCTGGCCCGCAGCATCACCGGCCCCACCGTCCGGCTGACCCGCGCGATGCTCGACCTGGCCGAGGGCAATCTTCAGGTCGACATTCCCGGGGCCGAGCGCGTCTACGATATCGGCGCCATGGCCCGCTCGGTCGAGGTGTTCCGCGCCCAGGCCATCGCCGTCCGCCGCCTGGAGGCCGAGCGCGCCCGGTCGGAGGAGCGGGCCGAGGAGGGCCGCCGTCTGGCCCTCGAACAGATGGCCGACACCGTGGAGCGCGAAACCGCGACCGTGGTCACCCATGTCGGCGAAGAGAGCGCCTCGGTGGCGCGGACCGCCCACGAGATGGCCCGCTCGGCCAGCCGGGTCGAACGCAACGCCCAGTCGGTCGCCGCCGCCGCCGCCCAGTCGCTGGCCAATGCCGAGACCGTGGCGGGGGCCACCGAGGAACTCGCCGCCTCGATCCACGAGATCGGCGCCCAGGTCGCCCGCTCGACCACCATGGTCGGCGGCGCGGTCGACGCCGCCACCGCCGCCCAGAGCACCATCGACAACCTGGCCAAGGCGATGGTCCGCATCGACGAAGTGGTGTCGGTGATCGCCGACATCGCCGCCCAGACCAACCTGCTGGCCCTCAATGCCAGCATCGAATCCGCCCGGGCCGGAGAGGCCGGACGGGGCTTTGCGGTGGTCGCCAACGAAGTCAAGCGGCTGGCCAACCAGACCGCCGACCAGACCCAGGACATCAGCGACCAGATCGCCAGCCTGAAGGCGATGACCGACGAGGTCGCCCGCGCCATCCTCGGCACCGCCGGGGCCATCCAGGCGGTGCAGGACACCTCGAGCAACATCGCCGCCGCCGTCGAGCAACAGAACGCCGCCACCGCCGAGATCTCGCGCAACGTCACCCAGGCCGCCGATTCGGCCCGCACGGTGACGGCGCGCATCGCCGACGTCGCCCGCGAGGCCCAGGCCACCGGCGGCCAGGCCGCCTCGGTCGAGGACCTGCTGAAGCGGATGTCGGCCAAGGTCGACGAACTCGGCCACGTCCTGACCAAGATCGTCCGCACCACCTCGCCCGAGGTCAATCGCCGCGGCGAGGACCGCCTGATCAGCAATTCCCCCGCCGTCCTGCGCCTCGCCAACGGCGAGGTGAAGGTGGTGGTGCGCGACGTCTCCAGCCGCGGCGCCCTGCTGGAATTGCAGGACGCGGTCGAGGTCATCCTCGGCCAGACCGCGACCCTGACCGCCCCCGGTCTCGACGAGCCGATGCCGGTCGCCATCGTCGCCACCGAAGGCAGCGCGGTGCGGGTGCGGATGCGCGACCACAAGCTCGACCCCGCCGCGTTCGCCGGCTGACCGGCCGGGCGCTATCTCCAAAGGAATAGCCGCCCCCCCGTTATGCCGAAGTGAAGGATTGCCCCGATCGGCCGGGCGGGCGGACAATCGGCCCCCGTGGAGGTGCTCCACGCTTCAACCGGTTCAAGGGGAATCGTCCATGCGCAAGATCGCTCTTCTCGCCGCTGCCGCCACCGTCGCCCTCGCCTCCGGCGCCTTCGCCCAGGGGAGCCAGAGCGGCGGCTGGTATGGCCAGGGCCAGAGCTCCGGCGGACAGAACACCACCCAGATCCAGGGCAACACCAACATCAACGCCAACGCCAACAACGTCAACACCACGGCGCAGGGTCAGGGCAACACCGCGGATACCGCCGTCGGCGCCGTCCGCGGCGGCACCCAGATCCAGGGCAACACCAACATCAACGCCAACGCCAACAACGTCAACACCACCGCCAAGGGTCAGGGCAACAAGGCCAAGACCAGCGTCGGTTCGATCGGCAAGTAATACCGCCGAGCCACTGACGTGACTCGGCTATCGGCCCCTCGCCGGGCGCTCGCGTCCGCTCGCTTGTGGGCTTCGCCCACCCGTCGCTTTGCTCCGGGCCGCCCTGACGGGCGTCGTTTGCCCCTTCGGGGCGGCACGGC
>JACRFY010000137.1 GCA_016212565.1 Magnetospirillum sp. | reverse complement strand
GCGGGGTCACCTCTTCCTCGCCGATGCCGGTCTTGCCCTTCAGCCAGGCGAAATAGAGCACCTTCATCGCGTCAGCTCCGTGAAGGGGATGTAGAGCATGCGGTCGCCGGGCGACACCTCGGCCACCTCTTCCGCCACCTCGACCAACCCATCGGCCCAGGCCATCGACGACAACACCCCCGAGCCCTGGTTGGCGTAGCCCTCCGCCTTCAGCACCCCGTCCTCGACCTTCAGGCGCGCACGCAGCCATTCGCGGCGCCCGGGCTGGCGGCGGAAGGCGAAATCGGCGATCACCGGCAGACGCAGGACACCGAGGGCGGTGGCCCCCATCATCTTCAGCGCCAGCGGCCGGCCCAGCAGCATGAAGGCGACCATCACCGCCACCGGGTTGCCCGGCAGGCCGAGGAAGGCGGCCGCCCCGATCCGCCCCAGCGCGATCGGCTTGCCCGGCTTGATCGCCAGCTTCCAGAAATCGAGGCTGCCGTTGGCCTCCACCGCCGCCTTGACGTGGTCCTCCTCGCCCACCGAAACGCCGCCCGAGGTCACCACCAGATGATGGCCGGCGGCGGCTTCGGCGAGGGCGTCGCGGATCGTCTCGCGCTTGTCGGGGAGGATGCCGAGGTCGGAAACCTCCGCCCCCAGGCCGCGCAGCAGGGCGGCGGCGGTGAAGCGGTTGGAATCGTGAATGCAGCCGAACGGCAGCGGCGTTCCGGGGTCGCGCAGTTCGTCGCCGGTCGAGAACACCGCGGCGCGCAACGGCCGGTACACCGTCAACGCCCTTCGCCCCACCGCCGCCGCCAGACCCAGCTCCTGCGCCCGCAGGCGGGTGCCGGCGGCCAGCACCGCGGTGCCGGGGAAGACGTCCTCGCCGGCCGGGCGGCAGTGCTCGCCGCGGCTCAACCGGGTGGGCACGGTGACGAAACCGTCCTCGGCCTTGCACTGCTCCTGCATCACCACCGTGTCGGCGCCCTCGGGCAGCGGCGCACCGGTGAGGATGCGGATGGCGGTCCCCTCGGGCACGCGGCCGGCGAACGGGTGACCGGCGGCGGCGCGGCCGGCCACCGGCAGGCGGGCTTCGGGCACGCCCGGCGGCAGGTCGGCGTGGCGCAGCGCCCACCCGTCCATGGCCGAATTGGCGTAGCCGGGCACGGCGATGGTCGAGACCACGGGTTCGGCGAGGATGCGCCCCAGGGCGGCGGCCAGCGGCACCGTCTCGGCGGCCACGGCGATGGCGGTGGCGGCATCGAGACGGGACAGCGCCTCGTCGATCTTCATCAGAGCCATGTCATCCCTCCAACCCGGTCTGCGCCGCCACGAACCGTCCCACCGCCGCGATGTCGTCGAGCGGCAGGCACGGCAGCCGGCACTCGGGCAGGGCGTCGTTGGTCGCCACCGCCATCATGCGCGGGTCCTCGGCATGGATCGGCGGCTTGCCCACCGCCGCCCGCCACACCTCCAGGCGGGGATGGGCCCAGGTGCGGAAGCCCTCGACCAGCACCAGATCGACCGGGCTCATGCGCGACAACAGTTGCTCCATGGTGAATTCCGGCTCGCCTCGGTATTCGTGCATCAAGGCCCAGCGGTTGGTCGAGGCCACCAGGACTTCGGCGGCCCCGGCGAGTCGATGGGCATACGAATCCTTGCCCGGATTGTCGATGTCGAACTTGACGTTGGCTTGCTTGATGGTCGAAACCCGCCAGCCCCGCCCGATCAGCCACGGCACCAGCTGCACCAGGAGGGTGGTCTTGCCCGACCCCGAATGGCCGGCCAGCCCGAACACCCGCATCGGGCTCACCCCGCCCGCGTCGGCTGCACGCCCGCCTTCTGCTCCGGGCCCGGGCCGCGCATGTGGCGCATGCCGGCCTGGAGATAGTCCCAACCGGTGATCAGGGTCAGGATCGCGGCCACCCACAGGCACGCCTCGCCGATTTCGCGCACCGGCAGCGCGCGCGGCCCGGCGTCGCCGACCAGCAGCACCGGCAGGGCCACCATCTGCAACCCGGTCTTCCATTTGGCCAGCCGGGTCACCGGCATGCCCACCCGCACCTCGGCGAGAAACTCGCGCAGCCCCGAGACCAGGATCTCGCGCAGCAGGATCACCAGCGCCGGCAGCACCGCCCACGCGGAGACGCGGGTGAAGGCCACCAGCATGAACAGCACCGCCGCCACCAGCAGCTTGTCGGCGATGGGGTCGAGGAAGCGGCCCAGCGGCGAGACCAGATTGCGGCTGCGGGCGAAATAGCCATCCAGCCAATCGGTCACCGCCGCGGCGACGAACAGCCCGCAGGCCACCCAGCGCGCCGGCTCGCCCTCGACGTAGAAGGTCCCGATCACCAGCGGAATCGCCCCGATACGCGACAGGGTCAACAAATTGGGTAGGCTGGTCACCATCGACGGCGCACCGGGAGGCTGGACGTTGCGAACGAGATCCGAACGATATTAGCCGGGGGGATGGAAGTGGTCATAGATTTTTTTAGCCATGGCCCCGGATATGCCCGCCACCGCCTCAAGGTCCTGCAATCCGGCTTCGGAAACCGCGCGGGCGGAACCGAAATGGCGCAGCAGGGCGCGCTTGCGATTGGCGCCGATGCCGGCGATCTCGTCGAGGGCCGACGTGCCGATCTGGCCCGAACGCCGGGCGCGGTGGGTGCCGATGGCGAAACGGTGCGCCTCGTCGCGCAGCCGCTGGAGGAAATAGAGCACCGGATCGTTGCCCGGCAGCGAAATCGGCTCGCGCCCGGGCTGAAAAAAGCGCTCGCGCCCGGCATTGCGGTCCGGGCCCTTGGCGATGGAGACCAGGGCCACCTCCCCCTCCAGACCGAGTTCGACCAGCACCGCCGCGGCGGCCCCCAGTTGCCCGGCCCCGCCGTCGATCAGCACCAGATCGGGCCACTGGCCCTTCTCGTGGTCGGGATCCTCCTTCTGCGCCCGCTGGAAGCGGCGGGTCAGCACCTCGCGCATCATGGCGAAATCGTCGCCGGGGGTCAGCTCGGTGCTCTTGATGTTGAAGGTGCGATAGGCGTTCTTCATCAGCCCCTCGGGGCCGGCAACGATCATCGCCCCCACCGCGTTGGTGCCGTGGATGTGCGAGTTGTCGTAGACCTCGATCCGCTCCGGCCGTCCGGCCAGACCGAACAGTTCGGCCACCCCGTCGAGCAGACGGATCTGCGCCCCCGATTCGGCCAGGCGCCGCCCCAGCGCTTCGCGGGCGTTGTCGGCGGCGAGGTCGAGCAGACGCTTGCGCTCGCCGCGCTGCGGACAGGAAACGGCGACCTTGCGCCCGGCCTTCTCCGACAGGGCGCGGGCGACGATCTCGGCCTCGGCGGGGGGCTGGCTGACCAGCACCTCCTTGGGCGGCGTCTTGTCGGCGTAGAACTGGCCGAGGAAGGCGGCCATGATGTCCGGCGCGTCCTCGTCCGCGGCGTGGGCGGGGAAGTAGGCGCGGTTGCCGTAATTGCAGCCGGCGCGGATGAAGAACACCTGGATGCACGACTGCCCGGCGGCCTGGTGCAAGGCCACCACGTCCGCCTCCTCCACCGCCGTCGAATGGATGTCCTGGTGGGCCTGGATGCGCGACAGGGCGCGGATGCGGTCGCGATAGAGCGCCGCCTGTTCGTATTCCATCGCCGCGGCGGCGGCGTCCATCCGCGCGGCGAGATCGGCCTGGACGCGCCGGCTGTGGCCCGACAGGAAGGCGCGCGCCTCCTCGACCAGGGCCAGGTAGTCGTCGTGGGCGATGCGCTCGACGCACGGCGCCGAACAGCGCTTGATCTGGTGCAGCAGGCACGGCCGGGTGCGGCTGGCGAACACCGAATCCGAACACGAGCGCAGCAGGAAGGCGCGCTCCAGCGCCGACAGGGTATGGTTGACCGCCCCCGCCGAGGCGAAGGGGCCGAAATAGGCGCCCTTGCGGCTGCGCGATCCGCGCACCTTGAGGATCTGCGGCCAGGCATGATCGCCGGTGACCAGGATATAGGGGAAGGATTTGTCGTCGCGGAGCAGGATGTTGTAGCGCGGCGCCAGCTTCTTGATCAGGTTGCTTTCCAGCAGCAGCGCCTCGACCTCGGTATGGGTGGTGATCACCTCCATCGCCACCGTCTCGGCGATCATCCGCTGAATGCGCAGGCTCTGGCGCTCGGGGTGGGAATAGGCCACCACCCGTTTCTTGAGGTTCTTCGCCTTGCCCACGTAGAGGGCATCGCCCTTGGCGTTGAGCATTCGATAAACGCCGGGCGCGGCGGGCATGGTCTCCAGGTTCTTTTCGATCACCGCCACCCCGGACGCCAGGGGTCCGGCGGGAGTCGGGGCGATGGTCGAGGGGGCGGACTCGCTCATGGCCATCGGCGATCGTCACTCCGACAGAGGGCCTGACCTCCTTTTGGACAGAGGGATATCCACGACTGCTGTGGATAAGTCTGTCGACAAGTTTGGGGGTGAGCCGCTTCACCCCAGGGAGTCCCACGGGTCGAGCCATATGCCCAATTTCTATGCAGAAATGTGCAATCCAGCCTTTTCAATACGTTAGCCCTTGTCAATCCCTTTTGACGCAACGCGGCATACTCCATTCCGTCACCGATCCGATACCCAAACGCCATAGAAAGTCACAAATGGCCGCCTGTGCAAAACTTCGAAAACCCGCGGAATCCCTCACCCTCCGAGAGTCGTAGGCGGAAAGGAAACGTTAACCGTCTCATTCCTCCCCCGCCGCCCCTCCGGGCGCCCAGTCGAGATGCTGGCCGCCGTCGAGGGCGAGCATCTGGCCGGTCAACGACGGCATCGCCAGGATGAAGCGCAACGTGGTGGCGATCTCCTGCGGCGAGGTCGGGCGCCGGAGCGGCGTGCGGGACGCCTGGCGGGCGAATTGCTCGGCGCTTTGCCGCGCACTGGGCAGGGCCGGACCGGGTCCGATGCCCACCACGCGAATGTGCGGCGCCAGGGCCAGCGCCAGGGTCTGGGTCAGCGCCCACAGCCCAGCCTTGCTCAGGGTATAGGTGGTGAAGTGGGGGGTCAGGTTCCACACCCGCTCGTCGAGCAGATTGACCACCACCCCCTCGCCCGCCTCCGGCCGGCGGCGGGCGAAGTCCTGGGTGAGAACGAAGGGCGCGCGCAGGTTGACCTCCATGTGCAGGTCCCAGCCTGCCCGGGTCGCGGTCAGGGCCTCGTCGCGCTCGAAGGTCGAGGCGTTGTTGACCAGCACCCCCAGCGGCCCCACCGCCGCTTCGGCGGCGGCGATCAGCCCCGCCGTTTCATCCTCGCGGGCGAGGTCGGCCCGGACGGTCTCGGCCAGGCCGCCGGCATCCTGGATTTCCGCCGCCACCGTCTCGGCCGCGTCGCGCGAGGCGGAATAGTGGACGGCGACGGCAAAACCCAACCGTCCCAGTTCCAAGGCCAGCGCCCGGCCGATGCGACGGCCGGCACCGGTCACCAGGGCGGCACGGGGGATGGACAGGGGAATGGAATCGCTCATCGCCCAAGGATGGCGAAGGGGCGGCGACGGTGCAAGAGCGAGACTTAGGATCTACGCCAAAACAACCGCACGATCCGGCTTTCGGGGTGAGATGGTGTAGTTCCACTCTGGATGGAAGTCGCAGCCGTTGATGGCGATTGCGTCCATCTCGGCGTCGGTGACCTTGAGGCCCTTGGGATAGT
>JACRFY010000132.1 GCA_016212565.1 Magnetospirillum sp. | reverse complement strand
TGGCGGGCCAGGGCATCGGCGAGGATGCGCGCCTCCAGCGCCTCGACCTGATCCTTGAGGCTGCCGCCGCCACCGGCTTCGGCCAGGGCCCGGCCGCCCGGGCAGGCGCGGGCGCGCAGCCGGGGACTGATCAGGTCGATTCCCAAATGGGGCGAATCGGCCAGGGCGATCATCCGCTGGATCTCGTTTTGCATCTCGCGCACATTGCCCGGCCAGTCATAGGCCGACAGCACCGCGGTCGCCTCGGGCGAAAAGCCGGAGGTCGCCTTGCCGAACCCCTTGCTGGCCTCGGCCAGCAGCCGCTCGGCCAGGGCGGGGATGTCCATCGGTCGTTCGCGCAGCGGCGGCAGATGGATGGGAAAGGCGGCGAGGCGGTAATAGAGGTCGCGGCGGAACTGCTTGTCGCGCACCTCCTCTTCGAGGTTGCGGTTGGTGGCGGCGATGACGCGGACATTGACCTTGCGCGTCAGCCGCGCCCCCAGCGGGCGGATCTCGCCTTCCTGCAACACGCGCAGCAGCTTGACCTGGAAGGCCGGCGAGGTTTCGCCGATCTCGTCGAGGAAGATGGTGCCGCCGTCGGCCTGCTCGAACAGGCCGATGCGGTCCTCGTAGGCGCCGGTGAAGGCGCCCTTCTTGCAGCCGAACAGTTCCGATTCCAGCAACTGGTCGGGAAGAGCGCCGCAGTTCTCGACCACGAACGGCATCGTCCCGCGCGGCGAGTTGTAATGGATGGCGCGGGCCAACAATTCCTTGCCGGTGCCCGATTCGCCGGTCAGCAATACCGAGATGTCGAACCCGGCCACCCGCCCCGCCTGGGCGATGACCTCGACCAGCGGCGAATCGGGGGCATGGATGATGCGGTCGAAATGGTGGGCGCGCTTCAGGGTGTCGGTGCGCCGCGCCACCGCCTTCTCCAGCACCGCCGGCGCCACCTTGAGATCGAGCGCCGCCTGGCCGCTGGCATGCTGCAACCGCCACAAGCCGACGGCGTCCCTGAGGGTGCGGACCAGTTCGTCGGGGTGCCACGGCTTGGTGATGTACTGGTAGATGCCGGCCTCGTTGACGCCGGTGATGATGTCCTCGGCGGCGGTATAGCCGGAGATGATCATCCGCACCGGATCGGGCCAGCGCGACCGCACCCCCTTGAGGAATTCGACCCCCTCCTGGCCGGGCATGCGCTGGTCGCACACGATGGCGTGGACCATCTCGTGGGCGAGCACGGTCTCGGCCTCGGCGGCGGAGGCGGCGGTCAGGACCTGGAACTCGTCGGCCAGCACCCGCCGCAGCGCTTCGCGCGACTGCTTCTCGTCGTCGACCACCAGGATGATCGGCAGTTTGCTCACCAGGTCCCCTTCCTTGCCTAGTGCATATTGTTTGCCGGATTGGCAGGGGGAATCAACAGTTCCGGCACTGGCCGGGCGGCTACCTTCAGGCGGCGATGCCTGGGCGGCTAGAATGGCGGCATGAGACCGGCGAATGCGAACCGCTGCCATAGCCTCCCGTCGGCCGCGAGGGGCGATCCTTCCCCTCTTGCACCCGTCAAGCCCGGCCATGACGGCATTGGGATCGTGCCGCTCGTCCTCCTCCTGCTGCTCGCCGTCCCCGCTCTCGCTCAGGACCCGGTGCCGTCCCGGGTCGAGCTCACCGGTCCGCTCGACGACGAGCTGGAAAAGCGCATCCGCGACGCCGCCCGCCTGTTCACCCTCGCCGACGAGCCGCCGGCCACCCTGGTGGCCCTGGAACGCCGCGCCGAGGCGGACCGCGAGCGCATCGCCGACGTGCTGCGCGCCGAGGGCTATTACGACGGCCGCGTCGCCATCACCGTCGGCCGCGTCGCCATCACCGTCGGCCGCGCGGCGGTGGAGGTCGCCGTCGAGCCCGGCCCGCCCACCCGCCTCGATTCCTTCGCCGTCGAGTACCGCCTGCCCCCCGGTACCCCGGCGCCGCCGCCGGTGAGCCTCGACGACCTGGAGCTCGATCCCGGCGAGCGCGCCCGCACGGAAACCGTGCTGAGGGCGGAAAAGAAGACCCTGGCCCTGCTCGCCGAGCACGGCTACCCGCTGGCGACGATCCACGACCGCCAGGTGATCGTCGACCACGCCACCCAGGCCATGCGGGTGACCCTGACCGTCGACACCGGCAAGCTGGCCCATTTCGGCCCGGTCACCGTCTCGGGCCTGGAAGGGCTCGACGAAGCCTGGGTGCGCAATCGCCTGCCGTGGCGCGAGGGCGAGAGGTTCGCCGTCTCGATCCTGGAAAAGCTGCGCAAGACCTTGGTGGAAAGCCGGCTGTTCTCGACCATCCGCCTCACCCCGGGCACCGCCGTCGACGAGCGCGGCGCGCTGCCGCTCGCCATCGTGTTGTCCGAGGCACGCCCGCGCTCGATCGGCTTCGGCGTCGATTACAGTTCGTCGCTGGGCCTCAGCGGCGAGGCGTTCTGGGAACACCGCAACCTGATGGGCGGCGGCGAGGCGCTGCGCGCGGCCCTGACGGCCGGCGAACCGAAGACCAGCCTGTCGCTGACCTATCGCGGCCCCGACGTCCAGTATCCCAACCAGGACCTGCTCGCCGCCGCCGAGTTGCGCGAGCTGCGCACCGAGGCCTTCGTCACCAAGAGCGCGTTGGCCTCGGCCGGTCTCGGCTGGCACTTCGCCGAGGTGTGGAGCGCTTCGGTGTCGCTGGCCGCCGAGCGCACCTTCGAAGACCAGCAGGACCGCCATCGCGAGTTCACCCTGCTGTCGCTGCCGGTCGAGCTGCGCCAGGATTCCAGCGACGACCTGCTCGACCCCACCCGCGGCAACCGCCTGTTCGCCCAGGTGCAGCCGTTCGGCATCACCACCCCGCCGTTCACCCGCATGGAAGTCTACGACACGCATTACGTCGAGCTGGTGCCGCGGCCGCGGCTGATCGGTGCCGGCTGGGTGCGGGCCGGGACGCTTCAGGGCGCCAAGGCGGCGGACGTGCCGGCCGACAAGCGCTTCTATGTCGGCGGCCCCGGCTCGGTGCGCGGGTTCGGCTATCAGATGGCCGGGCCGGTCGACGATTCCGGCGATCCCATCGGCGGCCGCTCCGCCTTCGCCTTCGGCGTCGAATTGCGCGCCAAGGTGACCGACACCATCGGCATCGTCCCCTTCATCGAGGGCGGCCGCGCCTATCCCACCGCCAGCCCCGATGTCGGCCAGCCGCTGTTCTGGGGCGCCGGACTGGGATTTCGCTACCATACCCCGTTCGGTCCCGCCCGCGCCGACGTGGCGGTGCCGCTCAATCCCCGCAAGGGCATCGACGATCCCGTCCAGTTCACCTTGAGTCTCGGCCAGGCGTTCTAATCTTCCCTCCATGCCACCGTCGCTGCGCCGCCTTGCCGTCGCCTGTGCCGCGATCCTCGTCGCCCTGATCGTGGCGGTGGGGGGAGCCGCCGCCCTGCTGCACGCCCCGGCCGGCGAGCGGCTGTTGGGCCGGCTGGCCATGCAGGCCGCTCCCTCGCTGACCATCGACGGCCTCCACCTGCGCTGGCCGTTCCGCATCGACATCCGCGCCCTGACCGTCGCCGACGATGCCGGGGTGTGGCTGACCGTGCAGGGGATCGAGGTCGCCTGGCACCCGGCCCAGTTGCTGCGGCGGCGCCTGGTCATCGACCGCCTGGTCGCCGCCGGCATCGACGTCGCCCGCCTGCCCCAGGGAGAGAGCGCGGGCGGCGGCGCCTTCCGCCTGCCGCTGCCGGTGGGCATCGACGCGGTTTCCGCCCCCATCGTCCTGGAGCCGCCGGTGGCCGGACGGCGGATCGGCCTTGTCCTCGACGGCACCGTCCAGGGCCTGCGCGCCGATGGCCGCGTCGACCTGTCCCTGCGCGCCGACGACGGCGCGCAGGCGCGCATCGCCGGCAGTGCCGGCAGCGACTACCTGGATCTGCGCTGGTACCTGACGGTACCGCGGCTGGAGTCGTGGCAAAGTCTGGCCGGACAGCCTCTGGCGGGGCGGCTGACCGCCAGCGGCTTCGTCGCCGGCCGCCTGCCCGCCCCGGTGATCGACGGGGTGGTCGAGATCGGCCCCGGCCGCCTCGGCCCGCTGACCTGGCGACAGCTCAACGCCCAGGCCCGGGTGGTCCCCGAGGAAACCCTGTGGCTGGCCGCGTTCGGCGGCACCGTCGACACCCCGCATCTCGACGGCCACCCGGCACTGGCGGGAGTGGTGGGGCTGGAAGCGGCCGGGGACGTCGCGCTCGATCTCGGCCGCCTGCGCCTGGGCCGGGCGCGGCTGACCGCCGCCGGTGCCGAACTCGCCGCCGTGGGGGTGGTCGAGGACTGGGGCCGCCGCGCGACGCTGATGGTTCACGCCGAGGCGCCGCGTCTCGACCGCCTGGGAATCCCCACCGGACTGGCCCTGAAGGGCCGGCTCCACCTCGATGCCCACCTGGCCGGCAACCTGCTGACCCCCGACCTGACCTTCATCGGCCGCGTCCAGGCCCGCGCCTTCGCCTCCGGCATCGCCGCCCTCGACCGCCTGCTGGGACCGGCGCCGAAGGCCCGCCTCGCCGGCCATCTGGGAAACGACGGCCGCCTGCATCTCGCCCAATCCGAACTGACCGGAGCCAAAGCCGCCGCCCGCCTGCGCGGCCGCGTCAGTCCCACCTTGGACCTGTGGACGACCTTCGTCCTCCCCGACCTGTCGGCACTGGGCGAAATGACCGGCAGTGCCCAGGCCCAGGGACGGGTCTCCGGCATGCTTGCCAATCCCGACGCCTGGGGGACGGCGACCGGCTCCGGCATCGTCGCCGCCGGCCTGCCGCCCGCCGCCGGCACCGCCGCCTTCGACCTTGGCGCGCTGGGCGAACACCCGGCCGGTGCGGTGGGGACGGTGATGGAGATCGCCGGCTATCCGGTCGAAGGCGCGGCACGGGTCGAACTCGGCGACATCGTGCGCATCACCGGACTGATGGCCCGCTCCGGCGACACGCAGGTGGCCGGCACCCTGACGCTCGCCGATGGCTTGCGCGGCCGCCTGCGCGCCGAGGTGCCCGATTTGAGCCAGTGGGTCCCGGCCTCCGGCCGCCTCAGCGCCGTCGCCGCCCTCGAACCGGGCACGGTGGCGCTGCGGATCGAAGGCGCCGATCTGGCGTGGCAGGGCATGACCGCCGCGACCCTGGCCGCCGCCGGCCGGATCGGCGACCGCCAGGCGGCGATCGAGTCCCTGCGCCTGGCGGTCGAGGGTCAGCCGATCCGCCTCACCGCCCCGGCAATGGTGCGCTGGAGCGATGACGCGGTCACGCTCGCCCCCGTCCGCCTGGCCATCGGCACCGGGCGCGGTGGCGCCCTGCTGACCGTGCGCGCCGAGGGCTCGGTTCCTCTCGCCGCGGCGGGCGCACTCGATGCGCGGGCGAGCGTTTCCGGCGACCTCGGCCGCCTGACCGAGGCGGTGCCCGCCCTGGTCGGCCACGTCTTCACCGGTCGCCTCGACGGCGAGGTCGCCGTCTCCGGCACCCTCGCCGCCCCCCGCTTCGCCGGCCGCGCCCACCTCGCCGAGGGCAGTTGGGAGTTCCTCGACATGGGAACGACGCTGACCGGCCTCACCGCCGACGCGGTTCTCGACGGCGAGCGGGTCCGGCTGAACGCCGCGGGCCGCGACGGCCAGCGCGGACAGGCGCGATTGGCGGGCGAGGTCTCGCTGGCCGGGGCGTGGAACGGCCGGGTGACCCTCGCCGCCTTCAATGCCGTGCGTCGCGACGATGTGCGCGCCGTCGTCGACGCCGGTATCGGCCTCGACGGCAATCCCGATGGCGGCACGGTCAGCGGCAGCGTCACCGTGACCCGCGGCGAACTCGACATCGCCCGCCTGGGCGGCGGCGACGCCACACCGCTGGAGGTGGTGGAGATCAATCCCGCCCGCCCGCCGCCGCCCTCGGCGCTACCGGCCGAATCGACGGAATCGACGGCCGCCGAGGCGATCCGCCTCGACCTGGCGCTGGTCGTCGAGCGGGCCTTTGCCCGCGGTCGCGGCCTCGATTCGGTGTGGGATGGCCGGATGCTGGTCGGCGGCACCGTGGCGGCGCCGGAGCTGACCGGCGCCGTGCAGGTCGACCGCGGCCGCTTCGACACCCTGGGGCGCAGCTTCAAGCTGTCGAAGGACAGCCGGGTGAGCTTCGACGGCAGCCTGACCCCGCGCCTGGACGTCACCGCCGAGGCCCAGGCCCGCGACGCCATCGCCCGCGTTGCCCTGACCGGCACCCCCGACGCGCCGGCCCTGGAATTCACCTCCGAACCGCCGCTGCCCAAGGACGAGATCCTCGCCCGCCTGCTGTTCGACAAGGAGGCCGGCAAGCTGTCGGCGATGCAGCAGATCCAACTGGCCCGCATGGCGGCCGGCGGCCTCGCCGGCGGCGAGGATGGCTTCGACCCGGTGGGAAAGGTGCGGGGAATGCTGGGTCTCGACGTGCTCGACATCGGCGCCTCGTCGGGCACCAGCCCCACCCTCAGCGCCGGCAAGTACATCGGCGAGGACACCTTCGTCCGCGTCGACCAGGGAACCGGCGGCCTGGGCAGCGTGGCGGTCGAGCGCGAACTGGGCGCGGGATTTACCGTCTCGACCCAGCTGGGGCAGATGTCCGGCGGCGGATTGGGGCTGAATTGGCGGCGGAACTACTGACCGTCCCTCGCCCGCTTGCGGGCGAGGGTTGGCAAACGGCCTCGGTCCTCAATGCGCCGGCGCTTCGACGGCGGCGTTCTTCATCGATTTCTGCAGCTTCTCGAAGGCGCGGACCTCGATCTGCCGCACCCGTTCGCGCGAGATGCCGTAATGCTGCGACAGGTCCTCCAGCGTCACCGGGTCGTCCTTGAGCCGCCGCTGGGTGAGGATGTGGCGTTCGCGGTCGTTGAGGCTCTTCAGCGCCTGGCTGAGCAGCCGCCGCCGCCGCCCCATCTCCTCGCGCTCGCCGAGGTCGGTCTCCTGGTCGTCGCGATCGTCGACCAGCCAATCCTGCCATTCGCCCTCGCCGTCGGCGCGCACCGGCGCGTTCAGCGAGTGATCGGGACTGGCCAGACGGCGGTTCATGCTCACCACGTCGGCCTCGGCGACATCGAGATGCTCGGCGATCTTGCGCACGTTCTCGGGGCTGAGGTCGCCCTCCTCGATCGCCTGCATCTGGCCCTTGAGCTTGCGCAGGTTGAAGAACAGCTTCTTCTGCGCCGCCGTGGTTCCCATCTTCACCAGCGACCACGAATGCAGGATGTACTCTTGGATCGCGGCGCGGATCCACCACATAGCATAGGTGGCGAGACGGAAGCCGCGATCGGGATCGAAGCGCTTCACCGCCTGCATGATGCCGACGTTGCCCTCGCTGATCAGTTCGCCGATCGGCAGGCCGTAGCCGCGGTAGCCCATGGCGATCTTCGCCACCAGGCGCAGGTGACTGGTCACCAGCCGATTGGCGGCGGCGGCGTCGCCCTGCTCGCGGAACTGCTTGGCCAGCATGTACTCCTCCTCCGGGCCCAGCATGGGGAACTTGCGGATGTCCTGGAGGTAGCGCGACAGGTTGCCCTCGGGGGCGAGCGACAGGGTGGAGGCGATGGCGGACATATCAAGTCTCCTCTCTTGGCCGGGAGGGGTTCACCCTCCGCGCGCGGTCGGAGCTCGAAAGCCCGACTGCCAATGTTTATCGCATTCTCTTGAGGCTGAGAATGCCACAGTTGTGCAGTCAGGTATAGTGGGATTTTATAGGGTGTCTAAATTTTTAAGTAAGACATTGATGTCCCGAGGCATACTGCTTTCGAGTAACACCTGCCCGCCCGAAGTAGGATGGGTAAACCCGAGCAGGTAGGCATGGAGTGCCTGACGGGGAAACTCGGCCAGAAGACGGCGGGTCTCCAGATCGAGTCCCTTCAGCCGGTTGGCGCGCCCCCGCCCATAGGTGGCGTCCCCGACCAGGGGGTGGCCGATGGCGGTCATGTGGACGCGGATCTGATGGGTACGGCCGGTTTCCAGGCGGCACTCGACCAGGCTGACCGCCCCCGCGGCGAAGGTCCTGAGCACCCGGTAGTGGGTGACGGCCGGCTTGCCGCGCCCCGCGACCACCGCCATCTTCTTGCGGTCGGTATTCGAGCGGCCGATGTTGCCGCTGACGGTGCCCTTGGCCGGCACCGGTTGGCCCCACACCAGCGCCCAATAGGCGCGCTGCATGCTGTGGACGGCGAACTGCTCGGCCAGGGCGCGATGGGCGCGGTCGTTCTTGGCCACCACCACCAGGCCGCTGGTGTCCTTGTCGATGCGATGGACGATGCCCGGACGCCGCACCCCGCCGATCCCCGACAGCGACTCGCCGCAATGGGCCAGCAGCGCGTTGACCAGGGTGCGGTCGGGACTGCCGGGCGCCGGATGGACCACCATCCCGGCCGGCTTGTCGACGACGATCAGGTCGGCATCCTCGTAGGCGACCACCAGTTCGATGTCCTGGGCCTCGGGCTCGGCGGGCGCATCGGGCGGCACGGCGACAACCACCGCCTGCCCGGGTTTGACCCGCTGCGAGGGGTCGGTTATGGTCCCGCCGTCGCCACGCACGCAGCCCTCTTCGATCAGGGCCTTGACGCGGGTGCGCGACAGGTCCGGCAGCCGGAGCGCCAGCCATTTGTCGAGACGGAGTCCCGCCTCGTCGATGGCGACCGGGGCGGGGCAAAGCGGTGAATCGGGGGGCATGGCCTTCCTTGGACGAACGGATAAACCAGTGAATCGCAGCCGATGAAAGCGCTCAAGGCCTTGGTGTTGGGAATGGGGGTGCTGCTGGTGGCCGGTCTCGGTCTGCTGGTCTACGGGGTTTCGACCCGGATGGGCAACCCCCCGGTGACCGCGTCGCGCCCGACCGGCGGCTTCGGCGAGGTCGAGATCGCCTTGCCGGCGGGCGCGCGGGTCGAGCAGATGGCCATCGCCGGCGAGCGGGTGGTGCTGCGCCTGAGCGGCGGCGGCCCCGAGCGCGTGTTGGTCCTCGACCCGGCGAGCGGCCGCGTTTCCGGCAGTTTCGCGCTGATACCGGCCCCGCCGTCGCGGTGACCGCCCTTCAGATCGCCGCAACCGAACTGGCCTCGATCGCCGCCGCGGCCGTCGCAGCCTATCCGGCCGAGGCCTGCGGCCTGCTGGTCGGACGCGGCGACCGCACCATCCTGGTGACGCGGGTCGCCGCCGCCGCCAACCTGCTGGCCGGCAGCGGCGACCGCTTCGAGCTCGACCCGGCGGTGCGCCTGGCGGTCGAGAAGGCGGTCCGCGGCACCGAGGAGCGGGTGGTCGGCCACTGGCACTCCCACCCCGACGCCGCCGCACGCCCCTCGGCAATCGACCGGGCGATGGCCTTCGAGCCGGAGTTGGTGTGGCTGATCGTCCCGGTGATAGCGGGCCAAGCCGGCCCCCCGACCGCCTGGCGGCCGACAGCCGACGGCAACGCCTTCCGGCCCCTGCCGCTGACCGTCGTATGAAATAGTGCTTGCATCGCGGCGGGGTTTCGGGGATAAAGCGGCCCTTGCCACGAAGTCCCCTTCGTCTAGAGGCCTAGGACACCGCCCTCTCACGGCGGCAACAGGGGTTCGAATCCCCTAGGGGACGCCAATCTCTTTGCACCTGTATTTTCACTTAAAAATCAACGAGTTGGAGGAACGCTGCGAAGCGTTTCCACACACGCTTTCCCCACACGCAGGCTCTCGAAAAAATCCCGACAGCCCACCTCCGGTGCCCTGTGGGGGAACCGAAGATGAGCCGCCGGTTATCGCTGACTACCTGATCAGGGCAGCGGGGCCGAACTTCTTCACGTCCAGCGCTTTCCGTTGGTCCAGCTTGATTGCGGCGTCAAGCTCGGAGATTTCCTGCCGCACCTTCTCCAGGGCCATGACGCGATAGCCGCCTAGCATTACAGTTGCTATTTCCATGAACGTCTGAATCAATGGGGAACCATGATTCGGAGGTCATGGGCCATGGCAGGGGCATCGATAGAGACGACGCTGGAGATTTGGGCATCGTCGTTGCGAAATGTGAAGGCACG
>JACRFY010000131.1 GCA_016212565.1 Magnetospirillum sp. | reverse complement strand
CTTGACCCGGCCATCCACGTGGTGCCGCTTTCGACAACGATAGTCATGCGGAAAGACGTGGATGCCCGGATCAAGTCCGGGCATGACGATTATTCTGGGGTCGCGGCAAAACCAAATAGAGATGTGTGAATGCCGTAGCGCGAAAGCGGGGATCCATGTTGGGGTAAAGCACAGATCTTGCCGCAACATGTTGATTGGCAGAGGCATGGATTCCCGCTTGCGCGGGAATGATGAGACTTTTTCCGCAGCCTGTTAAGTCAGCGCCGATGCGCGTTCGCGGCGATGACGAGGGGAAATGGGGCGGACGGAACAGCCCCCGTGGTGGCCCTGCGCGGTCCGACGGACGGCAAAGTCCATTTGAGCCCGTCCCCGACATCGGCCATACTCGCCGTCGGGGAGGAGTGCCGATGCTTGAGCCCGTTATCGAGGGTGCGCTGGGGACCCTGCTTGCCGCGCTCGTCGTGGCTCCGGTTTCGCTGCTGTTCGCCCGCTACGCCCTGATCCTCGGCGGCGGCGGGGCGGCGGCGGGATCGGCCGAGCGCGACGCCTACGACCGCCTGCGTCGGCGCCTCGCCGACGGCGGCCCGGCGGTGGCGGTCTATACCGGCCTGCTGACCCGCGTCCTCGACGCCGTCGACCGCTTCTTCGGCGATGCCGGCACCGCCGCTCCGCCGGCCCAGCGGCGCCTGTTCGGCCTGACGGCCGAGGTGCCGCTGTGGAGCCCCGCCGCCCTCGACCGCTGCCTGCTGCTGGCGCTGCTCTATCCGCTGCTGGTGGTGTTTCTGGTGTGGGCGCTGTCCGGCGAAGTGGGGCTGGCGGAGAAGGCGCTGAGGCTGCCCGAAATTGGCGGGGGGCAGCGGTTGCTGGCGGTTGCGGTGGCGGCAGGAATGGTGGGCGCTTTTATCCAGTCGAACAGGGCGACGGGATGGAGGGTCTGGGCGTGGCTTGGTGTGGCTTGCGCGGTCGTTTGGGGCGGAGTTAAAATCGGCGCTGTCGCTGTCGCTGTCGCTGGCGCTGGCGCTGGCGCTGGCGCTGTCGCTGTCGCTGTCGCTGTCGCTGTCGCTGGCGCTGGCGCTGGCGCTGGCGCTGGCGCTGGCGCTTTCGCTGTCGCTGTCGCTGGCGCTGGCGCTGGCGCTGGCGCTGGCGCTTTCGCTTTCGCTTTCGCTGTCGCTGTCGCTGTCGCTGTCGCTTTCGCTGGCGCTGGCGCTGGCGCTGTCGCTGTCGCTGTCGCCTGGCTTGTCCTCTGGCTTGAGGGTCTCGCCCGCCGCCGTCGCCGGCAAGCCCTGTTCCTGTCCCTCTTCCTGCCCGCGGTCCTGCTGGCGGTCGTCACCGCGCCGGCCGCACTGGCACCGCTGCCGACATGGACGAAGACCGGCTCCCTGCTGCTGTTCTTCGGCCTGCTGACGGCGATCAACGCCCCCTTCGACTGGCTGTCGCTGGGGCTCACCCGCGGCCTGTTGCGGCGCGGCATCGAGATGGGCGGGTTGTGGCCGCTGGTGCTGGCGGCGGTCGACCTCGTCGCCTCGGTGGTTCTGATCGTCCTGTTGACGGTGGCGATGGTCGTCGGCGTACAGGCCTTCGACCTCGCTTCCGGCCGTGACCCGCTGCTGCCGCTGGGCGACCTGTTCGACGGCATCGCCGCCATGCCGCTGGCGGCCAGACATTGGTGGGTCTATGCCCTGCTGCTGTCGACCCAGTTCCCCAGCCTGCTCAACCTGACGATCGCCGCCACCGCCCTGTTTCGCGGCCTGCCGCCGCTGGCGCGATGGGTCCGCGCCAGCATGCCGGACGGCGCGGCGGTGCCGGTAATAAACCGTCAGGTCGTCGCCTTTGCGCTGACCGGGCAGGTCGTCCTCGGCTTCGTCTTCGGCGTGGTGGTCGAAGCGGCGGTGGTTTACGGGATGCTGTTCGTCGTCCTGCCCCTGTTCGGCTTCGAACTGCTGGAGTTCGCCCGCGCCCTCGCCGCCCTCGACCTGCCGCGCCTGGCGATGGGCGGCTGACCCGCCTCCCTTCCGCCTTGCCCCTGGCGCCCCCTGCGGCTAGTCTGAGGCCCTTTTTCCGCCTGGAGTTCGCGCGGTGAAGTACGTCAGCACCCGGGGCAAGGCCCCCGTCCTCGCCTTCGACGAAGTCCTGCTGGCCGGTCTGGCCCGCGACGGTGGACTCTACGTGCCGGAAACCTGGCCGCAATTCTCGGCCGCCGAGATCCGCGCCATGCGCGGCCTGCCCTATGCCGAGCTGGCCGCCCGGGTGATGGCGCCGTTCACCGCCGGCTGCCTGACCGAGGCGGAGATGAAGGCGATGGCCACCGAGGCCTACGCCCACTTCACCCACCCGGCGGTGGCGCCGCTCAAGCAGATCGGCCACAACCAGTGGGTCCTCGAACTGTTCCACGGCCCGACCATCGCCTTCAAGGACTACGCCCTGCAACTGGTCGGCCGGCTGTTCGATCACGTGCTCAAGCAGCGCGGCGAGCGGGTGATGGTGGTCGGCGCCACCTCTGGCGACACCGGCTCGGCGGCCATCGAGGCCTGCCGCGACCGCGCGGCGGTGGACATCGTCATCCTCCACCCCCTGGGCCGGGTCTCCGACGTCCAGCGCCGGCAGATGACCAGCGTGCTGTCCGACAACGTGCGCAACCTTGCCGTCGAGGGCACCTTCGACGACTGCCAGGATCTGGTCAAGGCGCTGTTCAACGACCTCGCCTACCGCGACGCCATGAAGCTGTCGGCGGTCAATTCCATCAACTGGGCGCGGGTGATGGCCCAGATCGCCTATTATTTCGCCGCCGCGGTGGCCCTGGGGGCACCGGACGTGACGGTCAATTTCGCCGTTCCCACCGGCAACTTCGGCAACGTTTTCGCCGGTTATGCCGCCCGGCGCATGGGCCTGCCGATCGAGCGGCTGGTGGTCGGTTCGAACCGCAACGACATCCTGACCCGCTTCTTCGACAGCGGGGTGATGAAGGCCGAGGGCGTCGTGCCCACCTTATCTCCCAGTATGGATATCCAGGTGTCGAGCAACTTCGAGCGCCTGGTGTTCGAATACGTCGCCCGCGACGGCGGCCAGGTGGAGCGCTTGATGACCGAATTCCGCCACTCCGGCACCATGACCATGCCCGACGGCGCCTGGGCGGCGATGCGCACGCTGTTCGAAAGCCACCGTTTCGACGACCAGGGGACCCTCGACCTGATGAAGAAGCTGAGCCGGTTGACCGGCGAAATCCTCGACCCCCATTCGGCCATCGGCGTCGGCGCCGGTCTGAAGGCCGAACTGCGCCGCGATGCGCCGCTGATCGCCCTGGCCACCGCCCATCCGGCCAAGTTCCCCGACGCGGTGATGGCGGCGATGGGGCACCGCCCGGCTCTGCCCGCGCACATGGCCGATCTGCCGCACCGGCCCGAGCGGCTGGACACCATCGCCGCCGATGCCGGGCGCATCAAGGACTATGTGTCCGCCTTCGCCCGCGCCCGGGGCCGGGCATGAGCACCATCCGCGAGACCCGACTCCCCGGCGGCCTGACCGTCGTCACCGATCCGATGAGCACGGTGGAGAGCGTGTCGCTGGGGGTGTGGGTCGACGCCGGCACCCGCCACGAGCCGGCCGAGATCAACGGCATCTCCCACCTGCTCGAACACATGGCCTTCAAGGGCACCGAGCGCCGCTCGGCCCAGGACATCGCCGAGGAGATGGACGCGGTGGGCGGGCACCTCAACGCCTATACCGCCCGCGACCACACCGCCTATTACGCCAAGGTGCTGAAGGAGGATGCGGCGCTGGCGCTCGACGTGGTCGCCGACATTCTCCAGCACTCGACCATGGATGCCGAGGAACTGGCCCGCGAGCAGGCGGTGGTGGTCCAGGAGATCGCCCAGGCCAACGACACCCCCGACGACATCATCTTCGACCACTTCCAGGCCATCGCCTATCCCGGCCAGCCGCTCGGCCGCCCGGTGCTGGGCACCGAGGACCTGGTCCGCGCCATGGGCCGCGACACCGTGCTCGGCTACATGCGCACCCACTATTCCGCGCCGCGGATGGTGCTGGCCGCCGCCGGCCGGGTCGAGCACGACGCCCTGGTCGAGGCGGCGCTGTCGGCGTTCCAGGGCCTGGCGCCCCACAACGACGCCGAGTTCGGTGTCGCCCGCTATGTCGGCGGCGAGTATCGCGAGGAGCGCGACATCGAGCAGGTCAACCTGGTGGTCGGCTTCGACGGCATCGCCTTCGACGATCCCGACTACTATGCCGCCTCGGTGCTGTCGACGCTGCTGGGCGGCGGCATGTCGTCGCGCCTGTTCCAGGAAATCCGCGAGAAGCGCGGCCTGGCCTATTCGATCTACGCCTTCACCTCGTCCTATGGCGACGGCGGCCTGTTCGGCGTCTATGCCGGCACCGGCGAGGACGAAGTGGCGGAGCTGATGCCGGTGATGTGCGACGAGATCGTCAAGGTCACCGCCGGCATCGACGAGCCGGAACTGCTGCGCGCCCGCGCCCAGTTGAAGTCGTCGATCCTGATGAGCCTGGAGAGCACCAGCACCCGCTGCGAGCAACTGGCCCGCCAGATCCTGGTCTTCAATCGCCCGGTGCCGGTCGCCGAGGTGGTGGGCAAGGTCGAGGGCGTGACCGCCGCCGACGTGGTGCGGGTGGCCAAGCGGGTGTTCGCCACCACCCCCACCTTCGCCGCCATCGGCCCGCTGGCCAAGGTCGAGGGCTACGACGCGGTGGCGCGGCGGTTGATGCTGTAGGGGCAGCGCGTAGCGCTTGTTTGCCTCACGCCATCGTCGGCACGAGTGATCCTGCCGGGGGCATGCCATCCCGAGGCCGGATTTAACCTGGGGGAGGGGGCTGAGGCCTCGCGCGCTTTGCCTTATAGGGAGTGCCCGAACATATCCGAGGCAACCTTCATTATTTTGTCCCACGTGACGTAGATTACGAAAGGTATCGATAGGCCGCTAGCTGCGTATCTAATCCACGACCCTCCTGTAAGCGGGAATGTCTGCATGGAGTTTATTTGATGAATGAACGAAGTGCGGATGCTCGCTGCCTTTTCGAACGTATCGATCTGCATTTTCAACTGGCATATGGAACATTTGTCCGCTGCATTTTCGGCGGCTTCGGATAGCACATAGTCGATTTCTTTCTGGAATCGGCCAATGGTCTCGGTCAATTTTCTGCTCAATTCGTCCCCTCGAAGTTGATAGGCGCGCTTTGCAATATTGAGTTGCCCTCTGATCGATAGGAGTGGCAGCGTGAATAGTATAACATACAAAATCCCACCAACAATAAACGTGGCGGCGAACTGAATGGCCGTGCCAACTTTAATTGGTGCAGTGTCGGGCAGCGGGTACCACAGCAAAACGAGGAGGGAGATGAGAAATACAAAAAGCAAGTAGGATATTCGCGTTGCGCAGTAAAGGAAAAATTCACCCAGCGGCTTCGCTCCGCCCATTCCATCCGGATGAGCAGGCTGTGGATTAAAGGATAAAACGAAATTCACGGGAACTCCCTTGATATTCCGCGTAACCTTCATTCCTTGAAGGTGGCCGCCGCGTGTACAGTAGTATAAAACTTTCCCGAGTCGGCCGCCAATGAGCAGTGACAAGCTTGAGAGCAGGGCTATGTGTATAAAAAGGTGGAGTGACTTTATCGCGGCAAGGTAATAATCTCCGCCAAGCATCGAATTGTATGCGTTGTATGCCTTTGGAATCCATGACGAATTTATCCATGGCGCCGAAGAAGCGGCGAGGCCAAGTATGGCGAATATAAGAGCCCATCTCTCAACGTTGCGCTTTATGGTTCGCCAAACAATCTCTTCAATCTGCCTTGCGCGGACAAATTTACGCTGCCCACGCGCCCGCTCCTTTTGGGATTCATTCGTAAAATGAATTGTATTAGCTTCGGCAATCCTGTCGATTGCAAATCGAAAGTTACGATCGAGATTTTTCGACAAGACAAAAAATACTATTCAAAGGGCGTAACCAACCGCCGCCGGCACATTGACCTTGGAAAGAGCCCAGCCTCGATATGCCCCGTCGATAAACAAGAATAAGATTAGAAGCGCCAACATTGCTCTCAGAGTTACGACATATTTGTCGTTGGCAATCATATATGCTTTCTCTGTGCATAAATCCACGAAAGCAAGCAGATACAGCAGGGCCAATTTCCCTGTCGCTTGTATCCGTTCAGAAACAGTTTGCAGAATTGGGCCCGCCTCTTCTTTTGCAACGACTGACACCCCGACCACCCTATATCTTCCGCCCTAAGGAAAGCATATTGGGCTTTTTTGGCAGATGCAACGCGTAGATGGCGATCTGAGCGGCGTCGGGATACGGAAAAGAGAGTTACTCGCCAGTTTAACCTGTGGACGAGGAAAAGAGGCCCAAATTTTGGGTTGGTTCGCCCGAGGCCTGACGAGGATGGGCATTTCCCACCAGATAGGGTAGGCTTCCGGCAACGGATCGGGCGCTTCGGGGGAAATGCCATGGCTATCGGCAATTGGCGCATTCGCGCCAAGCTGCTTTTGATCGTCGCCTTGTCGGTGGCGGGGATGATCGTGCTCATCGCCGCCAGTCTGGTGGGGCTGTGGAACAGCGGCATGGAGGACCGGCGGGTCAAGACCCGCCACGTGGTCGAGACGGCGCTGGGCATCGTCGAATACTTCCATGGCGAGGAACGCGCCGCGCGTCTGAGCGCCGAGGACGCCAAGGCCGGCGCTCTGGCCGCGCTTCGCCGGTTGCGCTATGGCGACGGCGAATATTTCTGGGTCAACGATGCCGAGCCGCGGATGATCATGCATCCGATCAACGCCACGCTCGATGGCCGGACTCTCGCCGACTTCGCCGATCCGACCGGCAAGAAACTGTTCGTCGACATGGCCGCGGTGGTGGCGACCGGGGGGCGCGGCTTCGTCGAGTATCTGTGGCCGAAGCCGGGCCACACCAAGCCGGTGCGGAAAATTTCGTACGTCGCCGGCTTCGCGCCGTGGGGATGGATCGTCGGCTCGGGCATCTATGTCGACGACGTCGCCGATGCCTTCTGGCGCGCGGCGCGGACCCTCGGCGCCATCACCCTGGTGGTGATCCTGGTCACGGCGAGCGTCTCGGTGCGGATCGGCCGCAGCGTCTCGCGGCCGATGGCGGCGATGGTCCGCTGCATCGGCCGGCTGGCCGCCGGCGAGCGCGGGGTCGAGGTCCCCGAGCGCGATTCCGCCAACGAACTGGGCGAGATGGCCCGCTCGCTGGCCGTCATCCACGAGACCGGCGTGCGGGCGGTGCGCATCCAGACCGCTCTCGACGCCATGTCGAGCCGGGCGCTGCTGGCCGATACCGACGGCCGGGTGATCTATTTCAACGCCGCCTTCGCCGCCGCCTTCAGGTCCATCGCCGACGCGGTGGGGATCGGTGCCGAGCGTCTCATCGATGGTCCCGCCGCCGGGCTGCATCCGACGCTCGCCGACATGCTGGGCGCCGAGAGCGCCGGCACCGCCCGCATCGTGCTCGGCGGACGCACCTTCGACATTGCCGTCACCCCGGTGGTCAACGGCACCGGCGACCGGTTGGGCACGGTGGTCGAGTGGACCGACCTCACCGAGCAACTGGCCGTCGAGGCCGAGGTGGCCGGGCTGGTGGTGGCGGCGAGCAACGGCGCCTTCGGCGGCCGCCTGCCCATCGCCGGCCATCACGGCTTCATGCTGACCCTGGCCGAGGGCATGAACCGGCTGATGGCCACGGTCGAGACCGGCCTCACCGAACTGGTCGGCGTGGTCTCCGCCATGTCCGAGGGCGACCTGCGGCGGCGCATGGCGGGGCAATACCTCGGCGCCTTCCTGCGCCTGAAGGACGATGTCAACGCCATGGGCGAGCACCTGTCGGGGATCGTCGCCAACATCAATCGCACCTCGGCGCAGATCGGCAACGCCGCCGCGGAGATTGCCGCCGGCAGCCAGGACCTGTCGGAGCGCTCCGAGCAGCAGGCCAGCGCCTTGGAGGAAACCGCGGCCAGTGTCGAGGAACTGGCGGCGACGGTGCGGCAGAACGCCGCCAGCGCCCGCCAAGCCAACCTGCTGGCCGCCAGCGCGCTGGAGGTGGCCGAATCCGGCGGCACGGTGGTCGGGCAGGCGGTCGACGCCATGGGGCGCATCGAGGCCGGCTCGCAGAAGATCGGCGATATCGTCGGCATGATCGATGAGATCGCCTTCCAGACCAACCTGCTGGCCCTCAATGCCGCCGTCGAGGCGGCGCGGGCCGGCGAGTCCGGCAAGGGCTTCGCCGTGGTCGCCCAGGAGGTGCGCAACCTCGCCCAGCGTTCGGCCCTGGCGTCGAAGGAGATCAAGCGGCTGATTGCCGACAGCAGCGGCCAGGTCGCGAGCGGGGCCGACCTGGTCAAGGGCGCCGGTCATACCTTGCAGGCGATCGTCGGCTCGGTGAAGCGGGTCGCCGACATCATCGCCGAGATCGCCGCGGCGTCGCAGGAGCAGGCGTCGGGGATCGATCAGATCAACGCCGCCATCGGCCAGATGGACGGGATGACCCAGCAGAACGCCGCCCTGGTCGAGGAATCGGCCGCCGCCGCCCATTCCCTGGAGGAGCAGTCGCGGCACCTCAACGAGCTGATGACCTGTTTCCGCCTTGCCGGCTGATCGACGGGGGACGGCTTGACTCGGCACGACGGTTGCAGCTATGCGGTCGGTGAGACTGAGGAGATCCGACCATGCTGACTGTGACCGACCGTGCCGTGGCCGCGGCCTGCCGTGCCGTGGCCGAGGCCGACGAGCCCACCACCGGCCTGCGCATCACCGCCGAGCCGGGCGGCTGCCATGGCCCGAATTACGGCCTCGAACTCGACGACCGGCCGGAGGGCGACGAGCAGACCCTGGCGTTCGGCGGCCTCACGGTGTTCGTCACCGCCGAGGTCCTGGCGACGCTGACCGGCGTCAGCCTCGACTTCGTCGCCGATGGCGAGGACGGGGGCGGCTTCGTCTTCAACACGCCGCGCGGCACCTGCGGCTGCGGCGGCCAGGGGCACGGCTGAGGCGGGGTCAGGCGCGCGTTGCCGCCCGTTGCGGGACGATGCGCCGCGGCCGGTGGTCGCAGGTGCCGCCTTGCAGGCAGGCGCGCATGTGCCGGGCCTGCGCCAGGGCCTTGGCGGCCTCGGCCGGCGGCAGGGTCGCGGCGGCCACCGCGGCGAACAGCTCCAGCCAGCGGTCGAACAGCGCCGGGGCCAGGGTCATGCCGGCATGGGCCTGGAACGGGTTGCCCTGGTAGCGCTCGGTGCCGAGCAGGATCTTCGACCAGAAATCCCGCACCACCTGCAGGTGCCCGGGCCAATCGGCGATGGCGGCGGCAAACACCGGGCCGATCACCGGGTCGTGCTCGGCCAGGCGATAGAATCGCTCGACCGCGGTGGCGATCATCGTTTCCAGGGCTTGGGGATCGGTCATCACGGAGCCTCCACGACAGCGGTATGCGTCCGCGGTTCCAGCAAGATCCGCGCCAGCACTGGGACGCCGGTTGTGTCGCAAACCCGACAGGGCGGGCGGAGGGGGGCGGAACTCTTGTCTTTGCGCCATATTTGCTAGGAGTCGAAGATATCTCTTACCAGTGCGCCGGTGTTTCCTCCGGTGCCCTTGCCGCGTGGATATCCGAGCATGATCGCCGGTCAAAATACCTCATTCCGGGCAATGGGGTTGACCGCCCCTCGGGATGGCCGGATAGTGGCGCGAGAACAGACGGCGGACATAACGATGAGATTTTCCGAGTGCAATTCATTCAAGGCTCTACGTTCAGCCGTTCAGACGAAAAGTGCCGACGAACCGCTCCGCAACGCACTCTGGAACGTGGTTCATCAGCATGTACTTTGCGTTATAAGGGATGCAAGATTTAAAAGTGATTGGCCAATCCAGACCAAACAGCTCTGCGAATTGCTTTGGGGTGGTTTATATAAAAGGCGAATCGATGAGATTCCGGACCGTGGATTTAAAGTGTGTGATCAAATAAACGGCTTATCCCCATGGCTCCGGCGACCGCAATATCCTGATGTAGGCTAAATCTGGGTTCCAGATTGACCGTCGGTTGTGCAGAATGGTCGTAGCTGGGGGGCATATCCATGCGCGCAATAGCCGGTTTTCTGATAACGCTCCTCTTGGTTGGTTGCACAGCCGCGAACCCGCAGCCTATGCCGTTTCCACCACTTCACGTCGGCCAAAGCGTGGACGAAATCCGCTCTCAGTACCCTGATGCGACATTGAGGGGCTTCCTTGTCCTTGGCGATCCGAGTGGGCCAATGGCCACGGTGGCATGGCCCACTCGGGACGGCACAGTAGGCGCGTTCTCATCCCGCATGAGGGGCGTGGCCGGTTCCCAACAGGCACGACTGGACATGCTTGTGGCGTGGTTCTGTCAGGGCCAGGAGACGCACCCAGGTCGCCGCCCGTTCGAGATTGTGTGTGGCAGCCGATGTCCGAAGGCGGAATGCGTTTTCCTGGTGGATGTCGATTGCTTCATACCCGGTCAGGTCGAAAACGGAGGGCTTGCCGAAGACAAATCAGCCTATCCCGATGCGGTCTGCACATGGGTGGAAGCGGCCAAGGAGGGTGACAGTGTCAGCATGGCCAACGGCTACCGGATGTTCAATCAACCGGGTGGCTGGGGCTACCAATCACGCTGATGCCCTGATGTCGGCGCACGTCGCAGGGGCCATGGCGATGCCGATCCCGACCAACCGCTCAAAGGCCGAACGGTAGCTGTGGCGGCGGTTCCAGCGGAACACGAACTCGTTCAGGTAGGCGTTGAGGTACTTGTCGCGGAAGCCGTGGAACACCCCGAGGCCCCAACGCTTCATGTTGGCAAAGACCCGGTGAATCCACGGCATGAGGATGTGGGCGGCCATCTTGCCGATGACGCGCGGGGTGTGGCCGTAGCCCTGGAGTCCATAGTAGCTCTTGTTGTCGTCGGTCCAGATGTGGCTGCCGCGCCGGACGTTCCGTTCGATGAAGCCCTTGAGCGTCGGCCCCTTGTAGTCGGGCACCACTTCCAGCCGGATGCGTCCCGGCTTGTTGCCTTCCAGCAGTTCGACCGCGCCGATGACGGCGATCTTGCCGATCTGGCTGCGCCCCTGGCCCCCGGCGACCGGCTCGTCCTTGGTGCGGTAGGGAATGGTGGTTTCGTCCACCTCGACGTCGCCGGACAGGGGCATCCGGTCGGGCGCGACCATGGCTCGGCGCAGCTTGTGGAGCAGCAGCCAAGCCGTCTTGTAGGAGCCGAGGTTGAGCTTGGCCTGAAGCTGGAGGGCCGACATGCCATTGGAATGGGTAGCCAACAGGTGGGCGGCCAGGAACCACGTCCGTAATGGCACCTTGGAACCGTGCATGACGGTCCCGGCGGTCACTGAGGTCTGCCGCCCGCAGTCACGGCACTCCCAGGTCCAACGCTTGGTCTGGAGCTTCCAGCCCCGGCACGAGCTACAGCCAGGACACACGAACCCCTCCGGCCAACGGCGGGTCTCCAAGTAGGCGGCGCAGGCGTCGTCCGTGGGGAAGCGCGCCGTGAACTCGGCGAGCGAAGGTGGACGGTTGTCGGCGTTCCAGCGTGCGGGCATGGCCGGAATTGTGCGCCCGCCCTGGGTCCCGCGTAAGGATCTACGCCAAAACAACCGCACGATCCGGCTTTCGGGGTGAGATGGTGTAGTTCCACTCTGGATGGAAGTCGCAGCCGTTGATGGCGATTGCGTCCATCTCGGCGTCGGTGACCTTGAGGCCCTTGGGATAGT
>JACRFY010000130.1 GCA_016212565.1 Magnetospirillum sp. | reverse complement strand
TCAGGAAATCCGCCGCATTGCCATCAGGCTGCAGCGGTGCCGGATCATGCCTGCCCACATCATCGCATGGTCCTTATGGCGACGAGCGCATCAAGCAGTCGCTCGACGGTGCCATATCGCATTAAAAACGCAACTGTAATGGTAGGCCTCTTCCTCGCCCGGCTGGGGGCGGCGCTGGCGCAGCATGCGGTCGATGGCGGTGCTGCCGCTGGCCGAGGGCAGGGTCATCGCCAGATCGGCCGCCAGGGCCAAGGCCCGTGCCACTGTGGACTGGCTTGGCGGTCCCTCGGGACCAAAGCCTTTGCCGAACCAGCCTCGAACCGTCTCCTCCACCTTGGTCCGGGGAGCGAAGGCCAGGGCCTCCAGCGCCAGTTCCGTGGCGGTCTGCCGTATTCGCCGCGCCAGCTCGGCCAAAGAGGTCGATTGCACCGCCATGTTCGCCGTCCGTGTCCGAAAATCTGGTCAGTGGATATGGCCCGCGGCACTCATCATGCCGGCGAGCAAGGGATGGATGGTTTCCGCGAACGGGTTCACCACGGTCACCCCATGCCAGGTAAATCCCTCCTGCAAGTTCTCGGTCAACAGCAGACGGCACCCGGCCTCGGCGGCGACGGCCAGGATCAGCGCATCCCAGAATGACAGTCGGTGATCGGCCACCAGATCCAGCGCCGACAGCAGGGCGGACGACGATGTATCCCGACAGATCAGGGCATCCATCCACGACAGAATGGCGTCCCGCGCGGCCCCGGGCGTGCGGCCGGCCTTGACGGTCAGCACGCGATGCAATTCCCCAAGAACCTGCACCGGAACCAGCGCCGTGCCCGACGGCAGGGCGGCGATGATGTCCAATGCGCGAGCCTGACGGCGGGCATCGTTGACGCCCTCGGCATAGGCCAGGACGTTGGTGTCGAGCGCCAGCACGGAAATCAGTCCTCGTACAACTCGTCCCGGGTCCAGGTGGCCCCGATGGCGGGCTGTTCGCGCAGGCGCGTCAGCAGCGCCACCCTGGCACTGTCCCGTCCCGGCAGGTCGGCCTCGCCCACAGGAGAGATCCGCGCCACTGGCTTGCCACGAGACGTGACCACGATGGTCTCCCCTTCGCTGACATCGCGAAGAAGCTTCGAGAATTCGCGATTGGCATCGGCGGCGGGAATGGTGCGCATCGAGGTCTCCAAGGTGGGTGTGGCCCGCGGCATCAATGTAGTGATAAACACTACATGGCGGCCGCTGGCTCCGCAACCTTTCTCCAGGGCGGGGTGGTACCTGCGAGTTGGTGACTACCCGTTCGGGCATCTGCCATAAAACCACCCATCCGGGCCGGTAATGGGTGATTTCCGGCGGGCAGGGTTCCAGGTCATGTCACCACCGCGCCAGTGCTCCAAGGTGATGCCGCTGTGGTGCCCGGAATGCAGTTGCCACAGCGATCCCTGCGCCCAGGTCCCGTTGGGTCGGGTGGACAGGCGACCGGTCGCGTGCAGGTCGCCGTTGCAGATCGGCCGTGGTGATTGCCGTGTGGTGTGGACGCGGGGGCCGGTTCCTGCCGCCCGATGCGTTGCTCGACGGCGTTCACGCCAACAAAGCCCTTTTGCCGCCAAACGCGCCGGCGCATAATCGCTCGCTACTCGGGGGAGAGGCGCGGACATGGCCGATGTCGTCGAAGGTGAGGTTACTGCCGGCACGGTCATCAAAGTCCGCAAGGACCGGAACGGCAATCCCTTCGCTTTCGTCAGCGACGACCATGGCGGCGACGACCACTTCGTGCCGCCGTTCCTCGTGCGCAAGCTGCACGACTCGCTGTGCTGCGGGACATTGGGGCCGGTGGCGGTCGAAGCGTTGGCGGGCCTGCGTGTGTCCTTCGTCTCCGGTCCCGGCAGGAAGGGGCCGGAGATGGCGCGGATTGTCGCTTTTCCGCTCGACGACGGCGACGACGACGACCGGGATCGCGAGGCCGACAAGCTGCCGTCGCTGTCGGCCCGGGAAATCATCGATGCGCCGCGCACGCCGGACGAGATCGTCCGCCAGTGCCTGCGCTTGCTCGCCGCCGAGTTGTCGCAGGACCTCAAGCGGGCGCTTCGGCACCATCTCGGCACCGACTGGGTCGCGGCGCTGGAAGTGATGCGCAAGCGCAACGAGCTCCACCCGATGCACATGGAGAACGGGCGGCCCAAATGGGACGTCGGCAATGTCACCTCAAACATTGTCGCCCTCGCACGCGCCGGCCGCCACGAGATCATGGCCGACGTGTTCCGCCGCCGCGACGACGCAGAGAATGCTGCCCTGGTCCTGATGCTGATGCCGTCGGTGGCTCAGTTCGTCCGCTCCGTCCGCAATCAGGTCGCCCACGATTCCGCTGGCGATGAGTTCGGCCCCCGTCAGGCCAGCAAGGCCCTTACCGCCATTCACGACCTGCTGAGCTTCGCCGGCCGCGCCGAGGCGGCGAAGGTGGTCGACGAGGTTTGGCTCCGCCTGTTCGGCGGGGCCTGGACAATCGCAACCACCCGTCCCCAGGAGCAACCGTTGCCGCCGGTGCCGCCGGCTTTGCCTCCGTTATTCGGGCTCGACACCGCGTGCCTGCGCATCCGTTCCGGCGAGGCTGCCGGGCGGCGCTTCGCCCTCGACCTGCCACGGCTGTCGGTCGGCCGCGCCGACCCGCCCCATGCGGTGCCCGATATCGACCTGTCCGGCTGCGAGGGGGACGGCACCTCGGTGTCGCGCCGTCACGCCGAGTTCAATTGGACCGAGCAGGGCCTGTTCCTGCGCGATCTCGGCAGCCGCCACGGCACCTTCGTCAACGGCACCCGCTTGCCTCCCCCGCAGCCGGGCCGACTTGGCGTCGCTGTCGGGCCCGGCGACATCCTGCTTCTTGGCGACCTGGAGCTGCAGTTCGATGTCGCCGATACCACCGGCCTGCCGTGAGCAAGGGGCGGATCGAAGCCAAGGTGCTGTGGGGGCCGGCCGAAGGCTTTCGCTTTCCCGGTGCCCAAACCGGGGTCGACTACATCCTGCAAAAGTACATCGGCGGCGGCGGCTTCGGCGGCGTGTTCCGCGCCGATCGGGTGGTGGACGACCGCGCGGTCGAGGTGGCGGTCAAGCTGGTCCTGCTCGATCCCTCCGACCCCCGGGACATGACGCGCAAGCTCAACGAGCTGCAGGCGGTGGCGGGGTTGCGCCATCCCCACATCGTTTCCAGCCCCGCCCATGGCGGCGGCTTCGTCAGCCTGGAGCCGCTGAAGGGCCGGCCGCTGTGCCAGTTCCTCGAACTGGAACTGGCCGACCATGACCTGACCGAGGGAATCGACGCCGCCCGCGCCGACCTGCGCACCTTGGCCGTCCACCTCTGCCGCGGACTCGCCTTCCTGCACGACCGCCCCCAGCCGGTGGTTCACCGCGACCTCAAGCCCGAGAACGTGCTGTGGTTCGCCGCCGAGCAGCGTTGGAAGCTAGAGCATTTTCCATTCAATCGCGGTCATAGCCGGCAGCAGCGAAGTAGTTCTGGCAGTCGGCCGGTGTGAATGTGTCTATCCCCGGCCGATTGCATCCCAGAGGTCCTGCTTCGTCCGGGCGGCGGTTTTCTTGAGGAAGCTTTTGAGCTTCGAGAAGGCCATCTCGATGCGCCAGCGCAATTTGGTGATCCCGACGAGATCGGCCAGCGGCATGTCGTCGGGCAAGGTCGAGAACCAGTATTTGGTGGGCTCTGCTTCGTCCTCGGGCCACTCGACCAGGAACCATGCTTCCGACCTCGGCTCGGAGTGCAAGGTGTCGCGGTGGGCGGGGCGCACCCGGATTGCAGCGAAGCGCGACCTCAGCGGGGTGTTGGTGCCCTCGCGCCAGGTGAGCGTGTGCCATGCCGAGGGCGGCAACACCTTCGCCATCTCCTTGGCGGAAGCGGGCTTGTGCTCGGGATCGTGGCGGACGCGCCAGGGCGATCTGCGGTTTGGTCCGGAACCTGACCTCGTCCGGCACGCCCGCCTTCTTGCGCCGTGCCGGAGCCGAGGCCCAGTCCTCGGGCAAATAGAGGCGATAGGCGATGGGCAGGCTGGCATGGTCGTTGGCCACGGCGCCGCCCGGTCGGCATGCCGAACCGGGCGGCAAAGATCCTCGACATACGACTCAAATCGCGAGTCACTGTCGCCAGCCATTCCCTGGAGACCCATGCTCGCCCCCTATCGAGCAGAACGAATCTCCATTGATACCAGAGTGGGTTGCTTTGGATCTACGCCAAAACAACCGCACGATCCGGCTTTCGGGGTGAGATGGTGTAGTTCCACTCTGGATGGAAGTCGCAGCCGTTGATGGCGATTGCGTCC
>JACRFY010000124.1 GCA_016212565.1 Magnetospirillum sp. | reverse complement strand
GACCGCCGCGGTGCCGGCTGCCGCCGTTGCCGCGGCCGTTCCCGTTGCTGCCGAGGCGAAGACCGGCCTGCGCACGCTGCCGGTCGAGCAGCTTCGTCCCGGACGCTTCCAGCCACGGCGGCAATTCGACGAGGAGGCCATCGCCGACCTGGTCGAATCGATCAAGGACAAGGGCATCCTCCAGCCGATCCTGGTGCGGCCCGATCCGGCCAACCCAAAGGGCTTCGAGATCATCGCCGGCGAACGCCGCTGGCGTGCCGCGCAGCGGGCGCGGCTGCACGAGGTTCCGGTCATCGTTCGTGATTTCACCGACCGCGAGGCCCTGGAGGTGGCGCTGGTCGAGAACCTGCAGCGCCAGGACCTGTCGCCGCTGGAAGAAGCCGACGGCTATCGCCGCCTGATCGACGAGTTCAGTCATACCCAGGAAGAGCTGGCCAAGGCGGTGGGCAAGAGCCGCAGCCATGTCGCCAATATGATGCGCCTGCTGGCGCTGCCGGATGTCATCAAGGGTATGGTGGAGAAGGGCCAGCTCACCGCCGGCCATGCCCGGGCCCTGCTGACCGTCGACGATCCGGTGGGCTTGGCGCGCCAGGTGGTAGACAAGCAGCTCAACGTCCGCCAGACCGAAAAGCTGGCCGGGCAGGAGGGCAAGCCGGCCAAGGCCGGAAGCACCGGCGGAAGCCGTCCGGTCGTCGCCAAGGACACCGATACCGCGGCCCTCGAACGCGACCTCGCCGCGCTCCTCGGCGTCAAGGTGCAGATCAAATCGATGGGCAAGGGCGGTGAAGTGACCATTGCCTATGCCAGCCTTGAGCAACTGGACGACATCCTGTCGCGTTTGACGGGCGGGGCGCGGTAGGACGGGCTCTTTGTCCCCTAGTCAAACCGCCATAGGGGTCGATACAATACCGGCCATCGTTGCTGCGTTTATTCAGGGGGGCGAAGGATGTCGGAAAGCCCGCTCGACATGTTGCTGGATCGGTTGCCGCCGCACGTCGTCGATTCCTTTAACGAGGAACAGCGGGCGGCCCTGTGGTCGGCGGCCAAGCCGGTCAGCTGGCGCCGTCACCCGATCAACATCCGCATCAGCTTCCCGTTCTTCGGTGGCCGCTATTTCGTTACCGTGGTCGGCGGTCAGGAAAAGCGCAGCGGCGAGCGGGTATCGCGCGAGCGGCATGTGTTTCCGCTGCGCACCGCCGGCAACATCCTGTTCTTGCTCGGCGTCGGCGGAGCGTTCTATTTTGCCGCGCTGATGGGGCTGTTCGTGTTCTCCAGCCTGATCGAGTTCTGACCGCGCAGGTTTCCCAAGAAGGAATTGATCGATGACCGTTTGTCCCTGCGGCTCCGGCCGCGGCCTTGACGACTGCTGTGGCCCGCTTCTCGCCGGAGCGCCGGCCGCTTCGCCGGAAGCGCTGATGCGCTCGCGTTATACCGCCTTTGCGGTGGGCAATCTCGATTACCTCGAGACCTCGCTGGCTCCCGAGGCGCGGGAGGACTACGACAAGGCCGAGACGGAAAGCTGGGCCAAGGAAACCACCTGGCAGGGTCTGGAGGTCCGCTCCAGCGAGGAAGACGGTGACGGTGGGTCGGTGGAGTTCGTCGCCCGCTACAAGTTTCATGGCAAGACGTATGCGCACCACGAATTAGCACGATTTCGCCGCCAGGACGGACGGTGGATGTATGTCGAGGGGCTGATGAATCCCAAGGGACCGCAGCGCGTCGCGTCGAAGGTCGGACGCAACGACCCCTGTCCGTGCGGTTCGGGCAAGAAGTCCAAGAAGTGCTGCGGCGCGTGAACTGCGTTTGCAGACAGAGCGGGCTCGGGGGCGGAACGAGGGCAGGGGGCTTTGCGGCGTCAAGCCCCGGCACCGCTCCCACCCTTTGTACTGAGGGGCGAGGGTCTTGCCACCAAGATTTCCGCGCGGATCGGCGCTTTTGCGAGCATTGAGCGAGCGGCCAAGCGGGCGGATGCCCGCGCTCGGCGAGGGCTAACGATGAAACCAGAGCATCGTCCGCCATATTTGGCGCTCGATACTCTAAACGCGGCCCCATGGCGGCGCGGTTCGACGGGCCGGCCGGTGGTTTCGACCACGGACCGGCCAACCGCAGAACCACCGCAGCAGACCACGAGATCAGGCACGGTAGCGCTCCGGCCGCTCGATCCCGCACTCTTCGGCTTCGGCGTCGAAGCCTTGGCGATAGAGCGGATAGGCGCGGGTCTTGGTCATCGGCTCGCCGGTGCGAGCGTTGGTATAGACGAGACGCTCCAACAGCGGATGCGCCGCCTTATTGGCACAGGCATCGCCCTCGGCGATCAGGGCGCGCAATTGCGCCGATAACCCGGCGGCATGACAGCCATCGAGATCGGCTTCGAAGCGAAGCTCGTCGATCTCGGCCTTCAAAGCCTCGATCTCTTGTTTAAGGGCGCGGTTCTCGTTGCGCAATTCGTCATCGGTCATGGCTGGGCCGTCGCTGGGTCTGATAGAGCTGGAAATTCTCGCCCTCGTAACGGGCGGCAAGGTGCTGCGGATCGGGGTTGTCGTCGCTGCGCTCGGTGTAGAGGATGAAGATGTAATCGTACCGTGTCGGCCAGCCATCCCAGTAGCGGCTATCGCCGGCACTCGGACCATCCGTCGAGGAGACCAGCTGGCTGACGCGCGGTGGGTCGCCATCTTCGGCATCGACACGGTCGCGGACCGAGGGGCGGATGCCGAGGACCTGCTTCCCGGCAACGCTGAAGATGGTCGAGACCAGCGCATCGCGCTCGATTACCGCAATGCACGGCGCGTGCGCCAAGGTCTGGTTGATCACCTCGGTTCCCGAGGGATGGTCGGCATGGGCGACGAGGATCGAACTGCCGATGGGGATGGTGGCAATCGCGGTGGCGAACTCGGCGCGCACCCGGTCGAGCTCCTGCCAGTTGGCCTGGACCTCGACGAACCGCGCCGCGGTCAGGCCGACCAGAAGGGCGTAGAAGGCGGCGCGCACCGCGCGACCTTTCAACTCAGGGCCGATGAACCCGATCATCATGAACAGGATGGCGATCGGCAGCCTCTGGTCGGCCAGCCACGAGCCGAATAGCACCCGCGGCATGGCCATGAACGCCGCCGCCCCGAGGACCAGGACATTCCAGCCCGCCGCATGCAATCTCAAGGCATTTCGCCGCGCCAGCCACACGGCAGCGCTGATCAGGACGGCGAGAAACAGCAGGTCGACGACGTCGCGATACAGTTGAACGGTCAGGTAGAGGCCGTCGAGCTTGCCTTGCGGCTCCCAGGCGATGGCGGTCGACAGCGCCAGCGTCGGGCTGGCGGCAATCAGCGGCAGGACCGGCAGGAACGGCAGGCCAAAGGCCAGGGCGTCGATGAGCAGAATCCGCAGGCTGCGCGGATGCCTCTCGGCCAATCGCGCCGCCTCGAAGGCCAGCAGGCCCAATCCGTACAGACCGACGGCATAGAGGTGGCAGATGAACAGCACCACCACCGTCACCGTGGATACCGCGCCACGCAGAACCGGCGAGCGGTGGCGCAGGGCGATCCAGGCGGCGATTCCCCAGAGGGCGAAACCCAGCCCCATCAGGTAATTCATCAACCCGAGCAGCAGCACGCCGTTATAGACGAAGGCAAAAGAAATCAGCGGCCAGGGCGAATAGCGGCCATAGAGGGCCCGATGGATGGCCATCGGCCCGGTGGCCATCAACACCATGGTCAGAAAGACGAAGATCTGACCGGCGAGATAGACGTCGACATGGCGCGCCAGCGGCGGCACCAGCACGTCCATGATCAGGTTGGGGATGATCGCCCAGTTGATTTCATACAGCCGGCCCAACACCGCATCATGATCCAGCGAGGCGATGATGTGCATCCGCGCCAAGTGGTTGACGTAGTCGCTCAACGGCGGGAGTGGATCGGTGAAGATGGGGGTGGCCACCGTGATCAGCAGCACGGCGAAGGTAACGGCGAACGAACGGCCCGAAAGGGCGGGAACCATGACGCCGGCGGTTCGCACGGCAATGACGCGCAGCATCGGCACTCCCAAAGTCGGCCGTCTGACGGCCCGGCTCGTGGTCAATGGCCCAATAGTCTGGCGAAAATTGGAGCGGGCGAAGGGATTCGAACCCTCGACCCCAACCTTGGCAAGGTTGTGCTCTACCCCTGAGCTACGCCCGCTTCCTAGCGTATCCCGTCGCTTGTGGCGTCGGGAGCCCGGATAATACGCAAACAACGTCTCCACGCAAGCACTTTTTCATCGCCATCACCACAAGCCAGGATGCCGCTTTGATCTTGCCAGCCGGGCGGTTGCGGTCCATCTATTGCGGATCGCATGAGAACATCTCCAGGGCAGGCACCATGGACCTCATTTTCGGAGCCGGCGGCAAGCCATCGGGTGGCGGCGAGGCCGGCAAGGACCTGATCAAAGACACCACGACCGCCAGTTTCATGGCCGACGTGATCGAGGCGTCGCGCAAGGTGCCGGTGATCGTCGATTTCTGGGCCACCTGGTGCGGGCCCTGCAAGCAGCTGGGGCCATTGCTGGAAAAGGTGGTGCGCGAGGCCCGCGGCGCGGTGCGCATGGTCAAGGTCGACGTCGACCGCAACCAGGACCTGGCGGCGCAATTGCGCGTCCAATCGGTGCCGATGGTCTATGCCTTCAAGGACGGCCGTCCGGTCGACGCGTTCGTCGGCGCCCAGCCGGAAAGCCAGATTCGCGCCTTCGTCCAACGCCTTGCCGCCGGGCCACAGGCCGTTTCGATCGACGACATCCTCGCCGAGGGCCGTCAGCTGCTGGCCGCGGGCGATGCCGAAGGCGCGGCCCAGGTGTTTCAGGAGATTCTCGCCGAAGACGCGGCCAACGGTCCCGCCTATGGCGGCCTGTTGCGGTGTCTGATGGCGCTCGGCGACACGGCGGGCGCTCGGCAGCTGTTGTCGACCCTTCCCGACGAGGTGGCCAAGCATGCCGAAGTCGCAGCCGTTCGCACCGCCCTCGAATTGGCGGAGAGCGCTGGCGCCGTCGGCTCCCCCGCCGATCTGCGCCGCCGGCTGGCGAGCGATCCGGCCGACCACCAGGCCCGTTTCGACCTCGCAATGGCATACTATGCCTCCGGGGAACACGAAGCGGCCGTGGACGAGCTGCTGGAGCTGGTGCGGCGCGATCGCAGTTGGAATGAGGACGGCGCTCGCAAGCAGCTGGTGAAATTCTTCGAGGCCTTCGGGACCACCCATCCGTTGACGGTGCAGGGGCGGCGCCGGTTGTCGACGCTGCTGTTCGCCTGACGCCATGCAGCAGCGACGGACCCGGACCACTCACGTCCCGGCGATCCTTCCGGTTTTCGCGGTTCCGGGAGCGATCCTGCTTCCCGGCGCGGTGTTGCCGTTGATCGCCTATGAGCCCCGCTACCTGACCCTGGTCGACGACGTCCTCGGGGCGGGGCGGCTGTTCGCCCTGGTGCAGCCTCATGACGGCGCTGGCGGTGTCGCTCCCGGGCTGCACGAGGTGGGAACGCTGGCGCGGATTACCTCGTTCGGCGAGACCGGCGATGGCCGCTATCTGATCAACGCCACCGGACTGACCCGTTTCCGCATCATCGGCGAGGCTGAGGTCAAAGGCGGCTATCGCCGCATTCATGCCGACTACGCGTCCTATCGCGGCGATGGCGAGGAACCGGCGACCGATCGGTCGATCGACCGCAAGCGTCTGATCACCCTCGTCCGCACCCATTTCGCGTCGCTGGGCGTCGCTGCCGATATGGCCGCCTTGACCGCCCTGGACGACAATGCCCTGGTGTCGCGCCTGGCGATGGCCAGTCCGTTCTCGCCCGAAGAAAAACAGATCCTGCTCGAGGCGCCGGATTCGGCCGAGCGGTGTCGGCTGATGGTTGCCTTGATCGCCCGCGAATTGCTGTCCGACGGCGGCAACCCCACCCTGCATTAGGAGCCTGCTATGAACGACCGCGTTCCCGGCATCGACCCCAAACTGATGGAGATCCTGGTCTGTCCGGTCTCCAAGGGTCCGTTGCGCTACGACCCGGAACACCAGGAGCTGATCAGCGAGCGGGCCGGCCTGGCCTATCCGGTCCGCGACGGCATTCCGATCATGCTGCCCGATGAGGCCCGTTCCCTCGAAGATTCGGAGATTGGCAAATGAGCAACGCCCTCGGCACCCGCCACCATCCGGAAGAGATTAAGGTCCGCAAGGCGGAAAAGCGGCTGGAAATCCTGTTCGACGACGGCAAGCGCTTCAATCTGCCGGCCGAGTACCTGCGGGTCGAAAGCCCTTCGGCCGAGGTCCAAGGTCACAGCCCCGACGAAAAGAAGCTGGTTTCGGGGCGCAGCCACGTCGGCATCATCGCCGTCGAGCCGGTGGGCCACTACGCGATCAAGATCGTCTTCGACGACCTGCACGATTCCGGCCTTTATACGTGGGATTATCTCTACTGGCTGGGTGAGAACCATAAGCAGGTGTGGGCCGACTACCTTGCCGCCATCGAAACCGCCGGTCTGTCGCGCCATCCCAATGCCACGGCCGAGGGCGAAACGCCGGCGCCCCGTTCGGGCGGCTGCGGTGGCGGCGGTGGCAGCTGCGGCTGCGGCAGCAAGGGCTGACGCTCGGGAAACAGGCAGACCGCGGCCCCGCCCGCCCAGGAATTGGGCAACAAGGCGGAGACGGGGTCGCCCGGCCGGAAAAAAGCCCGCGCCGCGTGGGCTTGACGGCAATCGGCACGACTTTTGAATGGATATACGGCAGAAGGTCCGCAAGGCAGCTTGCGGCCGCGCAACCGAAGGCTCGTCGCCGGGCGCTGCCCGACGGCCGGAGCCGGTGAATTTCATGGGGACCAGACGATGAAGCTGATCATGGCCATCATCAAGCCCTTCAAGCTGGACGAAGTGCGCGAGGCGTTGACGCCTCTCGGAGTCCAGGGCTTGACCGTCAGCGAGGTCAAGGGGTTCGGCCGGCAAAAGGGCCAGACCGAGATCTATCGCGGCGCAGAGTACGTGGTGAATTTCCTGCCCAAGGTGAAGATCGAAGTCGCCGTCAACGACGACATCGCCGATCGCGTCATCGAGGCCATTCAGGCGGCGGCCCGCACCGGCAAGATCGGTGACGGCAAGATCTTCGTGATGGACATCGGCCAGGCGGTGCGAATCCGCACCGGCGAGGCCAATGCCGAGGCTCTGTAGGCCCGGTCGGCGACGGATAGGGCGTCCTTCCCCATCCGTTTAGCGACCGACGACGCGCGATCCGCCCGGAGGGGAAACCCTCCGGGCGTTGTCGTTTGCACCTTCGAACCCGATCCCCAACAGCCGACGACGGCTCGGCCCGGCCCTGCGTACAAATTCATCAGCCCCCGGCGTGCCTGCCCATAATTGTATCACCAAAGACAGGGGCATTTTGGCAGCTCCCCGCCCCCTCGCGTCCGACACCAGAGATTCCGCGCTTTTTCCCGGTTGGCACGGTTCTTGTTTCTAGAAAAGCCAGCCGGCCCTGGTGCCGGGCTATTCCTTGGCCCGTTTCACCGGTGCCATCCAACCGCTGAGCCGCTTTTGGGGGTAACCATGAGCTTTCCCGTAAAGAAGATCCTGTACGGCGTAGGGCCGGCGCTCGGCCTGACGCTGCTCGCCTCGGCCGGTCTGGCCCAGGAAGCCGCGCCGATGGCCGAAGCCGCTGCTGCCGCGCCCGCCGCAACCCCGGTGCTCGACGCCGGCAACACCGCGTGGATGCTGACCTCCACCGCCCTGGTGCTGATGATGACCATCCCGGGCCTGGCCCTGTTCTACGGCGGCATGGTCCGCAAGAAGAACGTGCTGGGCACCATGATGCAGTCGTTTGCCGTCACCTGCCTGATCACCGTGCTGTGGATGGTGATCGGGTACTCGCTGGCCTTCACCGGCGAGAGCCCCTACATCGGCGGCCTCGACCGTCCGTACCTGACCGGCCACGAGAAGGAGACCCTGGCGGGGACCATTCCCGAGTCGGTGTTCATGATGTTCCAGATGACCTTCGCCATCATCACCCCGGCCCTGATCACCGGCGCCTTCGCCGACCGCATGAAGTTCTCTTCCATGCTGGTGTTCATGGGCGCCTGGCTGCTGGTGGTCTACGCGCCGATCTGCCACTGGGTGTGGATGCTTGCCGCCGACGGGTCGGCGGTCGGCTTCCTCGGCCAGATGGGCGTGCTCGACTTTGCCGGCGGCACGGTGGTGCACATCAATGCCGGCATCGCCGGCTTGGTGGCGGCCATTGTCCTCGGCCCGCGCAAGGGCTACGGCACCGACAACATGGCGCCGCATAACCTGACCCTGTCCGTCATCGGCGCTTCGCTGCTGTGGGTGGGCTGGTTCGGCTTCAACGCCGGTTCGGCGGTTGCCGCCGACGGGCGTGCGGGCATGGCCATGGCCGTGACCCAGATCGCCACCGCCGCCGCGGCGCTGTCGTGGATGTTCACCGAGTGGCTGCTGCGCAAGAAGCCGTCCGTGCTCGGCATCGTGTCCGGTGCGGTTGCCGGCCTGGTCGCCATCACCCCGGCCTCCGGCTTCGTCGGCCCGACCGGCGCGCTGGCCATCGGTCTGGTGGCGGGCGTGATGTGCTACTGGGGCGCCACGAGCCTCAAGCATGCCCTGAAGTACGACGACTCGCTCGACGCCTTCGGCGTGCACGGCATCGGTGGCATCGTCGGTGCCATCCTGACCGGCGTGTTCGCGGTCAAGGCCATCGGCGGCACCGCCGGCGCTCTGGAAGGCAACACCGCCCAGGTGCTGACCCAGATCTACGGCGTCGGCATCACCCTGGTCTACACCGCCATCGCCACCTTCATTCTGCTGAAGGTGATCGATCTGGTGATGGGCCTGCGCGTCTCCCCCGAGGAGGAGCGCGAGGGTCTGGATCTCAGCCTGCACGGCGAGACCATTCACTGATCACCCCGAACTTTCGGGGTTGGGAGAGGGGCGCAGCCGAGGCTGCGCCCCTTTTCCTTGTGCCGCCCGGCCTCGATTGCGGTAAAACGAGCGAGCCCCCGTCCACGATGTCCGGCCCATGCTCAATCCACGCCTCGATCTACTTGCCGATTATCCGTTCCAGCGCCTGACCGAGTTGCTGGGCCCCGTCACCGCCGACGCGGTGGTGATGTCCATCGGCGAGCCCCAACATGCGCCGCCACCGCTGGTGGCCGAGATCCTGGCCGCCAACGCCGGACTGTGGGGCAAGTACCCCCCCGCCAATGGCAGCCCCGATTTCCGCCGTGCCGTCGCCGCGTGGCTCGAGCGCCGATTTGTCCTGCCCGGCGGGCTGATCGATCCCGACACCGCCATCCTTCCGGTCGCCGGCACCCGCGAGGCGCTCTACCTGATTGCCCAGACGGTGTGCGGACAGAACGCCGCGGAGCCGCCGCTGGTGCTGCTGCCCAACCCCTTCTATCAGGTCTATCTCGGCGCGGCGGTGATGGCCGGCGCCGCGCCGGTCCTGGTCGCCGGCCGCGACGGGCCCGTCGGCCAACCCGACTTCACCACCCTGCCCGATTCGGTGCTGGCCCGGACCGCCTTGGCCTATCTGTGCTCGCCGGCCAATCCGCAAGGCGCGGTCGCCGATCGGGACCTGTTGCTGCGCAATGTCGCCTTGGCGCGGCGCTGGGGTTTTGTCCTGGCGGTCGACGAATGTTATTCCGAAATCTGGGATACCACCGAGCCGGCGGGCGCCCTGTCGGCTTGCGCAGCGCTCGACGGCCGCCTCGACAACGTCGTGGTGTTTCACTCGCTGTCGAAACGATCCAGCGTTCCCGGACTGCGCTCCGGTTTCGTTGCCGGAGACCCGCGCGTGATCGCCGCCTTTGCCCGCCTGCGGTCCTACGGCGGTGCGGCCACGCCTCTGCCGATTTTGGCCGCGGCGGCGGCATTGTGGCGCGATGAGGCGCATGTGGCGGCCAACCGCGACCTCTATCGGGCCAAGGTCGATATCGCCGAGCGCCTGCTGGGAAACCGGTTTGGCTTCCGTCGCCCCCCGGGCGGCTTCTTCCTTTGGCTTGACGTCGGCGACGGCGAGGCGGCGGCGCGGACATTGTGGCAAGAGGCGCGCCTCCGCGTCCTGCCCGGCGCCTATCTCGCCCGGCCCGGCGCCGACGGAATCAATCCCGGCTCTGCCTACATTCGCGTTGCCTTGGTGCACGATCTCGCCACCACCGAACAGGCGTTGACCCGCCTGGCCGCGGTTCTCTAGGCGGGGAGGGGAGTTCACCATGCCGCCCAAGCCCCGCCATCGCGGCTTTTTACCTCAAGGGACCGACGTGGCGCTGCGTTTGGCCGGGTGGCGCATCGGCGGTCTGGCCATGGTGCTGATGGCGCTGGCGCTGGCGCTGGCGCTGGCCACGGCCGATCACCACGATCCGAGCCTCAATGCCGCCGTCGATGCCACCGCCACCAACGCTTTGGGCGCCTTCGGCGCGGTGACGGCCGACCTTCTGCTGCAATTGTTTGGCCTGGCGGTGGTGGTGATGGTGCCGGTGGGCATCGCCTGGGGGGGAGCGCTCTTCGTTACGGCCGGCGTTCCGCATCTGTGGCGGTGGCGAATTGCCGCTCTGCCGCTGGCGGTGGTCGGCTTTGCCATCGCGCTTGCCGCCGTCCCCCGCCCCGACTGGCCGACCATGCCGGCGGGAATCGGCGGGGCCCTCGGCCGGGTGATCTACGACGGTCTGGGCGCGCTGCTGCCCGAGGGTTTTGCCTGGATGGCGGCGGTCGTTGCGGCGCTGTCGGCCACGGCCGGTGCCGTGTGGGCCGTCGGACTGACCGCCGCACAATGGCTTGGATTGGCCCGGAGCGTTGCCGCGCTGACTGCGCTGTTCCACCGTCCGGACCCTCGTCCGGATCCGCGTTCCGACGCGAAACCGATGACGGTGCGGCCGGTGACCCGGCCGGTGCAGGTGCCCATTCCCACCGAAGATGGCGACGACGACGGAATCGGCGACGAGATCGACTTCGACCCCGAGGACGACGACCTACCACCGCCCGCCCCGCAGCCACCCGAACCGCGAGGGGCGCTGGTGCAACCGAAGCGGCCGTCGGCGATTCCGGGACGGCGGGAGCGTGCGGCCCGACAGGGCAGCCTCGACCTCGGCGGGCCGAAGCGGGGCGGCTATGAAATTCCGCCGCTGGAGCTGCTGGCCATGCCGGTCGAGCACGGCGGTCCGCGCATCAACCAGGATTCGCTGGCTCAGAACGCAAAGATGCTCGAGGCGGTACTGGCCGATTTCGGCGTCAACGGCACGGTGGTCAAGGTGCGTCCGGGTCCGGTGGTGACCCTTTACGAGCTGGAGCCGGCACCGGGGACCAAGACCAGCCGTGTGGTCGGCCTGGCCGACGACATCGCCCGTTCGATGAGCGCGCTGGCGGTGCGCATCGCCACCATTCCCGGGCGCAGCGTGATCGGCATCGAGCTGCCCAACGCGCGGCGCGAGACGGTGCTGTTGCGCGAATTGCTGGCCGCCGAAAGCTTCGAACGCGCCCAGGCGCGCCTGACGTTGGTCTTGGGCAAGGACATCAGCGGCGCTCCGGTGATGGTCGATCTCGCCCGCATGCCGCACCTGCTGATCGCCGGAACCACCGGATCGGGCAAGTCGGTGGCCATCAACACCATGATCCTGTCGCTGCTCTATCGCCTGACGCCCGAGGAGGCGCGGGTGATCATGATCGACCCCAAGATGCTGGAGCTGTCGGTCTATGACGGCATCCCCCACCTGCTCGCCCCGGTGGTCACCGAGCCGGGCAAGGCGGTGGTGGCGCTGAAATGGGCGGTCCGGGAAATGGAAGACCGCTATCGCGCCATGAGCCAGCTGGGGGTCCGCAACATCGCCGGCTATAACCAGCGTCTGGCCGAAGCCAAGGCGCGCGGCGAGGTGCTGACCCGCACCGTTCAGGTTGGTTTCGATCCCGATACGGGGCAGCCGCTGTACGAGGATCAGCAGTTGGCCCTTGAGCCGCTGCCGTTCATCGTCATCATCGTCGACGAGATGGCCGACCTGATGCTGGTGGCGGGCAAGGACATCGAGGCGGCGGTTCAGCGTTTGGCGCAAATGGCCCGGGCCGCCGGCATCCACCTGATCATGGCCACCCAGCGGCCCTCGGTGGACGTCATCACCGGGACCATCAAGGCCAACTTCCCGACCCGAATCTCCTTCCAGGTGACATCGAAGATCGACAGCCGCACCATTCTGGGCGAGCAGGGGGCCGAGCAATTGCTCGGCCAGGGCGATATGCTGTATATGGCCTCCGGCGGCCGCATCACCCGCGTCCATGGTCCTTTCGTCACCGATCAGGAAGTGGAGAAGGTGGTCGAGCACCTCCGCGCCCAGGGCGAGCCGTCCTATGTCGAGGCGGTGACCGAGGACGTCGACGACGGTCTTGGCGTTTCGGCGGGCGGCGATGGCGGCGGCTCGGGCGACGATCTCTACGATCAGGCGGTCGCCCTGGTCGCGCGCGAAGGCAAGGCGTCGACCAGCTTCATCCAGCGCCACCTGCAGATCGGCTACAACCGCGCCGCCCGTCTGATTGAGCGTATGGAGTCGGAGGGCGTGGTGGGCAAGCCCAATCACGTCGGCAAACGTGAGGTTCTGGTGCGCAGCACGCGGGGCGAAGACTAGGCAATCCCCAGCCGGTTTCGAAGGAGCAATGATTATGGCACGAGCAGGCATCCGGCTGGTGGCGGCGGCGATGGTGGCGATCCTCGCCACGCTCGGCGCGGCCGAGGCGGCAGGACCGAAGCGCGCACAACTCACGGCCCAGGACCGCGCCGACATTGCGCGTGCCGAAACGTGGCTGAACGGCTTCACCACCATGAAAGCCCACTTCCTGCAAATCGCCGGCAACGGGGGGCAGGCCGAAGGCACGGCGTTCCTGTCCCGGCCCGGGCGGTTGCGGCTGCAATACGATCCGCCCAGCCCGATGCTGGTGGTGGCGGACGGGTCTTTCCTCATTGTCTACGACCGCCAACTGGGCGACCCCAGCTACATTCCCCTCAATTCCACCCCCGCCGGGGTGCTGGTGCGGGAAAAGGTCGACCTCGACGGCCCGGACCTGATGGTGACCCATGTCGCGCGCCATCCCGGCGCGCTGGTGATTTCACTGGCGCAAACCGAGGACAACGCCGCCGGCGAGTTGGTTCTGGTGTTCTCCGACCAGCCGTTCGCATTGCGTCAGTGGCGGGTGATCGATCCCCAGGGGCAGATCACCACGGTGTCTCTTTACGACACGCAGCTCGGTACGCCGCTCGACCCCAAGCTGTTCCAGTTCAAGGATCCCAAATTCGCCAAGCCGAAGTTCAACGACGGCTGAGCCATGCACAGAACGCATATCTGATATGCGCGTAGCTAGGTTTGTTTCCGCCCGGGACGCGCCCACTTGAGTCTTAGAGCGGCCGAGATCGCAATGGTCTGGCCGGTGGGGTAGGTCTCCCCTGCCAACCCCACGCTCCGCACGGAGCACACGGGCGCCCGGTTACCCCCCTGACCGGGCGCCCACATTTTCTGCACCATCGATCCCGGCGGTTCTGCTAGGAGGAGGGCCCTCCCGCAACCGCCTGTGTGCGCCAATGCGTATCGTCACCTGGAACATCAATTCGCTGCGCCTGCGCCTGCCGCTGCTGCGACAGGTGGTCGCGCTGCTGAACCCCGACGTGCTCTGCCTGCAAGAGACAAAGGTTCCCGACGCCCTGTTTCCCCGCGACGCCTGTGAGGCGCTCGGCTTTCCCCACATCGCCCACCACGGCATGAAGGGCTATAACGGCGTCGCCCTGCTGTCGAAGCTGCCGCTGGAGGATGTTCGTACGCCGGAACGGTGTCGGCGGACCGATTGCCGCCATCTGGCGGCGCGGGTGGCGGGAATCGATGTCCATTGCCTGTATATTCCCGCCGGCGGCGACATTCCCGATCCGGAGTTGAACGACAAGTTCGCCCACAAGCTCGACTTCCTCGCCGATTTGACCGGCTGGTTGACCGCGGACGCCGATCCATCCCGACCGATGGTGCTGGCCGGCGACTTCAATATTGCGCCCCTGGAAACCGATGTGTGGTCCCATCGCCAGTTGCTGTCGGTGGTCAGCCACACGCCGGTGGAAGTCGAGGCCTTGGCCGGCATGCAGGCGGCGGCCGGGTTCGTCGACGCCGTCCGCCACTTTGTGCCGCCTACGGAACGGCTCTATACCTGGTGGAGTTACCGCTCGCCCGACTTCGCCGCCAACGACCGCGGACGGCGGCTCGACCATATCTGGGTCACGCCGGAGCTGAAACCGAACCTTCAGGGAGCGTTGGTTGCGCGGGAGTGTCGGGGCTGGACGCAGCCCTCCGATCATGTGCCGGTGATGGTCGACGTCGCCCTATGACCCCGCGAGACGATAGCCGCCCGGTTCGGTCAGCAGCAGAGTGGCGCGGGCGGGATCAGGCTCGATCTTGCGCCGCAGGCGGTAGATGTGGGTTTCCAGGGTATGGGTGGTGATGGACGTCGAATAGCCCCACACCTCGGCCAGCAGGCGGTCGCGGCTCACCAGTCCGGCGGCGCGGCGCAAATGGCAAAGGATGGCCGCCTCCTTGTCGGTCAGGCGCACCAGGCGACCGTCGGCGCTTTCGAGCCGGCGGGCGAGGGGGTCGAAGCGCCAGGGACCGATCTGGCCGCCGGGGCTTGCCGGCCGCTCCAAGAGCGCGGCAATCTGGGCGACGAATTGGCCCAGTCGCAGCGGCTTGGCCACCACGGCGTCGGCGGCACAGGCTGCGGGCGTGGTCGGCCCCGCCAGCATCAGAACCGGAACGGTCGCCGGTTTCCGCCGCATTCCCGACAAGAAGAGCGCCGCGGCGCCGTCGGCGAGATCGCCGTTAAGCACCACCAGCTCGTGGCCCTCCACCTCGGCGAGACCATGTGCGGCATCACCGACGGCAACGACGGCAAAGCCGGATGCGGTCAGATGCTCGGCCAATGTTTGGCGGAGCAGCGGATCGTCGTCGATGATGAGAATGCGCCGGTGCGCGGCCATGTCGTCCACGTCCCTCGGGGGTACCGCAGTGTACCGGGATAAGGGGCGGGGGCAAAGGCGTGGTTCGCTTGCCGCGACACGAACAGGCGTTTGCGGTCGGCCCGTCCAGCCCATCTCCCGCAAACGCGGCGTTATGGTTATTATAATACGCCAATAGGGAGATGCGGTCATGGATCCGATTGCTCACAAGATCACACCGATGACCGTGCTCGAGGATATCGCACCGACGGTGGCGCGGTATCGGGCCATCGGTTGCGAGATCGTGGCGGCGCACCATGCCGGCTGTGTCGGGCTAAGGGCCGGAAAAACCCATATCCTATTGATTAGCGAGGGATTTCTGGCCACCCAGGACAGGGCCGCGACGGCATTGGCGCGGCTGCCGCCAACGGCAATGGTGATCGATCACTTGGGAATCGCGCCGCAACCCATTGAAGTGGTGGTGAAAGACGGCGATGAGCTGTTCTTGCTGGCCGAAAACGGCGCCGGCTGAACCCAACCCGTTGCATCCCCGCAACTGCGCAACTGCGGCCGCAGTCACCCTAGGCGCTGGGCAGGGCGGAGCGGCGCAATTCGATGGCATCCCAGATCTGCGCCTCGATGCAGACGTCGTCGAAGCGGTTGATCTCCTGGATCCCGGTCGGAGATGTGACATTGATTTCAGTAAGATAGCCGCCGATGACGTCGATGCCGACAAACACCAGGCCACGGCTGCGCAGGGTCGGACCGATGGCGTCGCAGATCTCGCGCTCGCGGGCACTGAGCTCCGTCTTGACCGCCCGGCCGCCGACATGGAGGTTCGAGCGGGCCTCGCCGGCTTTGGGGACCCGGTTGACTGCACCGGCCGGTTGGCCATCGACCAGGATGATGCGTTTGTCGCCTTCGCGGACCGCCGGCAGGTATTGCTGGACGATGACAGGTTCGCGGTACAGTTGGGTGAACAGTTCGAGAAGGCTGTTGAGGTTCTCGTCCTCGGGGCCGACATGGAACACCCCGGCGCCACCGTTGCCGAACAGCGGCTTCAGCACGATGTCGGCGTATTCGCGGCGGAATTCGAGGATGTGCCGCCGATCGGCGGTGATCAACGTCGGGGGCATCAACCCCTCGAAGTGGGTGACCAGCAGCTTTTCCGGCGCATTGCGCACCTGCACCGGATCGTTGACCACCAGGGTGCGGGGGTGGATATGCTCAAGCAGGTGCGTGGCGGTGATATAGGCCATGTCGAATGGCGGATCCTGGCGCATCAGCACCACATCCATGGTCGCCAGATCGACCAGCTGCTCGTCGCCGAGCCGGGCGTGGTGGCCCTTGGAGCGACAAAATTCCACCGGCCGTATCCACGCGAAGACTCGGCCGTTCTTCAGCGCCAACTGCTGTGGCAGATAGTGGAACAGGGCATGCCCGCGTCGCTGTGCCTCCAGGCCGAGGACGAAGGTGGAATCGGCGTCGATGTCGATGCCCTCGACGGGGTCCATCTGGATGGCGACGGCAAGGCTCATGACGCTCTCCCTGTCGGCTAAAGGCGTGATTTGAGCTGAACCAGCAAGGCCTCGGTGGGGCGGCGGGCCTGCTGTGCGGGCGTGCGGGCGACGAATTGCTCCAAGGATGCCACCGCGGCCGGGACATTCTCCAATTTGAGATGCATCAATCCCGCCTCCCGCCACAAGCCGGCCGCACCGGGAGCGAACAGCAGGGTCGCCTCGACCGCCGCCAAGGCCCCGCCAACGTCGCCGCGCCGCAATCGACGCAGTTTCGCGGCATTTTGCATGCGGATCAGGATGTCGCGGGTGGGTAGCGGCGTCAAATCGGCCGGGCTCAACTCGGCCGCCAGCCCCTTGGCCGCCTTCAGCAGCGCCCGCAAGTCGGGGGCATCGAGCCGGAGCCCGGAGCCCGCCTCGATCACCGCTCGGCCGCCATCGTCGCCCCCGACACGCAACACCGCGGCGGCGGAAAACGTCAGCATTTCGCACGGCCAGCCACGGGCGCGAGCCACGGATATGGCGATGACGGCGGACGTCTCGCCACTGGCCGGACTCCCGGCGAGGACGGCGATCAGCCCGGCATCCTCGGCCTCGTCGTCGGCGAAAAAACCGTTCCGGCTCAACATCAGAGCAAGGGAATCGGCCCGCTCGTCGGCGCTCGCCGCCGGGTCTGTCGCGGCGGCCAGGGCGATCAGGCGCTGCCGCGCCTCCTCCCGGTCGCCGCCGGACAGCGCCGCCAAAGCCAGGGCGGCCTCGCCGAGATCGATGTCGGCGTCGGCAGCGACCGCCAGACCGGCAAGAAAGCCTCTGGCGTCGCTGCGCATCTCAGCCCGTGACCCGGCGCGAATCGGTCCTGAGGCGGACGTGGTTGACCACCCGGCGGACGCCGGAGACAGCGCGGGCATGGTCGATCACCCGCTCCAGCTCGGCTTCGTTCTGAGCGATCCCCATCAGGTAGACCACCCCTTCGTTGACCTCGACGGTGTAGTTGATGTTCTTGATCAGCTTGTCTTCGAGAAGGCGCAGGCGGACCTTGTTGGCGATCACCGAATCGGTGACGTAAGCGATCGGTCCGCCGCCACTGGCGACGTCGATCTCGTTGATCACCTCCTTGACCCCGCTGGCCTGCCACGCCAGACGGACGGCGTCGACGCGCGCTTCCGGCCGGGGGACGGTGCCGGTCAGCATCACCCGGCCCTCGTTGATGGTCAGCGTCACCTGCCGGTACATCTCGATGTCCTGCTGGATCCAGAGATGATTGATCTCAGCGCGAATTTTGGCGTCGTCGAGGGCGCCTTCAAGGCCGCGTTCCTCGGAAGCGGCAACACCGGCGGTGGCCCCGGCACCAACGGCGAGGCCGACACACCCGGACAAGGCGGTACCGACGGTGAAAGCGGCGGCGGCGAACAGGTGACGATAGGCGGACACGTCGGATACCCCTCTGGCGTTGGCAGGCGGTCAGTCTAGCGGCCAGACCGGGCTGGCCTCAAGCTTCCTTCCGCCAGGCGTCCCGAAGGTGGACCGGCCACCGCCAGGGCGCCAGCAAAACGGCATCGAAACGGAGCGTGCATTCCCTCAGGTCCGGCCGGTGGGAGAGGAACGCTTCGGCCCCCCGCAGAATGCGCCGCCGTTGGGTGGTGCCGATCGCCGCGGCGGCCGCATCCAGGGTCGGACGCCACTTGACCTCGGCGAACACCAGCAGGCGGCCCCGCTTGGCAATGATGTCGATCTCGCCGGCGCCGGTGCCGCGCCCGCTTGCCGCGCCGCGGGCGAGAATGCTGAAGCCCTGACCGCGCAGCCACCAGGCTGCCGCCATTTCGGCAAACCGGCCGCGGTCGCGGGCCGTCTTTTTGCCCGCCTTCATGCATTGCCCATTCGGAACAAGCGCAATGCGCGGGCGTAGACGTCGCGGCGTGGAAAGCCCGATTCCGCGGCAACCAGCGCCGCCGCGTCCTTGACCGAAGCCCCGCCGTCGACGGCCACGCGCAGCCGCTGGTCGACGTCGTCGTCGGTGAGGGGCGCCGCCTCGGAGGGCGGGGCGATCACCACCACCACCTCGCCCTTGGGCGCCCCCGACTCGGCATAGCGATTGGCCAGCGCGAAAAGATCGCCGCGAACCACCTCCTCATGCAGCTTGGTGAGTTCGCGTGCCACCGCCGCCTCGCGTGACCCGAGAACGGCCGCCATGTCGGCCAGGGAATCAGCCAGGCGATTGGGCGATTCGAGCAGGATCAGGGTCGCTGGCACCGCCCGCAGATCGCGGAGCGCGGCGCGGCGGGCATTGGCCTGCCGGGGCAGGAAGCCACCGAACAGGAACCGGTCGGCGGGTAGACCGGACAATTGCAAGGCCGCCAGGGTCGACGACGCGCCGGGAACGGTGGTGACCTTCAGACCCGCGTCGATGCACGCCCGCACCAGGCGCCAGCCGGGATCGGACACCAGCGGCGTGCCGGCGTCGGAGACCAGAGCCACCACCGCGCCGTCGCGCAACCGGGCCAGCAATGCCGGCCGGGCCTGCTCGGCATTGTGATCGTGGTAGGGCGTGAGGGGGGCGGACAGCCCCAGCAGAGTCATCAGCTTGCCGGTCATCCGCGTGTCCTCGCAGGCCACCAGATCGGCACTTGCCAGGACGTCGAGGGCGCGCAGCGTGATGTCGCCGAGGTTGCCGATCGGCGTGGCGACGAGGTACAGCCCCGGGGGCGGTTTACTTACGCGTCCGGGCGGTCTAGTTTGCCCTGCGCCCAATTCCGTCACCTGGGAGGGTTCCCGTGCGCCTGCCGTCGTATCCGTGGCGTCGCGTCGCTGCCGTGTCATTCGTCTTGGCCCCAATGGTGGTGGGCGGATGTCAGACCACAGACTTACCACCGTGGTTGAGCGGAACCAAGCCTATGGCCGACGCTCCGGTGGTGCGGACCGTTTCGCCGCTTCCGCCGCCACCGCCGCCGGCCGTCGCTCCTGTGGTGCCGGTCGCGCCCGCGGTGACGGTCGAGCCGCTGGCCGCCATCCCGCCGTTGGCGCTGCCGTCGCGTCCGCTGCAGAGGGACGAGGTGCGTGCCGCCCTGCTGGTGCCGCTGTCGGGCAGCTATGCCGGGTGGGGTACGGCACTGTCCAACGCCGCCCAACTGGCGCTGTTCGACGTCGCCGACGAGCGTTTCAACCTGATCCCGCTCGACACCAAGGGCACGCCCGAGGGCGCGGTCGCCGCCACCCGCCAGGCCTTGGCTCAGGGCGCCGACGTGGTGATCGGCCCGCTGTTCTCGGCCGAGGTCAAGGCTGCGGCCCCGGTGGCCCGCGAGCAGATGGTGCCGATGCTGGCCTTCACCACCGACCGTGCCGCGCTGGGCAACGGAGTCTATACCCTGGGCTTTCTGCCCGAGCCGCAGGTGCGGCGGGTCGTCGCCCAGGCGATGAGCGAAGGGCGGACTCGCTTTGCCGCCCTGGCGCCCAACACCGACAGCGGCCGCGCCTTCGTCGACGCCCTTAAGGCGGCGGTGCTGGCGGCCGGCGCGCGGCTGGTCAAGCTCGACTATTACGATCCCCACGCCACCGACTTGACGCCGCAGATCAAGCGCTTTGTCGATTACGAGCATCGCAAGGGGGCATTGGAGCGCGAACGCCGTATCCTGATGGGCCGCAGCGATGCCGCCGCGCTTGCCAAGCTGGAGGGAGCGCCGGGTCTCGGCGATGCGCCCTTCGACGCGCTGCTGCTGGCCGATGACGGCCAAAAGGTGCGCTCCATCGCTTCGCTGGTGACTTATTTCGGTATCGATCCGGGGCCGGTGCGCATCCTCGGCACCATGCAATGGGACGATCCCAAGCTTAACGACGAGCCGGCCTTGGCCGGCGCGTGGTATCCGGCGCCGCCGATGGCCCAGCATGCCGAGTTCGAAGCCCGCTATACCAAGGCCTTCGGTGCCATGCCGGCCCGGGTCGGCAACATCGCCAGCCTGGCCTACGACGCCACCGCCTTGGCTGCGGCGCTGGCCCGCCAAGGGCAGGGCGAGTACGCGACGGCGGCCCTGACCAGCGGTCTCGGTTTTGCCGGGGTCGACGGCATCTTCCGCCTGCGCGCCGACGGCACCACCGAGCGCGGCCTGTCGGTCAAGGAACTGGCCCGCGGCGGAGCCAAGGAGGTCAGCCCGGCTCCCGCGACCTTCGCGCCGTAGCCGCCTTCGGGCCGTTGGTTGGGCGAGGGGGGTTACAGCACCGCCGCGGTGAGCGCGTTCAGCACCAGCCGCCCGGCGGCGGTCGCCCGAATGCCGGCGTCGTTTCGTTCGAGGAAGCCGCCATCGACCATCCGCTGCACGCCGTCGGCATCGAGCACCTGCCAGAGCGGCCGGCCGGCGGCCGCGGCAAACGTTGCGCAATCGAGTCCGTCCCGCAGCCGCAGTCCCAGCATCACCAGCTCTTCCGCCCGGGTCGCCGCATCCAATCGCTCACGCTCGCGGGTGCCGTGCCCATCCGCCTCGACCCGGGCCAGCCACGCCTCGGGGCCACGGCGCTGGCGGAAAGCCTCGCCGCCAAGGCGGCCGTGGGCGCCGGGGCCGATGCCGACATAGTCGCCGCCGCGCCAGGTGGTCAGGTTGTGGCGGCATTCGCCGCCGGGACGGGCGTGGTTGGAGACCTCATAGGCGGGCAGGCCGGCAGCGGCGGTCATCTCGGCCGTCAGCTCGAACATCGCCGCCGCCACCTCCTCGTCGGGAAGAACGAACGCGCCGCGGGCGTGAGCGGGGGCAAAGGCGGTTCCGTCCTCGATGGTCAACTGATAGAGCGACAGGTGATCGCCGGCCAACGCCAGGCCACGGGCCAATTCGTCCCGCCACGCCGCCACGTCCTGACCAGGGCGGGCATAAATCAGATCGAACGAGAAACGAGGAAAGAGCGCCGCAGCCACGCGCAACGCCGCCAGTGCCTCGGCGGAATCATGGCGGCGGCCGAGAAAGCGCAGCGACCGGTCGTCCAGCGCCTGCACTCCCAGCGACAGCCTGCCGATGCCGGCGGCGCGGAAATCGCGGAAGCGAGCGGCCTCGACCGTCGAGGGGTTGGCCTCCAGCGTCACCTCCACATCGGCGGCGACCGGCCACAATGCGGCGATCCGCCCCAACAGCGCCCCGACGGTGGCGGGGTCCATCAGCGACGGGGTTCCGCCGCCGAAGAAGACGCTGGTCACCGATTGTTTCGGTGCCAGCGCCGCAAACCACGTCAGCTCGGTCAGCAGGGCACGGCGCCAGCGCGCCTGATCGATGCTGGCGGCGACGTGGCTGTTGAAGTCGCAATAGGGGCACTTCGACAGGCAGAACGGCCAATGGATATAGATGCCGAAGCCGGGCATGCGGCCTCCTGGTTCAGCGGAAACACGTCTCCACCAGCTTGCGGAAGGCGTCGGCGCGGTGGCTGATGCCGTGCTTCTGGTGCGGCTCCATCTCGCCGAAGGTGCGCAGATAACCCGTCGGCTGGAAGATGGGGTCGTAGCCGAAGCCATGCGAGCCCCGCGGCGGCCAGACGATGGCCCCTTCGACCACACCCTCGACGGTGACGCAATGGCCGTCCGGCCATGCCAAGGCCAGGGCGCAGACGAAGCGGGCGCGATTGTTGGCGGCCCCGGCCAGGGCATCGTAGACCTTGCGCATGGCACGCTGAAAGTCCTTGTTCGGGCCGGCCCAGCGCGCCGAATAGATCCCCGGCGCACCATCCAGCGCGTCCACCGCCAGGCCGGAATCGTCGGCCAGGGCCGGCAGGCCCGAGGCTTGCGCCGCCGCCAAGGCCTTCAATTCCGCATTGGCAACGAACGTCTCGCCGGTCTCCTCGGGCTCGCCGAGCCCGAGATCGCCGGCCGAGACGACGTCGGCACCATACGGCCCCAGCAAGTCGGCGATCTCGGCCACCTTGCCGGCATTGTGGCTGGCGATCACCAGCCGCCCGGTGGTGAAACGCCGGCTCATTACAGCCCCAACGCCGTGCGTTGCAGGGCGGCCAGCTCGGTGACGCCGGCCTCGGCCAGGCCGAGCAGGGTGAGGAACTGGTCGCGGGTGAAGGAGCGCTCCTCGGCGGTGCCCTGCACCTCGACGATGCCGCCCGATCCGGTGAGGACGAAATTGGCGTCCGCCTGAGCCGACGAATCCTCGACGTATTCGAGATCGAGGATCGGCATCCCCTGCCACAAGCCGCAGGACACCGCCGCCACCTGGTCGACCAGCGGCACCGCCTTCAGGATGCCGCGCCTCACCAGCGTATTGAAAGCAAGGTGGAGGGCGACATAGGCGCCGGTGATGGCGGCGGTGCGGGTGCCGCCATCGGCCTGGATGACGTCGCAATCGACCTTGATCTGCATCTCGCCCATCGCCGGAAGATCGGTAACCGCCCGCAACGAACGCCCGATCAGGCGCTGGATTTCCTGGGTTCGCCCGGATTGCTTGCCCTTGGCCGCCTCGCGGTCCATGCGGTCGTGGGTGGCGCGCGGCAGCATGCCGTATTCGGCGGTGACCCAGCCCTTGCCGGTATTGCGCAGGAACGGCGGCACCCGCTCGTCGACCGAGGCGGTGCACAGCACGTGGGTGTCGCCGAAGCGGGCCATGCACGAGCCCTCGGCATACTTGGAAAAGCCGGGTTCGAGGACGACGGTGCGAAGCTGGTCGGGGGCGCGGCCGGACGGTCTCATGGCAAGGAATCTCTTTGTCGTTCGATGTTGCCGGGAACGTAGCCCGTCGCGGCCGATCCGTCCACGGCCCCGTAGCGTTGACGACCCGCCAGTCGGTCACTAGATTTTCTCGCGCCGCCGCAGATGGGGTCGGCAGGGGACGGGACACGGGATGCAACGCGGCAAGGGACCATTGATCACCGAGCTCAACGACCGCTCGCGCGAGATTTTTCGCCAGATCGTCGAGGCGTATGTCGAGACCGGCGAACCGATCGGCTCGCGTACGTTGTCGCGGCGGACGACCCTCAATCTGTCGGCGGCCAGCATCCGCAACGTGATGGCCGACCTGGAAGATCTCGGTCTGCTGTACGCGCCGCATATTTCCGCTGGCCGGCTGCCGACTCAGGCCGGCATGCGCATGTTCGTCAACGGTCTGCTGGAAATCGGCGGCGTCACGCCCGACGAGCGCAAGCAGATCGACGCCCAATGCCGTGCTGCCGGCAAGAGTCTCGAACAGGTGCTGACCGAGGCCATCGGCACCCTGTCCGGGCTGTCGCGCTGTGCCGGCATGGTGGTGGTGCCCAAGGTGGCGCGGCGGCTCAAGCACATCGAATTCGTCCATCTCGGCCGGAGTCGCGCCTTGGTGGTGCTGGTGACCGAAGACGGCATGGTCGAAAACCGCCTGCTGGAACTGCCCGAGGGCATCGATCCGGCCGCCCTGGTCTCGGCCACCAATTACCTCAACCATCGCCTGTGCGGGCGGACGCTGGACGAGATGCGCGACGATGTGCTGGGCGAGCTGGAGCAGCAGCGCGATCAGCTCGACGGTCTGACCCGGCGGGTGATCGAGGCCGGTCTGGCCAGTTGGGCCGGTGCCGATGGCCGCTCGCCGCTGATCGTCCGCGGCACCTCGCACCTCCTCGACGACGTCACTGCGGTCGAGGATCTCGAACGCATCCGCGGCCTGTTCGAGGCCCTGGAAACCAGCGAGGAATTCCTCCGTCTCCTCGATCTCACCACCACCGCCGAGGGCGTGCAGATCTTCATCGGGGCCGAAAACGAACTGTTCGGCGTCACCGGGTGTTCGATGGTGGTCGCCCCTTATCGCGACGCCCGTGAACAGATCGTCGGCGCCATCGGCGTCATCGGCCCGCAGCGCCTCAACTATGCCCGCATCATTCCCATGGTCGACTACACCGCCAAGGTGGTCGGCCGTCTCATTGGTTGATTGGAAAGAAGAGAACGATGACCCAGGATCCGAATATCGCCCCGCCCGCCGACACCCCCGCCGCCCCCGCTCCCGAAGTGCCCGTCGCCGAGGCGGCACCGCCGGCGGACGAGCGCGTCGCCGCCCTCGAAGCCGAGGTCGCCAAGCTGAAGACCGACCTGCTCTATGCCAAGGCCGAGACCGAGAATGTTCGCCGCCGCCTCGAACAGCAGGCCGAGGATCGCGGTCGCTACGCGGTGGCCAGCTTCGCCAAGGACGTCCTGTCGGTGGCCGACAACCTGCGCCGGGCGTTGGATGCGGTGCCGCCGACCGCACGCGAGGGCAACGACATCGCCCACACCCTGACCACCGGTGTCGAGCTGACCGAGCGCGAGATGGTCGCCACCCTCGAACGCTATGGCATCCGTCTGGTGCCGGCAATGGGGGCCCGTTTCGACCCCAATGTCCATCAGGCGATGATGGAGATGGAGGACGCGACCCAGCCCGAGGGCACGGTGGTGATGGTGATGCAGCAGGGCTATCAGATCCATGACCGCCTGCTGCGTCCCGCCCTGGTGGCGATCGCCAAGGGCGGCCCCAAGATCCCGCCCGGCGAGCAGGTCGACACCCAGGTGTGAGCCACCCATGACCCTCTCCCGCCCGGCGGGAGAGGGAGGGGGCCGCAACGACACCGAGGGAGATCCCCAGCCATGGCCCGTTTGCCCGTCGCGGTTGCCGTCTGGCTGATGTCAGTCTCCGCCCTTGCCGCGGGTCCCGAGCCCGGCACCCGCTTTGCCGTCGATCCGGCGCGGCTGCCGGCGCCGAACCCCGCGGCGGCGCGCGCCAATCCCGCCGCCATCGTTCCCCGTCCGCCGGGTGCGACGCTGAACGTCGCCAAAGGGTATCGCGCCACGTTGTTCGCCGATGGCCTCACCCATGCCCGCAACCTGATCGTGTTGCCCGATGGCGGCGTGGTCGTCGCCGAACAGCACGCCGGCCGCCTGACCTTGCTGAAGGACCGCGATGGCGACGGGCGGGCGGAAACCCGCACCGTCCTGGCCGCCGGGCTCGACGAGCCGTTCGGTCTTGCCGTCCACGGTGGCCTCTTGTGGGTGGCCGATACCGAAGCGGTGTGGCGGTTGGAGGGCGGGAGGCGCCATCGGGTTACGCCCCCGGGTGCGCTCGGCGATGCGTCGGGTCACCTGACCCGCAGTCTCGCCCTCGCCCCGGACGGCCGTCGTTTCGTGGTCGGCATCGGCTCGCGCAGCAATGTCGGCGTTGAGGCGGCGCCGCGGGCCACGGTCCAGGAATTTGCTGCCGACGGCTCCGGCCAGCGCACCCTTGCCACCGGCCTGCGCAATCCGGTGGGACTAACGTTCCGGCCGGGCACCGATGAGCTGTGGACGGTGGTCAACGAGCGCGACGGCCTTGGCGACGAGTTGGTGCCCGACTACCTGACCCGGGTGGTGGACGGCGCTTTCTACGGCTGGCCCACCCTCTATATCGGCCATAACCGGCAGCCGGGCCTCACTGCCACCGCCCCCGCCGCGCGGATGCCGGAGGTATTGTTTCGTGCCCATTCGGCGCCGTTGGGGTTGGCCTTCTGGCATGGCGACGCTTATGTCGGCCTCCACGGATCGTGGAACCGCTCCCGTGCCGCCGGCTCTTTCGTCGCCCGGGTGCCCTTCCAGGATGGAACGCCGCTCGGCTATTACGAGGTCTTCGCTTCCGGATTCATCGTCGACGACGGCCCGGCCCCGAAGGCCTGGGGGCGGCCGGTGGGGATTGCGGTCGGTGCCGACGATGCGCTCTACGTCGCCGACGATGCCGGGCAGACGGTGTGGCGGATCCATAAGGAGTGATGCACGCGAGGGGGGTTGCCCCCGTGCACGCACCAATTCGTTACAGCCCCAAAACGTCGCGCATCGAGTACAGTCCCGCCGGCTTGCCATGCGCCCATCGGGCGGCCCGGACCGCGCCGTTGGCGAATACGGTCCGGCTGGAGGCCTTGTGGCTCAGTTCGATCCGCTCGCCATCGGCGGCGAACATCACCGTATGGTCGCCGACGACGTCGCCACCGCGCAGGGTGGCAAAGCCGATCTCGCCGCGATGCCGCACGCCGGTATGGCCATCGCGGGACTTGCACCACACCGAATCGAGGGCCACCCTTCGGCCAGCCGCGGCGGCGCGACCCAGGCCCAACGCCGTTCCCGAGGGGGCGTCGACCTTATGCCGATGGTGCATCTCGACGACTTCGAGATCGTAATCTTCGTCGAGGATGGCGGCGGCCCGTTCCGTCAGCGCCATCAGCAGGGTGACGCCGATCGAGAAATTGGGCGCATAGACCACCGGCACCCGGTCGGCGGCGGCGCGCAACGCGGCTTCATCGTCCTTGGTCAATCCGGTGGTGCCCACCACCAGAACCCGTCCGGTCTCGGCGGCCAGCCCGGCATGGAAGACGGTGGCGGCGGGGGCGGTAAAGTCGATGACCGCATCCGAGCCGGCAAACAACCGGCGGGCATCGGCCTCGACCAGCACCCCCAAGGTCCCCAAGGACATGATTTCGCCGACGTCACGACCGACGGCGTCCCCGCCGGCCCGCTCGGTTCCGCCCGAGAGAGAACATCCCTCGGCGGCCAGCACCGCGTTTACCAACATCCGCCCCATGCGGCCGGCACAGCCGACGATTCCGATCTTCATAGCGCTCGCTCCTGACAATCTCTCTTTGTTAAATCCCGCCGGCCCCGAAGTCCAGGGCGGCAATGAGCGCCGGTGCCGGCAGGGGACGGCCAAACCGCCTCACAACCCTTTTGCCGGCCACGGAAAACGGCTATGGTGCGCCCCTTCCATTTGAGCGTTTGCGCATGATCAGGCCCCTGGACGTCACACCTACGCCGGCAAGTCCGACCCCGGCCCCTTTGATCGCCGTCGACCGTGCCGCGGCCGAGTTGCGCCGTGGCGGGGTGGTGGCGGTACGCTCCGGCGCCACCGTCACCGGCATGCTGGCGGCCGAGGCGGTCGATGCCGAGGCGGTGGCCGCCTTGAAGCAATGGTCCGGGGTCACTCCCGAACTGGCCGTGACGGCTCGCCGCGCCGCGGTGCTTGGGCTGCCGGCGACCGAGTTCGTGACCGTGCTGGGCTCTCCGGCCGGATTGCCCGCCGAGGCGATGGCTTGGCTGGCCGATCCTTGTGCCAGAGTGCTGGCTCCGCCAACCGTCAGCGCGCTGTCCACGCGGGCCGCCATCGCCGGCTCCGGACCGGCCGCGGCGGTGGCGCTGGCCAAGCTGGCGCGCCTGTTGCCGGCGGCGGTGGTGGTCGAGACGGCGTTCCTGCCGGCGGATATTCCGGTCGTCGAGGCGGCCGACATTGCCGCCTACCAGCACGTCGCCGCCCACACGCTGCGGATCGTCAGCCAGGCGCGCGTGCCGCTGAAGGATGCCGAAAACGCCCGCATTGTCGCCTTCCGCCCGTCCGACGGCGGGATTGAGCACCTGGCGATCATCATCGGCGAGCCCGACAGCGAGCAGGCGGTGCTGGCACGGCTGCATTCCGAGTGCTTCACTGGGGACCTGTTGGGCAGCCTGCGCTGTGATTGTGGCGACCAATTGCGCGGCGCGATCGCCGAAATCGCCCAGACCGGCAGCGGCATTCTGCTCTATCTCGCCCAGGAAGGGCGCGGCATCGGTCTGGTCAACAAGTTGCGCGCCTATCAATTGCAGGACGAGGGGTTCGATACCCTGGACGCCAATCTGCAATTGGGCTTCGATGACGACGAGCGCATCTATCAGCCGGCGGCGCAGATGCTGCGGCTGTTGGGCGTCGGCCGCGTGCGGCTGATGACCAACAATCCCAACAAGGTCGAGGCCTTGGCCCGTCACGGCATCGCCGTCGATCAACGGGTGCCGCATGTGTTTCCGGCCAACGATCACAACCAGGCCTATCTGCTGACCAAGGCCACCCGCGGCGGTCATCTGTTTTAACCCGGTCGTTTTTGCCGCCCGGCGGCCAGCTTTGCCCAGGTCGGGCACGACGGATTCAGGAAATCCGCCGTTTTTTCTTTGGCACCGCGCTTGCACTGTCTCATGTGCCCCGTTGTTCGAGGTCAGCCATGAGTGTTTCCGCCACCGCCAGCCCCACCTATGTCATGTCGACCGGCGACCGTCTGTTCGCCGACGATTATTTCGGCGAGGGCAATACCCCGACCCAACCGCACCGGCTGGGCTTCTTTGCCGAGGACAGCCCCAGCTTCTGGGATGTGCTCGACGTCATCAATCCGCTCCAGCATGTGCCGGTGGTCAACACCTTCTATCGCGAGATGACCGGCGACAAGATCGGCGTCGGTGCTCGCCTGGTCGGCGGGACGCTGTTCGGCGGCCCGATCGGGTTGGTCGCCAGCGCGGTCAACTGCATGATCGAGGAACAAACCGGGCGCGATATCGGCGGCCACGCCTTGGCTTTGTTTCGCGACGACAAGGCGCCGCCGCCTACGCAGATGGCACAGGCACCCGCCGAAACCATTCCGCAAACGCAACTACCGGCGGAACCAGCCCCGCAAGCCATTGACATGCCGGCCGACACGGCCGCGCCAGTGTCCCAAGTGCCACGGACGGTGGCCTTCGGCAGCACCGGCTTTCAGCCGGTTTCGACGGCACCCATGCCGCCGGCTGCGTCCGCAGCCGCCGAGCCGGCGGCACTGCGGGGACCGCCATCCCGGTTCATGCCGACCCCGCCACGCGCCAGCATCAATGCACCGCCGCCGCCGCCACCGCTATCGGTGCCGGTGTCGCAAAGCAGTCAGCGGTCCAACGTGCCGATCACCGGTCGCAATACGCGTGCCCAGGCGCCCAGCCCGGCGGTGGTGCAACATGTGGGCGCGTCGCCGGGCCCGGCCTCGGCACCCGGAAGCGATTGGTTCTCTAGCGCAATGACATCGGCGCTCGACAAGTACGAGCAGACGGCGCGCCTGGGCCGCAGGGACGCACCCACCCAGACGCTGACGCAGTAATACCGGCGGCATGAAGGGTCCATTCATGCCGCGAGGGTTTCGCTCAAGCACCGCGCAGGCTTAACCACAATACGGTTCAGTTAAGAGGTAAATGCATTCGTTCCAAAGAGTTAGCGTCATGCCCGGACTTGTTCCGGGCATCCACGCCGATCCCCAATTTCCACCGTTATCGGGAATGGCACCGCGTGGATGGCCGTG
>JACRFY010000129.1 GCA_016212565.1 Magnetospirillum sp. | reverse complement strand
TCGGGCGCAGCAGTTCGTAGTGGCGGCGGATTTCATCTTCATCGATCATGCCGCCGATTCTAGCCGACCGGCCTACCCCTGAGAATCGCCAACCGTCAGTTGCGCCAGATCGATTCGGCTATTTTGGCGAAACCCCTTACCTCCGAGGAGGAGATTGCCGCAGTCGATGCCGCAATTGCTGGCGCGGGCGGGAAGGGGCCCGTGGCATCCCATTTGGCGACAGCACTTGGTTTGCTATCCGACAGGAAAAATCCTGACTACCGTAATTCGATAAAAGAATCTATTTCAGCGGTAGAGGCTTCCTGCTGTCACATAACATCCGACAAGAAAGCGTCTCTTGGGCAGGCACTAAAGAAGCTTGAGGGAGAGGGGGTGGCTATTCATGAAGCCCTGAAAGGCGCCTTTGAAAAGCTCTACGGATACACCAGCAACGCGAACGGCATTCGTCATGCCCTGTTGGCGGAGCCGACACTCGATTTCGAGGACGCGAAATTCATGCTCGTCGTGTGTTCGGCGTTCGTCAATCTTTTGAGGGTTCGGTCCGGGACGTAAGTGGCCAACAGTGCTCCCCCCTGCCGCCGCGCCCCCACCGCCGGGCGTTCGGCCCGCGGCCGTCAGCGGATCAGCCGGTCGTACTCGGCATGGGATCCGATCCAGAACCAGATCATGTCCTCGCCGTCGCGGGTGCCAAGGGCGCGCCAATGAATGCCGATCCGAACCGACCACACCCCTTCGCCGGCCGAGGGCACGGCCTTGAACTGAAGGCCGGGGTGCCGGGGATTGCCGCTCCACAAGGCGTAAGCTGCCTTTGCGGCGGCCTGGATGCGCGCGGGAAGTCGGTCGAAGGCGGCCCAGAAATCCGGGGTGGCGTGCGAGGTCATTCCTCGGTCGGGAAGACCAGCGGCGTGGTTTCGCCCCGTGCATGCTGCGCCTTGGCCCGGCGCGCCATTTCCGCCAGCTTGGACTCGGACTTGGCGAAGCGTTCGTCCCAACCGCGCTCGGCCGCCAGTTCTTCCAGGATCAGGCAGGCAATGGTCTCCTGCTCCGCGTCCGGCAGGCGGGCAACCTCGGCGAAGGCGTGTTCCAGCATTTTATTCATGGCCAAATCCTAACACAGTCGCGGTTGGCAGGCCATCTCCCGGAGGAGAGGCATCCCCCGCCTACCGCCGCGCCCCCACCGCCGGCCGCTCGTTGCGGGGCGGCTCCGCCGCCGGTGCGCTCATCGTCTGGCGCGGGGCCACGGTCACCGCCACCAGCGCCCCCGAGAGCATCGCGCGCTCGATCTGCACCGTCGCGGCACGGTCGCCGCGCAGGTAGGACAGCACGCTGGTTTCCGAGGTGACGCTCATCACCGGATCCCAGCCGAAGGCCGGCATCTGGGTCTGGTAGAAGGCGACCAGTTCGGCCGGCTGCTGCCACAGCTTCATCACCACCCGGCCGGTCCAGCGGTCGCGGTCCGACAGGATCAGCGAGCGCTCGTTGTCCATGGTGGCGTTGGCGGGGATGGGAATGTCGGTGACCAGCTGGAAGTTCGGCAGCTGTTGCGCGTCGCCGCTCTGGGTATGGGGCAGGCTGGTCCGGCTGCCGCAGCCGGCGACGGCCAGGACGGCGAGCACGATGACGACGACGGCGCGGACGGACATCTTCCCCATGCCGGCGAGAGTACAGGACAGCCCCTCACCACACAAGGGGTGGTTCAAGCGGCGGCCAAGGCCGCCATATCTACCCGAACAGCTTGTCGATTTCGGTCTGGGCGAGGATGCTGTCGACCGCCTTCTGGTCGATGCCCTGGCCGGGCATCTGCGGGCCGTGGAGGAAGCGCTTGTACTCGTCCTTCTCTTCCTTGATCTCCACCACCACCTTGGTCAGTTCCTCGCGTCCCCAGGTGAGGATCACCGAGTTGATCTTCTCTTCGACGAACTTCAGCGAGCTGACCACCTTGGTCACCCGCTGGCCGGTGATGTCCTGGAACGAGCAGGCCTCGAACACCGCGTTGACCCGGTCGGTCACCTGATCGAACACCTTGTTGAGCGCCGGATCGCTTGACAGCGCCCGCGCCTCGCCCATCAAGGAATCGATGCCCTCGACGCTTTCCATGATGGTGTTGGTGGCGCCTTCGGTGGCGGCGATGATCTGGTCGAGTTGCTCCGACATGCTGCCGAAGTGGTCGGGGGCGCCGGGCGGGTTGAGGGCGGCCAATTCCTTGCGGATCTTCTGCAGGTGGCCGAACAGGCCAAGCAATTCCCGTTTCAGGATGGCGATATCGGACATCGGCGGCATCGGCATTCATACTCCCCGCACACACTGGCGCCACGGGAGCATAGAACGTCCTGCGGCGGTCGAAAAGCAACGAAGTGTGTCCGGCGCCAAGTTTTGCTAAAGGTAGACCTCGTTGACGTCGATGGTACTGCGGGTGCCGATGTCGTCGTAGTGTTCGTCGAGCCAGCTCTCGGCGCTGGCGCGGCCGGCTTCGAACAGCAGGTCGAGGAACGGGCCCTCGGCATTGAACTTCGAGCTGGCGTGCAGATCCATCATCAGCTCTTCGGCGTGGATCATGTGGATGTGGGTCTTCTTCACCCCCGCCTGGGCGTCGATCCAGCCGCGGTCGTGCAGGGCGGCGATGAAGGCCAGGGCGTGCATCTCGCGCATCACCGAGGCGTTGAAGCTGATCTCGTTGATGCGGTGCAGGATCGAGTCCGAGGTGGCCGGGATGGTGCGGGTGCCGAGCGGATTGACCTGGACGATCACCACCTCGCCGGAGCGGCAGTGGCGCACCAGGGGATAGATGGCCGGGTTGGCGACGTAGCCGCCGTCCCAGAAGTAGTCGCCGGCAATGCGCACCGCCGGAAACAGGTGCGGGAGCGTGGTGGCGGCGACGATCACGTCTTCGCTGATCTCCTCGGGGTCGAAGATCCGCACCTTGCCCGAGCGCACGTTGGTCGCCGAGACGTACAGGCGAATCCCGTCGGCGCGCTTCAGGCAGCCGAAGTCGATCACCGCCCGCAGCACCGAGCGCAACGGATTGATGCCCCACGGGTTGATCTGCATCGGCGAGAACAGCCGCAGCAGCATGTCGCCCCACTGGTACAGCGGCGAGAAGCACAGTCCCCAGCGGGTGGTGGCGCGGTCGAGCGGGGTCGGTTGCAGCGGGCTGAAGCGAGCGACCTCGGCGACGTGCCACCAGAAGCGGGCCAGCAGGTCGCGCGCCGCCGCCCGCCCGCCCTGGCTCATGCCGCAGGCCAGCAGGGCACCGTTGATGGCTCCCGCCGAGGTGGCGCTGACCGCCTCGACGGCGAGCCGCTCGTCTTCCAGCAGGCGGTCGAGCACGCCCCAGGTGAACGCCCCGTGGCTGCCCCCGCCCTGTAGGGCCAAGGTGACGGTTTTCATGGCGCAGTTTTCGGGTGTTCCGGGCCCGACGACAATGGGAGCAGAAGGAAATCTGCCATCGGTGAAACTGGCGACAGGGGGAAACGGCGGGCATATAGTGGAGCCATGCCGGCGATTCCCCCCCTCTCCTTCATCGAACGCCCGGTCCTGCCCAGCGGGCGGGCCGCGTTCACCCTGGTCTCGGACTACCGGCCGGCCGGCGATCAACCGCAGGCCATCGCCGCCCTGACCGAAGCGGTCGAGCAGGGCGAACGCGATCAGGTGCTGCTGGGAGTCACCGGCTCGGGCAAGACCTTCACCATGGCCCACGTCATCGCCAATACCGGCCGGCCGGCGCTGATCCTCGCCCCCAACAAGACCCTGGCGGCGCAGCTCTATGCCGAGATGAAGAGCTTCTTCCCCGACAACGCGGTCGAATACTTCGTCTCCTATTACGACTACTACCAGCCGGAAGCCTATATCCCGCGCACCGACACCTACATCGAGAAAGACTCGCAGATCAACGAGCAGATCGACCGCATGCGCCATGCCGCCACCCGGGCGCTGCTGGAGCGGCGCGACGTGATCCTGGTCGCCTCGGTGTCGTGCATCTACGGCATCGGTTCGGTGGAATCCTATGCCCGCATGACCATCGGGCTCAAGGTCGGCGACCTGGTCGACCGCTCCGAACTGCTCAAGCGGCTGGTCGAGCTGCAATACACCCGCAACGACGCCGCCTTCGAGCGCGGCACCTTCCGCGTCCGCGGCGATGCGGTGGAAATCTTCCCCGTCCACTACGAGGACCGCGCCTGGCGGGTGTCGCTGTTCGGCGACGAGATCGAG
>JACRFY010000136.1 GCA_016212565.1 Magnetospirillum sp. | reverse complement strand
GGTTGAAGGGTGTGTTGGACACCGAGCCCTTCTACCACCGGCCTCCTGACAGCATGGTGTCAGGAGAGTAGCGGAGGCAACCGCCAACGAAAAGGGCCGGCCCCTCTCCAGGAGACCGGCCCCCGCCTTTGCCGCCCTGCCTACTTGGCGAAGGTCAGGTTGAGCGGTTCCTGAACGAAGGCGTGCCGCACCTGGGCGTTGTCGAAGAACGCCATCGAGAAGCCGTAGACCTTGCCGAGGTCGTCGAACTGGATGTCGGTCTTCGAGCCGGTAACCAGCTTGCGGGCGATCTCCGCCGTCCACTTGCCGTTCTTCCACTTGATCGCCGCCTTGATGTCGCCGCGGTCGCCGGTGAAGGGCGCGACCAGCATCGACGACACCTCGTCGCCAACGGCGAACTTGGCGTTGTCGAAGGGCACCGCGTCCTCGGCCTTCAGCCAATAGGTGCCGCCCTTGTTGGCCGGCTTGGCATCCTTGCTCATCAGCTCGGGCTTGCCGTCGACCAGCTTGATGTCGGCATAGCCGCCGCCGTCCTTGGCATCCGACTTGCGTCCCGCTTCCTTGGCCTTCTCCGGATCGAAGCGGGTGTGGTCGAGGAACTGGTCGTCGATCTGGCCGAGGAACCCGCCGCGGACGTACTTCATGTGCCAGATGTCGCCGGTCTCACCCTCTTCCTCGGTGTACTTGTTGCCGTAGGGCTTGCCCGGCTCGCCGGCATGACAGGCGCTCTGGCAGCCGAACTTCTCGTCGAAAGCGGTCATCGAGCGATTGATGTTCCAGATTACCGCGAACTTGTCTTCGTAGAACTTGTTGTTGTCGCCGCCCTTGTCGTCGGGGTCGGACAGCTTCTTCCAGCTGCCGTCGGCCTGCTTGACAAACGGCGAACGGCGCACCGACATCGTCGGATCCTCGTAGCTCACCAGCAGATACAGGGTGTCGCCGCTATAGGCGACCTGCACCGTGGCGCTGGTGGTGCCCTTGCCGTCCTTGAAGTTGGCCCCCTTGATCGCCGTCAGCTTGACCGCCGGCGCGCTTTTCCACACCGCATCGGCCGCATCGGCGTCGAGCACCGGAGCGACCGCGGCCCGCACCGCCTGGATCGGAATCGGCTGCTTGGCCACCGGCTTGTCGGCTTCGGCGGCGAAGGCAAGGCCGGCGGCGGCCAACAGCGGCAGGCTGAACACGGCGGATTTCGCGATTCGGTTCATGATGTCCTCCCTGTGGGAAATGGCCGGAGCGAGCCTCAGTGCTCGTGCCAACCGGTAACCATCATCTTGAAGAGGCTGGTGACGGTGACGCCCGTGGTGCCCAGGTAGATGTGGGCGCACATGAACAGCACGATCACCGTCCCCGCCAGATAATGGAGCATCGCCACCGGCAGCAAGCCGTCGAAGCCGAACATCTGGTCGGGGGCGAATTGCGGGAACATGAAGACCAGGCCGGTCACCACGACGACCGGCAGGACCAGATACATGATGAACCAGTAGACCAGAGCCTGGAGGGCGTTGAAGTTCGCTTCCCTGGTCGGCGGATAGGGATGCGCCTCGCCGCGGAAGATGCCGTAGCCGTAGAAGCGCGCCTGACGCCAGCAGCGGGCCAGCACCCCCGGCGGCTTGGGCACGTACTGCCACCAGTTGCCGGAGACGATATTGGCGACGACGAAGAACGTATACAGCGCCGCCAGCGACAGACCGGCCAGATCGTGGATGCGCCGCGCCAGCGAAAATTCCACCAGCGGCAGGGCCGGATCGGCGAAGTGCAGGCTGAATCCGGTGACGGCCAGGGTGATGATCAGCACCGCGTTGGACCAGTGCCACAGCCGCAGCCACAGCGGCAAAAGGTAGATGCGCTCGCTCATGGCGACCTCCTCCTGCGGATCCACGCCAGCACGAGACGGACCATCCCGTGGCCAAGCAACCCGGCCACCGTCAGGCCGACCAGGGCGAGGATGGCCGCGTCGACCACCGGATGGCGGGTGGCGCCGACCACGTACGAGGTCTTGAGGATGATGCTGTTGGCGAAGCCGTAGCGCTGCTGCTCGGCGGTTGCCAGATGGCGGTACAGCCGGGTCTTCAGCGAGCTGGCGGTCGAATGGCAGGCGACGCAGTTCTTCTGCGCCTTGTCCTTGTTGACGATCTCATGCGATTGCGTCTTGGCCTCGGGGGTGTGGCATTCGATGCAGCGCACCGCCCCCCAGTGCAGCTTGGTGTTGGGCAGCCAGGCGTGGATGGTGTCGATGTCCGGGCGCTTCCGCTTCAGGCTCAACTTCTCCGGCGCGAACTGGGCGAAGCGCAGATCGGAGTTGTGGCAGTCCAGGCACATGGCGTTGTCCTGGGCGACGATGGCCTTGGGATCGCCGATCTTGGCGGCCACCTGGGCGACATGGGGGTCGTGGCAGCTGGCGCAGCTCATCTTGCCCTTGAGGTTCTGGGCGTGGACGCTCTTGTCGAACTGCTGGTCGACCTTGAAGACCTTGACCGCGTGGCATTCCTCGCACGGGCTGACCTGCTTGGCCGCCCCGGCGGCATGGGGGAAGGGCACATAGCCCTGACCATGGCACTGCTTGCAGTCCATATTGCCGTGGTAGGAGTGGCTGTAGACCGCCGGATCGACCAGCAGATCGGCCAGCTTGGCCATGTCCATGCCGGCCACCGGCGGCGCCTTGAGCCCGCCCTCGGTGTGGCAGGCGAAGCATTCGGCGTTGGCTTTGCGGATCTTTTCGATCAGCTCGGGATCGATCGGCTTGGCATCAGTTTGCGCCTGAACCGGGCCCGCGAGCAGAAGGGCGAGGCAAAAACCGGCGACAACGGTCACGCGCCGGAGCAGGTTTCCCAGGCCCATGGCAAACACCCCTCAGGCAGCCTCGATTTCAGGCTACGCCGTAGGACTGCCCCTGCCAAGATTTTCTGCATGGGGGATACCATATTAGGGACGGCGACTATTCCGAATCAGGCGTCGCCCGCGCCCCACCGCTCCGCCAGGGCCTGATCGCTGTCGCGCGCCTCGACCCAGGAATCGCCGGCGGCGGTGTGTTCCAGCTTCCAGAACGGCGCCTTGGTCTTCAGCCAGTCGATGAGGAAATGGCAGGACTGGAACGCCGCCTCGCGATGGGCCGAGGCGGTGGCGACCAGGACGATGCGCTCGGCGGGGGCGAGGGCGCCGTAGCGGTGGATCACCAGCACCTCGTCGAGCGGCCAGCGCCGCCGCGCCTCGGCCTCGATGGCTTCCAACTGGCGCTCGGTCATGCCGGGATAGTGTTCGAGGGTCATGCCGCGCACCGCGGTTCCGCCCGGCTGGTCGCCGACGAAATCGCGCACCAGGCCGAGGAACAGGCAGATGCCGCCGACCCTGGCATTGCCGGGGGCGAAGGCGGCCAGTTCGGCGCCGGGGTCGAAGTCCTCGCGCTGGACCCGGATCATCGCCTCAGCCTCCGGTCACCGGGGGGAAGAAGGCCACCTCGTCGCCCGCCGCCACCGGAGCGTCGAGGCCGACATGGTCCTGATTGACCGCCACCCGCACCGCCCGCAAGTCGTCGAGCGCCGCGGCATGGCCGGGCGAGCGCGTCTTCAGCCAGGCGACCAGGGCGGCGACGTCGGCAACCTCCGCCGGCGGGGTCACCTCTTCCTCGCCGATGCCGGTCTTGCCCTTCAGCCAGGCGAAATAGAGCACCTTCATCGCATCAGCTCCGTGAAGGGGATGTAGAGCAGGCGGTCGCCGGGCGACACCTCGGCCACCTCCTCGGCGATCTCGACCAGGCCGTCGGCCCAGGCCATCGACGACAGCACCCCCGACCCCTGGTTGGCGTAGCCCTCGGCCTTCAGCACCCCGTCCTCGACCCGCAGGCGGGCGCGCAGCCACTCGCGGCGGCCGGGCTGGCGGCGGAAGGCGAAGTCGGCGACCACCGGCAGGCGCAGCACGCCGAGATGGACAGCGCCCATCATCTTCAGCGCCAGCGGCCGCCCGATCAGCATGAAGGCGACCATCACCGCCACCGGGTTGCCGGGCAGGCCGAGGAACGCCGCCTCCTTGATGCGGCCGAGCGCGATCGGCTTGCCGGGCTTGATCGCCAGCTTCCAGAAGTCGAGGCTGCCATTGGCCTCCACCGCCGCCTTGACGTGATCCTCCTCGCCCACCGAGACGCCGCCCGAGGTCACCACC
>JACRFY010000122.1 GCA_016212565.1 Magnetospirillum sp. | reverse complement strand
GAGGGCTTCAACGGCCTGTTCCAGGCCGCCCGCGCTCGCGCCAGGGGATACCGCAACACCACAACCTTCGCGACAATGATCTATCTGATCGCAGCTCCGCTCGGCGATCTCTTCAAATCCACTTGAGCCGTCGAAGAACCAACCTTCAACCATGACCCCTGGACGGGCTCCGACAATATCCAGGTGGTGCATTTCGACGGCTATGTGAACGGCAAGCCCGTCGCTCCCCAGGAGATGCGGTTGTTGGACATGAACGATCCCGAAAGCAGGTAAGGACACGAAATGAGTGTGAGGAACGCGACTCCGAAGGGCGGATGATCGTTGTCGTCTTTCCGTGCCGCGGATAAGCTTCCGGCGACCTTGAACCTCGCCTGAGAGCCGCCCGCCATGACCTCGTGCCCCTGCGGAACCGGCCGCGCCCTCGACCAATGCTGCGGGCCGGTGATTGCCGGCGCGCCGGCGGCGACGGCCGAGACGCTGATGCGGGCCCGCTACACCGCCTTCGTGACCCGGCAGATCGGCGAATTCCTCGCCACCACCCTGGCGGAGGAAAAGCGCGGCGCCTTCGACCCGCGCGAGGTTGCGCTGTCGGCCCGCGATGCCGAGGGGCTGGGCTTCGACCTCCGCGCCGTCGACGGCGGCGGCGAGGGCGACGACCGCGGCACCGTCGAGTACGTGGCCCGCTTCCGGATCCGCGGCCAGGTGCAGGCCCATCACGAGCTGGCCACCTTCCGCCGCGAGGACGGATGCTGGCTGTATGTCGACGGACAGGTCAATCCCAAGGGCGCACCGCGCCACGCGGTCAAGGTCGGCCGCAACGACCCGTGCTCGTGCGGGTCGGGACAGAAATACAAGAAGTGCTGCGGCGCCTGAGCATGGAACGCCGCTTCGCCTGCACCGCCTGCGGAAAGTGCTGTTTCGGCTGGCTGCCGCTGACGCTCGACGATGCCCTGGCCCATGCCGGGCGCTTTCCCCTGGCCGTGGTGTGGACGCCGGTCAAACCGGCCAGCCGCGCCTTTGCAACCACCGCCAGGATCGGCCTCACCGTACGGCTGGCGGACCGCAAGCAGGTCGCGGTGCGGATCGCCCCCACCGCCTATCTGCCGCCGAGCATGGCCTGCCCCGAGTTGAAGCCCGACGGTCTGTGCGCCATCCACGCCGACAAGCCGTCGCGCTGCCGCACCATGCCGTTCTTCCCCTACCGCGCCGAGTCCGATCAGGCCGATCTGCTGCTGCCCCGCTCCGGCTGGGCCTGCGAGGTCGGTGCGTCGGCCCCGGTGGTCTATCGCGACAAGGCGGTGGTCGAGCGCGGCGATTTCGACCGCGAGCACGAGGCGTTGCTCGGCCAGACACCCGTCCTCAAGGCCTATGGCGAAGCCCTGCTGGGAAGCGTGCCCGGCCTGCCCGACGCGTTGGCACGGGCGGCGGCCAAGCCGGGCGGCGGCCATGTGGCGCTAGGCTTCGCCTCGCTGCTACGACGGCTTAACCCGGACAACAGGAACAGCCACGCCGAGGCGCAGCTGACGGTTCTGGCCGCAGTGTCGGCCCGGGTAAGCGACCCCGACTACGCCCGCAACTACGCCGACTGGACCTGGGAGCTCGAACGTCTGCTCGGGCGGTGAATCGCGCCCTTCCCTCGCCCCCGCCCCCGGGAGTATGGTCGCCGCCATGCGCATCCTGCTGATCGAGGACGACGCCGAGGCGTCCGCCTATATGGCCAAAGGCCTCAAGGAGGCCGGGCATACCGTCGACCATGCCGCCAACGGCACCGATGGCCTGTTCCTGGCCACCTCGGAGCGCTACGACGTGATGATCGTCGACCGCATGCTGCCCGGCGTCGACGGCCTGACCATCATCCAGACCCTGCGCGGTTCGGGAAACGCGACCCCGGTGCTGATCCTGTCGGCGCTGGGCAAGGTCGACGACCGCGTCCGCGGGCTGAAGGCCGGCGGCGACGACTATCTGGTCAAGCCCTATGCCTTCGCCGAACTGATGGCCCGCATCGAGGCGCTGATCCGCAGCGGCGCCGCCGCCACCGCCTCGGAGACCCGGCTCAAGGTCGAGGATCTGGAGATGGACCTGCTGGCCCGCTCGGTCAGCCGCGCCGGCAAGCCCATCGACCTGCAACCGCGCGAGTTCCGCCTGCTCGAATACCTGATGCGCCACGCCGGCCAGGTGGTGACCCGCACCATGCTGCTGGAAAACGTGTGGGAGTATCACTTCGACCCCCAGACCAACCTGATCGACGTCCACATCAGCCGCCTGCGCCAGAAGATCGACAAGGACTTCGACCAGGCGCTGATCCAGACCGTGCGCGGCGCCGGATATACCATCCGTGCCGCCCGCTAGCCTGTTCCGCGCCACCTCGTTCCGCCTGGCGCTGTCGTATCTCGGCATCTTCACCGTGTCGGCGATGGCCCTGCTGGCGCTGGTGTCGTGGTCGACGTCGATGTTCATCGAGTGGCAGGTGCAGGAGACCGTCGAGGCCGAGGCCAGCGGCCTGTCCGAGCAGTTCCGCGAGCGCGGGCTGGTCGGCCTGACCGAACTGGTCGGCGAACGCTCGCGCCAGGACATCGAGCGACGCACCGTCTACCTGCTGGCCGACGGCGAGGGGCGGCGCATCGCCGGCAATCTGTTCGGCTGGCCGAGCGCGGCGGAAAATCCCGGCTGGGCCCGCTTCGTCATCGAACGCATGGGCGAAGGCCGCCTGGTCACCGAAGTGCTGGGCCGCACCTACGAACTGGCCGGCGGCGCCCGCCTGCTGGTCGGCCGCTCGCTGGCCGACGCCCGGCGGGTGAAATCGGCCATCAACCGGGCGCTGGGCTGGGGCCTGGCGTTGACCGTGCTGCTGGGCATCGTCGGCGGCTACGTCACCAGCCGCCATATGGTGCAGCGGGTCGAATCGATGAGCCGCACCGCCACGCGCATCGTCGGCGGCGACATGGGCTCGCGGATGCGCATCTCCGAGGCCCACGACGAATTCGACAGCCTCGCCGACAGCTTCAACGAGATGATGGACGAGATCCAGCGTCTGGTCGAAGGCATCCGCACCGTCACCGACAACATCGCCCACGACCTGCGCACGCCGCTCAATCGCCTGCGCAGCCGCATCGACCTGACCCTGCTGGGCGCGGGCGACACCGAGTCGTATCGCCGCGCCCTCGAAGAAACGCTGGCCGACGCCGACAACCTGCTGGCCACCTTCAACGCCATCCTGACCATCGCCAGCGTCGAATCGGGCCAGCGCCTGCACCACTTCGAGCCCTGCCCGCTCGACCGTCTGCTCGGCGACGTCGCCGAGCTCTACGAGCCGCTGGCCGAGGAAAAGGGCATCGCCCTGTCGTGGCAGGCCGAGCCGGGGCTCTCGATCGAGGGCGACCGCCATCTGTTGTTCCAGGCGCTGGCCAACCTGACCGACAACGCGGTCAAATACACCCCGGCGGCCGGAACCGTCGCCCTGACCCTGGCCACCGGCGCCGAGGGGATCGAGCTGGCGGTGGCCGACAGCGGTCCCGGCATTCCCGCCGAAGCCCGCGGCAAGGTGCTGGAGCGCTTCGTCCGCCTCGATTCCACCCGTTCCACCCCCGGCAACGGTCTCGGCCTGTCGCTGGTGCAGGCGGTGGCGCGGCTGCACGGCGCCGGCCTGCGGTTGGAGGACAACGCCCCCGGCCTCAGGGTACGGATGGTGTTCCCGGTTTAGCGTCCCGGCGCCGCCCCCCCCCTGTTCTCCGCCCGCGTGGCTCGCCCCTCCATGCAGATAGAGGGTGCGTCGCGCCTCCGGCTCTGAAACAATGTCGGCGGGTAGGGTGTGAAGGCGACGGCAATGTTTCCCATCGGGCGCAGAATGGCCGTGTTTCGAGACGGGCTTCATTGCCTGTGGCAAGGGCTGCGCGGCGGCCCGTCCTGCCAGGAGCGCTTCGAGGCCGCCCTGGCCCGCGAACTGGCCTTCGAGCAGGTGCTGCTCGACGCCATCCCCATTCCCGTCTTCACCAAGGGGATCGACGGCCGCTATCGCGGCTGCAACAAGGCCTTCCAGGCCGCCCTCGGCTTGCCGCGAGAGCGCATCGTCGGCCGCACGGTGTTCGAGATCGTCCCCGCCGACAAGGCGGCGGAATTTCATGCCACCGATCTCGACCTCTATCGCACCGGCGGCAATCAAACCTACGAGACCACCATGCGCTATGCCGACGGCTCGATGCGGCGCCTGACGGTGGTCAAGGGTGCCTTCACCGATGCCGGGGGCGCGGTGGCCGGCTATATCGGCACCCTGATCGACACCACCGAACGGCGGCACGCCGAGGAGCAACTGGTGCGGGCCGCCCGGCTGGCGACCCTGGGACAGACGGCGTCCGAGGTGGCCCACGAGCTCAACCAGCCGCTGTCGATCATCCGCATGGCCGCCGAGAACGGCCTCGGCCTGTTGGACCACGAGCAGCCGGATCGCGCCCGCCTGCACCGCCAGTTGGAGATCGTTTCCGGGCAAATGGCGCGCATGAGCGAGTTGGTCACCCATCTGCGCCGCTTCGGCCGCCCCCAGGGCGACGACCGCCACCCCTTCCGTCCCGCCGAGACGGTGCTGGCGATGGCGCGGCTGATGGCGACGCCGCTCAGTCTCGACGACATCGTCCTCGCCCTCGATCTGCCCGAGGATTGCCCGGAAATCCTCGGCTCGCCCCATCAGGTGGAGCAGATCCTCCTCAACCTGCTGGGCAACGCCCGCGATGCCGTCAAGGCCGCCCATGCCCCCGGCGAGCGTCGCATTGCCGTCTCGCTGGCCGTCGACGGCGACACCCTGGTCCTCGCCATCGGCGACAACGGCGGCGGTATCGCGCCGGAGGCCCGCGAGGCCTTGTTCGATCCCTTCTTTTCCACCAAGGGCGAGGACGGAACCGGGCTGGGACTGTCGATCTGCGCCCGGCTGGTCTCGGGCATGGACGGGCATATCGACGCCGCCAACACCGGCGACGGCGCCCGCTTCGCCGTCACTCTGCCGATCTACCGCCGCCGCGATCCGGCGGCGCCGTGCGCCCCGGCAGCGCCGTCACCGCAGCCCTCGGCCGGTGCCCGCCGCCGTGCCACCGTTCTGGTCGTCGACGACGAGCCGCTGGCGGTGGAGTGCATCTCCGACTACCTGGAAGGCCGCGCCTACCGGGTGGTCAGTGCCACCGGCGCCCGCGAGGCGCTGGCTCTGGCGGCGGCGACACCGGTCGACGTGGTGGTTTCGGACATCCGCATGCCCGGCATGGGCGGCGGCCAGTTGGTCGAGGAGCTGCGCCGCCGGCAACCGGCCCTGCCGGCGGTGCTGATGACCGGCAATGTCGACATCGTCACCGCACCGCCCGACGACTCGGCGACGGTGCTGGTCCACAAGCCGGTCGGTTTGGCGGCGCTGGAGGCGCATATCGGCGCCCTTCTCGATGCCGCTCTCGAACAGGCCCGGCCGTGACCCCGCCGCTGCGCTGGGCGGTGGCGACGGCGATCGCCGGCATCGGCGCGCTGCTGACGTGGGGCGCGGCCGAGCACGAACACGCCGAAACCGTCATCCGCAACCAAGGATTGGACCGCCATTATGCCGCCGCCCTCCAGCACGAGGCGACGGCGCTGCTGCACGACATCGATATGGTGGCGCTGCTGTTGGCCAGCGGATTGGCGACCAATACACCGCCGGTCTCCTCCTATCTGGCGGCCAAGCGCGACGAGTTGGCGCCGGTGCGCTATCTGGCCCGCATCGAATCCGGGCGTTACCGCGAGATCCTCACCTCGTCGGCGATGACCGGATTCAATCCCGGGTCCGATCCCACCATCGAGCGCCTGACCGCCGGCGCCGGGGCCCGCCAGCCGGTGGCCGGAATCCTGCCCGGCGCGTCGTCGTTCGATCACGCCGTGGCCCTGGTGGTCCCCGATCACCTGACCGGCACCATGGTCGCGGTGGTGACGCCCGACCGGCTTCTCGCCCAGGCCTTCCACGATCTGCCGCCATTGCCGGGCGGTGCCGAAGTGGCCATCGACGGCGTGGTGGTCGGGCGTTGGCCGGGCAGCGGCGGCAGCGGAGCGGACCGCACCGCCGTCGAACCGGTCCGCCTTGGCGTCACCGTGTTGTCGCTGACCTTTCCGTCCCCCGCCGCCGGCGGCCCCGGACCGTGGATGCTGGGCAGCGTGGCGGTGACGGTGATGGCGGTGCTGCTGCACCTGATCCTGACCGCGCCGGGGCACCGGCGGGGGCACGAGGGCGCCCCGGCTCTGGGCATGCGGCTGGCGGCGACGCTGGAGGAAGGCGGCGCCGCCATGGCCCTGGTCGAGGGCAACGACCTTCGCGTGCGGGCGCTGACTCCCGGGCTGGCGGCGATCCTGGGCGTGGCCACGGATCGTGTGGTCGGCTGGCGCCTGGCCGAGCTGCTGGGCGCCGACCCGGGGAGCGTCCCGGACGGGGTGGTGAAGATCGAGCGCCCCGGGGCGCGCGCCGCCTGGGTCCGCCTGATGGTGTGCGGCGGTCGCGGCGAAGACCGGGTGGTGATGGTCGACGACGTCAGTCAGGGCCGCTCGGCCGAAGCGCGCACCGATGCCATCGCCCGCCTGTGGGACTTGGGATCCCTGGCCGGCGCCCTGGTGCACGACGTCGGCCAACCGCTCAACGTCATCCGCCTGCTGGCCGAGGGCGCGCTCGACCGTTTGCTGCGCGAGGGCGCCGACCCGGAGCGCCTGACCCGGACCCTGGCCAACGTCACCGAGCAGGCCAACCGCGTCGTCGGCATGCTGGAGGGAGTGCGCGATGCGGCGCGCCGTCCGGTTTCGGCGCCGGTCGTCTTCGCCGCCGTTGCCCCGGTGCGCGACGCCCTGTCTCAGGCCCTGCCGCGGCTGAGGGCCGAGGGGGTGCGGCTGTCGTGGCATGCCGATCTCCACACCCCGCCGGTGTCCGGCCACCCGCTGCGCCTGCGTCGGGCCATCGCCGCCCTGCTGGACAACGCCTGCGATGCCATTGCCGCCGCCGCACTGCGCCGCGATGCCGGGGCCGACGGCGGACCGCGCGGCACCGTGACGGTTCGCTGTTGTCGCGACGGTGCCGGCGGCGTGCTGGTGAGCATCGAGGACGACGGCATCGGCTTGCCCGACCCGGTGCGCCTGCGCATCGCCGGCATCGAGGCCCCCCCCGCCACCGGCCGCAGCGCCGGCCTGGGACTCACCCTGGCGCTGGGGGTGGTCGCCGAACTCGGCGGGCGCGTCGCCTCCACCGATTGCCGCCCCGGGACCCGCCTCGCTCTCCACCTGCCGGCGGCGGCCCGCACGCCGGCCAAGGCCGCGGCGGCAAACCGGCGGGCCGGCCGGCGCCATGTCCTGGTGGTCGACGACACCGTCGAGGCCGCAACCGAGACCGCCCGCTATCTGGCCGAACATGGTTGGCGGACCACCGTCGCCTGCGGCGGCAATCCCGCCTGGCGGATGTTCGCCGCCGATCCCGCCGATGCGGTGGTCACCGATCTCGCCATGCCCGACGGCGACGGCTGGTCGCTGGTCGCCCGCCTGCATGGCGAACATCCGAGCTTGCCGGTGATCGTCGTCTCGACCGCCGCCGGCGAGGATGCGGTTCGGGCGGTTCGCGCCGGTGCCGCCGTGGTCCTGCCCAAGCCGGTGGCCCTGGCCGACATCGTCGAACACCTCGACGAGGCGCTGGCCTCCTGAGCGGTCACGGCGCGCCGCCGGCCGCCGAGTTTTCTTGCACGAACGAGGAGTTCGGCGATAAACACAGCATGGACCGGAGTATTCGCCTTATGCTCGTCATCCTCGCCGACGACCACGTCATGATCCGCGAAGGGCTGCGCCCCTTCGTGCAAAGGCTTGCCGAACGCGTCGACGTTCTGGAAGCCGGGACGCTGGGCCAAGTGATCGCCCATCTGCACGCTCATCCGCAGGTCGATCTGGTCATTCTCGACCTCAAGATGCCGGGCATGAACGGTTTTCAGGGCTTGCTGGCGGTGCGCGAGACCCAGCCCGCCGCCACCTGCGTGATCCTGTCGGCGGTGGCCGACCGCGAGCATGTCCTGGAAGCGATCCGCCTCGGCGCCTCGGGCTTCATCCCCAAGCATCTGTCGGGGGCGGCGATGGTCTCGGCCCTGCATCTGGTCCTGTCGGGCGAACGCTTCATCCCCTCCATGCTGGTCGATCACGATTCGGTGCCGGAGCCCGACGAAGGCCGGCGCGCCGACATCGCCACCCGCCTGACCCCACGCGAACGCGACATCTTGCGTCTGCTGCGCGAAGGATTGCCCAACAAGGTGATCGCCAACCGCCTCGACGTCAGCGAGGTTACGGTCAAGAGCCATCTCGGCAACGTCTTTCGCAAGCTCGGGGTGCAGAACCGCTTGCAGGCCATGCGCATGCTGGTCGACAGCGAGCCGTTCTGAATTCGCACGGTTGCGGCAGAGTTCCTCGCATCTTACGCGTGCGCGCCTCAGGGGTTCGGCAACTCCATACTTCTGCCCTATTCACGTCGTCCGGTCACATCGGTCACACTTCCCGATAGGTATGGGGGCGCGGGAACTGACGGGAGCGGCAATGAAAATTTTGCTAGCGGACGACCATGCCCTGGTGCGGGACGGCTTGGTGCCGTTCATCGAGCGCTTGCAACCGGGGACGACGGTCGTCGAAGCCTCGACCTTTCCCGATGCCCTCGAACTTGTCCGTTGCGGCGGCGTCGACTTGGCTGTCCTCGATCTCTACATGCCGGGAATGAACGGCTTCGGCGGGCTGAAGGAGATGAAGCGGGAATACCCCGATCTCCCGGTGGTCATCCTGTCCGGTTCGGTGCGCCCGGAAAACGCCGTCCAGGCCATCGAGAACGGGGCGTCCGGCTATGCCCCCAAGACGATGCGCGGCGAAACCATCGTCGGCGTCCTGCGTCTGGTCCTGTCGGGCGAGCGCTACATCCCGCCGTTCCTGCTCGAACAGCGGAGCGGAGCGATGACCGCGAAGGCGCCGCCCGCGGCGACGGAGGAGGGATCGCCGCTGGCCGGACTGACCCCGCGCGAACGCGACATCCTCGACATGATCGTCGACGGCGCCCCCAACAAGGTGATCGCCCGCACCCTGGAATTGCAGGAAGTGACGGTGAAGGCGCATCTGCGCAACATCTTCCGCAAGATCAAGGTGTCCAACCGGACCGAGGCGGCGCGATTGGCGATGGTGGCCGGCGTTACCGGACGCAAGACCGCCCAGGCCGCCGAGGTCAGCGGTTCGCCGTCAATTCACTGAGCCGCGCCGCCACATCGACGCTGCGGTGCGAGGTCACCTCCAGACGGGGATCGTCGAGCGCAACGCCGTGGTGACTGGCGGCAAAGGCCGCCACCGCGGCGTCACGCTCCTCGACCAACGCCGCGAAGTCGTCGGCGAACAGCGTCACCAGCGCCGTCAACCATCGCCCCACCAATCCGCGCGGACCGGCGACGCCATCCTGGCCGCCGACGCGGAAGCACGGCTGCATCGCCGCCACCGCCGCCGCCGGATACCAGGCCTCGCCGGTCACCCAGCGGTTGGTGGTGAACAGTGCCGTCGCGTCGCCGCCGGCGCCCACCGCCACGGCGCCGAGATGGCACGGGGCGTCGGCCTCGCCGGTGGGAACCGCCGCCACCAGACCGGGCGGCATGCCCTTGGGGCGCAGAAAGAGGTGGAAGTGGCCGAATTCGTCCAGCCGATGGGTATGGAAGTAGAACTGGCTGTGGCTGGAGAAGTCGTAGACGTCGCCCTCGGGGTAGTGGCGCACCGCCTGCAACGGCCCGGGACCGCCGAGCAATGCGGCCGGCGACGGCGCAAGGGCGCGGATCTCGGCCAGCAGCGCCAGCGCCCGCTCCCCCGCCTCGGCGCGCACGGCCGGGGACGGGATCATTTCAGCAGACCGGTATCGGCATAGAAGCGCTCGGCGCCGTCATGCAGACGCAACGGCGCCGTCTCGCGCGCGGTCGCCGGCTTGGCCAAACCGGCGAGGACCGGGTGCAGGCGGACGAAAGCGCCGAAATTGGCGTGAACCGCCTTCAGCACGCCGTAGGCCTCATCGGCGGAGATATGCGTGGTGGCAACCAGCAGCGCTCGCGGGCCGAGGGCGGCCACGTCGTCCTTCACCCCCTCGTAGGTATTGCCCTTGATCGCCAGCCGACTGAGCCAGGGCAACCGGCGCAGATTGGCGTCGAGCGCCTTGGCCCGCAACGGCACCAGGATCGCCCCGCATTCCTCCATCGCCTCGACCACTTCGGGCAGGGGATGAACGCCGGTGAAGAAGGCGGCGTCGATCGCGCCCTCGCACAACGCTCCGCCCTGGTCGGCGAGATCGAGATCCACCGTCCCGGCCAGATCGCTCTCGGCCATGCCGCCGACGTCGAGGACCACTTCGGCCATCGTCCGCTGGAAGGTTCCCTTCCGCCCCAGGCTGACCCGCTTGCCCTTGAGGTCGGACACCTGTTCGATGCCGGCGCCGGGCCGGATCAGCATCGCCGTCGCCTCGCCGTGGAGCGCCATCAGCACGCGAAGTTCGGGAAAGGCCCCCGCCTCCTTGAAGGCGTCGGCACCGGTGAAGGCCAAGCCGGCGGCACGCGACTGCACGATGGCGAAATCGGCCTCGCCCGAACGCAATGCGGCCAGATTGGCGGCCGAGCCGGAGGTGGGGACGACGGCGCAGCCCCGGCCCCGCGGCCGCTCCTTGTTGACCACCCGACACAGGGCGCCGGCTTCGGGATAATAGCTCCCCGATACTTCGCCCGAAGCCACCAGCCAGACGTTGCGATCATCCGCCCGGGCCGAAACGGCCAGGGTCATGGCCACCGCCACCACCATCGTCGCGAGACGCATCGCCACCCACTCCTCTCGATCCGCGCCGCAAAGCCAGGGGCTCGGCGGCGCTGTGGCGGCGGATCATACCCGCACCGGCCATGCGCCGGAAGGGGTGCCACTTCGGCCACCGCCCCCCCTACCGATGACATCTCAATTTCGGTTCGTTTTGCGCTAAACCGATTGCCATCGGGAACCTGCATCGCCACAATCGGCGCCGTCGATTGAACGGCCCTCGGGCAGGACGGAACGGAGGAAACGATGAGGACGCTGGTGCTCCGGCTCATCGCGATAATCGTGCTCGCTACCGCGGCCGTGCCGGCCTGGGCCTTGAGTTGCGTTCCCTATGCGCGCTCGGCCTCGGGCATCAACCTGCAGGGCGATGCCTGGGAATGGTGGCATGCCGCCGCCGGGGTCTATCAGCGCGGCAACATGCCTCAAGGCGGCGCGGTGCTGGTCTTTGCCCGCCAGGGCACCATGGTCCGCGGCCACGTCTCGGTGGTCGCCCAGGTGGTGTCGCCGCGGATGGTGCTGGTCGACCACGCCAACTGGTCCCCGGCCGGGGCCGGCGACCGCGGACGGGTCGAGCAGGCGGTGCCGGTCCTCGACGTCTCGACCGCCAACGACTGGAGCGCGGTGCGGGTGTGGTACACCCCCGCCAACGATTTCGGCAACCGCGTCTACAGCACCCAAGGGTTCGTCTATTCCGGCGAGGCGGCGGCGCCGGTCCTCGCCGCCAGCCGACCGGTCCGGCCCGAGCACACGCTCAGTGTGCCCGGCACCGCCGATCTGGTCAAAGTCGGCAGCCACAGCTTCCATCCCCGCCGCATGATCCAAATGGCCGCCGCCCGGCAGTAGGCAGAACAGCACCCTGGGTTGATCGCCGCCCCATACCCTTTCCTTTCCCGCCCCGGCAATGCTAGGGTCGCCGAGGTGGGATGCGCGGTGGCGGGGGAGCGGTGGTCGAGTCATCATGGGACGGCCTGACGGCGAAGGTTTTCGACCTTTCGCCCGAGGCGATGCTGGTTGTCGACGCCAATCTGGCCGTGCAGTCCGTCAATCCGGCGTTTTGCCGGCTCACCGGCCAGACCGTCGCCGGCTCGGTCGGCGGCCCGCCCCCGGTCCCCGAGGACGACGCCGATCCGGCCCGCACCATCTGGGAGGCGGCGCGGGCGGACGGCGGATGGCGGGGAACGATGTGGGCGCGACGGGGCGACGGCAGCCGCTATGCCGTCGCCGTGGCCATTTCGCGCGTGGACGGCGGCTTCCTGGCGGTGCTGTCCGACATCACCGTGCTCAAGACCGACGAAGAGCGCATCCGCCGCCAGGCGACCACCGATCATCTGACCGGCCTGCCCAATCGCTCGCTGTTCCTCGACCGCCTCGGCCAGGCGGTGTTCCAGTCCGCGCGCCACGGTCAAATGGTGGGACTGATGTTCGTCGACCTCGACGGCTTCAAGCTGGTCAACGACACCCTCGGCCACGACCTCGGCGACCAGTTGCTGCTGGAGACCGGGCGACGGCTGGCGCTGTGCGTGCGCCACGACGACACCGTCGCCCGCCTGGGCGGCGACGAGTTCACCGTGCTGATGCCCAATCTCGGCAGCTACCAGAACGCCCCGACGGTGGCCCAGCGTATCCTCGATTCGCTGCGGCGGCCGTTCGACCTCGCCGGCCGCGAGGCGTTCATCTCCGCCTCGATCGGCATCACCGTCTATCCCGACGATGCCGGCGATGCCGCCACCATGCTGCAGAACGCCGACGCCGCCATGTATCGGGCCAAGGAGCAGGGCAAGGCCAACTTCCAGTTCTTCACCCCCGACATGCATGCCGCGGTCGAGGAACGTCTGGCGATCAAGAACGGCCTGTCCAAGGCCTTCGAGCGCGACGAGCTGATGTTGTGGTTCCAGCCCAAACTGGACCTTGCCAGCCGCACGATCAGCGGCGTCGAGGCGTTGCTGCGCTGGCAGGCCGCCGATCTGGGCATGGTCTCGCCGTCGCGCTTCATCCCGGTGATGGAGGAAACCGGGCTGATCGGCCGGGTCGGGGAATGGGCCATCGCCGCCGCCTGCCGCCAGCACCGTGCCTGGCGCGATCAAGGCCTGCCGCCGCTGCGCGTGGCGGTCAACCTGTCGGTGCGCCAGTTGCGCCAGCCCGGCTTCGTCGATGCCGTCGAACGCATCCTCGCCGCCACCGGCTGCCCGCCCGCGGGGCTGGAGTTCGAGATCACCGAGGGCATGGTGATCAAGGACAGCGCCAACGCCATCGCCATCCTCAAGCGCCTCAACGGGATGGGAATCGGTCTGGCGATGGACGACTTCGGCACCGGCTATTCGTCGTTGTCGGTGCTGAAACGCTTCCCCGTCGACGCGATCAAGATCGACGGCTCGTTCATCGCCGACATCGAAACCTCCGCGGACGACGCCACCATCGTCCGCACCATCATCTCGATGGGCCACAGCCTGGGGCGGCGGATCGTCGCCGAGGGTGTCGAGACCCTGGGCCAGGCCACCGCCCTGGCCGCCGCCGGCTGCGACGAGATCCAGGGCTACCTGCTGTCGCCGCCGGTCCCCGCCGATGCCATCCCCCGATTGATGCGCACCGGCGCCATTTTTCCTCCCGGCGCCTGCGGGTAGGAATTCTCCTACACTATTTACTTGCGGTTTTTCTGATATGCAGTAAGATATCACCACTCTCGGGTAGGCCACCCGAGAGTGGGAGGGAACAAACAATGGGAACGCAGACAGGGCGGGCGATCGATATCGTCATTGCCGAAAAAAATCCGTTACTTCAAAGCAGCTTGGCGAAATTGTTCGAGGGAGACGAACGCTTTTGCCTGGTTGCCGTCACTGCCGACGGCGAGCGCTTCATCGAGGCGATGGAGCGGATGCCGTTCGACGTCGGAGTCATCGGCTGGGAAATGCCCTATCTCGATGGTCGCGGCGTCCTGCAATCGGTGCGCGGGCGCCAGGAAGGACCGCGCCTGATCGTCTATACCGGCAGCCCCAATCCCGACGTTCCGCGTCAGGCGATGACGTTGGGGGCCGCCGGCTTCTGCTCGAAGCGCGAACCGCCGGAGCAACTTCTCGACACCATCATTGCCGTGGCATCCGGGCGGATGGTGTTTCCGTTCATCGACGTCTCCAGCCTGGCCTCGGATCCCCTGGCCGGACTGACCCCGCGCGAGCGGGAGCTGCTGGCGGCGCTGGCGGGCGGGCTCACCAACCAGCAGATGGCCAGCCAACTGGACATCTCGCTCAATACGGTGAAGTTCCACCTCAAGAACCTCTACGACAAGCTGGGCGTCGGCAACCGCGCCCAGGCGGTGGCCTTCTACCTCAAGGGCCGCGAGACGCGATAGGCGATCAGTCCCCCGCCCGCCCCCGGGCGGGGGACTCAGCGCATCACCCAGTAGCGCTCGGCCCCGCCGTCCGGCGCAATGCGGCGTCCGCATTTCAGCGTCAGGGCGGCGACGCTGCCGTCCTCGTCCTGCGAGCGATAGCAGGCCATGCCGCGCGCCTTCACCGCTTCGAAATCGGCGGTGGTGACGTCGACCGGCCGCGCCGCCGGGGCGATGGCGGCGACATGGGCGCGGATTTCCGCCTCGGTGTAGTCGATGGCGTAGGGCAGGTCCTCGTAGAGGATCACCGCCGCTGCCGCGTCGGCCGCCCCCGCCAGCCCGCCGTCGCGCACCACCCGGTGGTCGACATGGCGGCCCAGCCCCAGCGGCAGCAGCAGCGCCGCCGGCTCTCCCGCGGTCAGGGCCATCCGCAGATGGGCGGCGATCTCGCCCTTCATCGCCGCATCGGCAGCGTCGTCGCGAGAGACGTCGAACACGGCGTCGAGCGTGCCGCGGCGGACGATGGCGTCGAGGTAATCGAGATAGACCAGCCGGCACCCCGCCCCCAGTAAGGCGGCATAGGCCTCCTCCTCGCGCCGGCGCATGGCGGTGGCGGCATCCACGTCGCCGTCGCGGTTGCCGTAGACGTAGAAGGTGCGGGTGCAGAAGGTGACGATGACGATCTCCAGCCCCCGCGCCGCTGCCGTGGCCAGCAGGCCGCCGCAGGCGAAGGCCGCGTCGTCGGGATGGGGGGCGGCAACCACCAGCCGCCGCTGCCGGAAGAGAACGTCGTTCATCCCGCGATCATAGCGCGTTCCCGGCACCGGCGCGAGCGCCCTGGCCTGGCCTGACGCCGAGGCCTGCTGCATCCTGCCACCTCCCGTGGTATTCTCTCGCCCTCTCTTGTGGCGGAGATTGTGTCCATGCCCATACCCCTTCGCATTGCATTGTATGCCGTAACGGTCCTGCTCCTGCACGTAAGCGATGCCGCTGCGGAACGGTTGCGGGTAATGACCTACAACACGCAATGGCTGGTAGCCTCGGTTGGCGAACAAAGCGAGGCCAAGTGGAAGAGCGCCGCCGCCCTCGACGAGCACTACCGGCGGGTGGCGGCGGTGATCGCCGCCCAGGCGCCGGATGTGGTCAATCTGGTCGAGGTGACCTCGGCGGCCAGCGTCGAGCGGCTGGCGGCGGCGGTCGAGCGCATCCGGCCGCTGGGCTATCGCGCCTACCACGTCGACGGCCACGACACCGCGCTGGGCCAGGACATCGGCGTGCTGTCGCGGCGCCCGCTCGACCGCATCGACGGGCAGAGCATCCGCCATCTCCACTCCACCGGCCGCGGCAGCCAATGGCGGGCGGATTACCAATGGCGGGACGAAATCCGCCACACCTCGGTGTCGAAGAATGCCCTCTACGGTGTGACGGTGGCCGGTCGTCGGGTCGGCTTCCTCGGCCTGCACCTGATCGCCCACCCCGACGACCCGCGCCGCAACGCCCAACGCCAGGCCCAGGCCGAGGTGGCCGGCCGCATGGCCGCCGCGGAGCTGATCGCCCGCGGCTATACCCCGATCGTTCTCGGCGACCTCAACGACTACGACGCGACGATCGCCGATGCCGACGACCGCTTCTCGACCAAGACCAGGGTGGTGGAGCGGCTGGAGGATCTCGACCCCGGCCTGCCCGGCCCTGAATTGGTCTCGGCCGCCCGCGCCTTGCCCAAGGAACGCCGCTACACCGCGCGCTGGGACGGCGCCCCCGGCGGCACCGCCCTGACGATGATCGACCACGTTCTGGTGCACCGCGACCTCGCCGCCTTCATCACCGCCGTGACCATCCCCCACGCCGAAGCCGACGGCGCGTCCGATCACTGGCCGGTGGTGGTGGACTTCGACCTGCCGGCGGCGCGGAGGAAGCCGTTGAGCCTCGCCCCCGGCGTCCAGCCGACCGCAACCTGCTGTGCCGGTCCGGGTTCTGCCCGGACCGCCTCGCCGCCATCGCGCTGGCATTCCCGCGCCGGGAGTCGTATAGAGTTTGTTTCGCGTTCCGCGGCGGCGGAACGGTGACTTTCGATCCCAGAGGACCCATGCCCGAGACGTGGACGCCGACCAGCTGGCGCGCAAAGCCGATTTGCCAGGTTCCCACCTACCCCGACGCCCAGCGTCTGGCGACGGCGGAGGCCGAGTTGGCCTCCTATCCCCCGCTGGTATTCGCCGGTGAGGCGCGACGCCTGAAGGCCGGATTGGGCAACGTCGCCGCCGGCAAGGCCTTCCTGCTTCAGGGCGGCGACTGCGCCGAGAGCTTCGCCGAATTCAGCGCCAACAACATCCGCGACACCTTCCGGGTGATGCTGCAAATGGCGGTGGTGCTGACCTATGGCGCGGCGATGCCGGTGGTCAAGGTCGGGCGCATGGGCGGCCAGTTCGCCAAGCCGCGCTCGGCCGATACCGAGGTCATCGACGGAATCGAGCTGCCCAGCTATCGCGGCGACATCGTCAACGGCATCGACTTCACCCCCGAAGCCCGCATCCCCGACCCGATGCGCATGGTCCGCGCCTACAACCAGTCGGCGGCGACGCTGAACCTGCTGCGCGCCTTTGCCCAGGGCGGGTATGCCGACCTGCACAAGGTGCACCAGTGGACGCTGGGCTGCGTCGCCGGCTCGTTGCAAGGCAAGCTGTACCAGGACCTGGCCAACCGCCTGTCCGAGACCCTGGCCTTCATGGGCGCCTGCGGCATGACCTCGGAAACGACGCCGCAGATCCGCGAGACCGAGTTCTTCACCTCGCACGAAGCGCTGCTGCTGGAATACGAACAGGCGCTGACCCGGGTCGATTCGACCTCCGGCGACTGGTACGACTGCTCGGCGCACATGCTGTGGATCGGCGAGCGCACCCGCCAGCTCGACGGCGCCCACATCGAGTTCCTGCGCGGCGTCAAGAATCCGGTCGGCTTCAAGGCCGGCCCCGGCATGAGCCCCGACGACCTGCTGCGCCTGGTCGACGCCCTCAATCCCGACAACGAGCCCGGTCGCCTGACCGTCATCACCCGCATGGGCGCCGAGAAGGTGGAAGAGAAGCTGCCCGCCCTGGTTCGCGCCGTGGCCCGCGAAGGCCGCCATCTGGTGTGGTCGTGCGATCCCATGCACGCCAACACCGTCAAGGCCGGCTCGTACAAGACCCGCGAATTCGACCGCATCCTCGCCGAGGTCAAGGCCTTCTTCGCCGTCCACAAGGCCGAGGGCACCCACGCCGGCGGCGTGCATTTCGAGATGACCGGCCAGGACGTCACCGAATGCGTCGGCGGCTCGAAGGCGGTCACCGAAGCGCGTCTGGGCGACCGCTACCACACCCATTGCGACCCGCGGCTGAACGCCAACCAGGCCCTGGAGCTGGCCTTCCTGATCGCCGATGCCCTGAAGGTCGAACGGGCCGCCCAGTCGGCCGACCGGGCGGCATCCTGACGGCATGACGAACAGAATGCTTGCCAAATCCTCCGCGGCCGCCCATTTAAGGGGAGTCGATTTTGCTTGGGTTGCCCACCGCCCCCACCGGGGTGCCGGTTACGGACTTCTCCCATCGGTGAATTGATGCCCCGCTGCACCGTCGCGCGGGGTCGGACGAGTTTTGGAGGGAAGACATGACCACGGGTACCGTCAAGTGGTTCAACACGGTTAAGGGCTACGGCTTCATCACCCCGGACGATGGTTCGGCCGATGTGTTCGTGCACATCTCGGCGGTCGAGCGCGCCGGCCTCAGCAACCTGGCCGAGGGCCAGAAGCTGTCTTACGTTCTGGAAAAGGGCCGCACGGGAAAGATGGCGGCCGTCAATCTGCAGCCGGTCTAGAGGACTCCATATGGCGAAGGAAGACCTGATCGAGTTCGATGGCGTGGTGAGCGAAGTGCTTCCCGACGCGCGTTTCCGCGTCAAGCTCGACAGCGGGCATGACGTGATGGCCTATGCGTCGGGACGGATGAAGAAGAACCGCATCCGCATTCTCGCCGGCGACCGCGTCACGGTCGAGATGACGCCCTACGATCTGACCAAGGCGCGGATCAATTTCCGTCACAAGGACGACCGGGCGATGAGCAGCACCGGCCCGGCCCGGCCGCAGCAGCGGCGCCGCTGACATCTCCGTTCCCGGTGGACTGAAGGGGCAGGCCCGCAGAGCGGCGCCTGCCTCTTGGCGTTCGGGGCATCGGCGGCCCGCAATTTTCATGCACAGAAAGACACGGATGTTGCGCGAACGGGCTGCATAACGGCCCCCACACGCGGCTGCGCCGGCCTGCAAGTTCAGGCGAGGGTCGGCGCAATCGTTTTCGTTCACAGTTGTTCTTGACACCCCGCGATGTGCGGCATATTTTCCTTCTTACCGAGGGCGGCGACCGGTGCCTGCCCGTCAGTGCGGAGAATGATCATGTCCTGGTTCAAATTGAAGGACCCCATCGGCACCAGCTACCGCGCCGATTTCAACGACCTCATGAACACCAAGCGGGCGCTGAACCAGCTTGGCTACTACGAAGTCCCCGCGGATCGCGGCATCGACGACTGGGTGGATGGCGCGATGTTCGACGGCATCCGCCGCTTTCAGAAAGACAACGGCCTGAAAGTGGACGCTTTCATGCGCCCCGGCGGACCGACCGAGACCGCGATCAACCAGCGTCTTCGCGGAACGTCCTCCCCCTACCGCAACCCGATCAACGCAGGAGGGTTGTTCCGGCAATTCGATCTATCCAACACCGGTGACTGCGAGGACGGTGAGGGTTACGACTCCACCAGGAAGTGTCGCTCAACCGGAACATGCATTGCATTCTAGATGAACTCGTTAACGGGAGACGAAAATGGTGACCAACGACAACGTTCCCCTTGAGTGGATAACGGATATCTCACGCCTGGATTTCGACTCCCTGGTGCAGTTCTTCGGTGCGGTTGGCTTCGGCGAAGCTTCAGACTATGAAATTTTTCGCGGCATCCCGGATTACGTAAACAAATCCATGGGCATGTTCAGCCATTCGATCCTTGCTTTCGAGAAGGGCCTATTGGTCGGGCTTGCGCATGTATTCAGCGATGAATGTTCGTGCAGCTGGCTGGCCGAGATATGCGTCCACCCCCGTTTGCAGCGACGAGGCGTTGGCCGAGAATTGATGGGCCGCGTCAATGATCGCTTCGGCCACACGCCCCTTTACCTCCAGAGCTTTCCCTCCCAAACGGGGTTTTTCCAGAAGTGCGGCATCTTGCCGAAACCCAAGCTGGTTGCCTGCGCGGGAACCTCGCGCAGTGTTCCACCCGAGACGGAGCCGCCACAGGGCATCCGGATCATCAATGGACTTCCCGGGATAGAGTGGGAGCAGATCGGCGCCCTCTACACCGCGGCAGGCTTCGAAGCCGAGACCCGAACGGTAGGAGGGTGCTTCGGGATCGGGATCATTGCGGCGTTCGCCTTGGCCGAAGGGCGATTGGTCGGTTTGGCGCGTGCCATGACCAACTTCCTGGAAGTGGCATGGCTGGCGGAGATCTGTGTCCACCCGGATTGGCAGCGGCAAGGTATCGGTCACGCCCTCTTGTCAGCTATTCGCCGTCAGGTGCCAAAATCGGCGTTCTATGCCGATGCCTTCGCATCTCAAACCGAGTTCTTCAGCAAATGCGGCGTGACGCCCCGCCCGATGCTGGTTTCCTGTAGCCGCGGACCCATTGGTCCAGCAGGTGAGCGCCATGTCGCTCCCTGAACTGGACATGGCGGTGCCGGTTATCCCTGGCCTCGACGCGACCTGTGTCGCGCGGCTGCTCGAAGATGATCTGCGTCCCATCTGGCTGCCGACTGTCTCGGTCAAGAAAAGCGGTGTTCACTTCGAACTCGATTCCGATACCTCCCTTTCGTCGGCGGTCAGTCGCCGATCCGTTCTGCTGGAAACATTTCTCCGGGAAGCTTCGGCGATCATCGGGGTACATGTTCACGGTGCGTCGATGCAGCCGGTCCAGTTCGATAGCTTGGCGGGAGATTCCCACAACGGGGGGCGGCGCCCGCTTCTGTTTCATGTCCCAGATCGATCGGTCGTCCTGAAGTTCGCCGACCCTCGCCCTTACCTGCTGCTGGCAGAAATCCTGGCCGAGCTTTCCGACGCGATTGGCGTCGATATCACTCCCCCGCAAATTATCGCCGATAAGGCCAATGCTTGGTACATGATGCCTTTTATCGGCCATCATCCGTGCGCGCTCTACGATGTGGACAGCTTCATGTTTTCGATGGGCGCCTTGACGGCAGTCTCTTAGTGCCTACGCCTAGCTGACATCCATTTTGAGAACCTGATTGCAGATGATGGCCGGCCAACGATCATCGACCCTGAATGCATCTTCTGCGATCTGGAACTCAACTCCCCCGCGAAGCGTCTGCGGAGCACCGGCTTGGTCAGCAGCGACGCTCTTTTCTCCGGCATGCGCGGTGGCGATGTTCCATGTGTACCGATGTTCAACCTCGAACTCGCCGCCAACGACGATGGCATCCTCGACTATTGCAAGCCGGTCCGTGGGTTCAAGAACAAGGTTCGCACTCCGGCAAGCCTTAACCTCGCCGATCCCGCCGACCACCGTGACGCCGTGCTTGCGGGCTACAACTTAGCCTATCGTTGGATCGTTCGGCGCAAAGACCTGATCTGCGACATAATCGACAGGGTGGTTGAGGACGATTTTAGTATTCGTTTTCTGTTCCGCAATACCAGACGTTATGCAACGACCGTTCAGCTTCTGAACCTTCCCTGTCT
>JACRFY010000127.1 GCA_016212565.1 Magnetospirillum sp. | reverse complement strand
CCTTCTACCGCGCCTACAAAGGCGACTATCCGCGCATGCCGAAGGCGACCTGGCTGGAAACCTTGGATGCGTTCCGCAAGTCGATCTGGGGCCTGCTGCTGATCGTGATCGTGCTCGGCGGCATCTATGCCGGTCTGTTCACGCCGACCGAAGCGGCGGCGGTGAGCGCGGTCTATGCCTTCGTCGTCGCGGTGTTCGTCTATCGCGATCTGGGCTGGTCCGACATTCCGAAAGTGCTGCTCTCATCCGCCAATATGAGCGCGATGATCCTCTACATCATCACCAACGCGGTGCTGTTCAGCTTCGTGCTCGCCAACGAGGGCATTCCCCACGCCATTGCCGACTGGATCGTCGCCAAGGACCTGGGAATCATCGCCTTCCTGCTGGTGGTCAACCTGCTGCTGCTGGCGGCCGGCAACTTCATGGAGCCCAGCTCGATCGTGCTGATCATGGCCCCGATCCTGTTCCCGGTGGCGATGAAGCTGGGCATCGACCCGGTGCATTTCGGCATCCTGATCGTGGTCAACATGGAGGTCGGCATGTGCCACCCGCCGGTGGGCCTCAACCTCTACGTCGCCTCGGGGATCACCAAGATGGGGATCACCGAGCTGACGGTGGCGGTGATGCCGTGGCTGATCACCATGCTGGTGTTCCTGGGCTTCGTCACCTACTGGCCGACCTTGACTCTGTGGCTGCCGCGCACCCTGGGGATGATGTAGCACCGTTACGGCCCTCCTCCCCTGCGGGGGGAGGGCCTTCCTTCTTGCCGCCCGGCCGGCTATCCTTCGGGGTATGAGCGAACGCCGCCGTCCCTACCGTGGCCGTCCCACCGTCGTCGAGGTTACCGTGCGCGTCCCTGCCGACAAGGTGGACGCGGTACGCTCCTATGCCGGACGGGTGGCCAAGAGCCGCCAGCCGGTCACCCGCGAGGAGGTGATTGCCAAGCTTCGCCAGCGCTCCGACCTGTTCGTCCGCTTCGGCGTCCGCGCCGCGGCGCTGTTCGGCTCGGTGGGACGCGACGAGGCGCGGCCGATGTCCGACGTCGACCTGATGGTGGAATTCTATCCCGGCCAGCCCGGCGGCCTGTTCCGCTATGTCGAGTTGAAGCATGCCCTCGAAGGCCTGCTGGGGCGGCCGGTCGACCTGATCACCCGCGGCAACATCAAACCCCGGCTGGAGCGGCGCATCCTCGCCGAATGCCTGCCGGTCTATGGCGAGGAGGCCTGCGACCCGTGAGTTCCAAGGACTGGCGCGTGCGCGTCGAGGATATGCTGGAAGCCATCGACCGTATCGGCCGCTACGTTGCCGGCATGACCACCGCCGATTTCGTCGCCGACGACCGCACCCAGGATGCGGTGATCCGCAACCTCGAAATCCTCGGCGAGGCGTCGAAGCGCATCCCCGGCACGGTCACCGGCCGCCATCCCGAGATCCCCTGGTCGCGGATCGGCGACATGCGCAACATCCTGGTCCACGAGTACCACTCGGTCGATCCGGCCATCGTCCTCGACTGCGCCCGCCACGATTTGCCGCCGCTGGTGGGGCCGTTGCGGGTGCTGCTGGGCGAGCCGGGATGAGCCCGGCGTCGATCCTCATCACCGGCGCCTCGTCGGGACTCGGCGCCGCCCTGGCGCGGGCCTATGCCGCCCCCGGCGTGGCGCTGTTCCTTTCCGGCCGCAATGCCGTCCGCCTGGAGGCCGAGGCCGAGGCCTGTCGCAGCCGGGGCGCGACCGTCGCGGCGCGGGTCCTCGACGTCGCCGACCGCGCGGGGATGGCCGCCTGGGTGGCGGCCTGCGATGCCGTTCGGCCCCTCGATCTGGTGATCGCCAATGCCGGCATTTCCGCCGGGACCGGCGGTCACGACGAGCCCGCCGCCCAGGCCCGCGCCATCTTCGCCGTCAATGTCGACGGCACTATGAACACGGTGCTGCCGGCTCTCGACGGCATGCGCCCGCGGCGCCGCGGCCAGGTCGCGCTGATGAGTTCGCTGGCGTCCTTCCGCGGCTTCCCTGGCGCTCCGGCCTATTGCGCCTCGAAGGCGGCGGTGCGAGTGTGGGGCGAGGGGCTGCGCGGCTGGCTGGCGGGCGAGGGCATTGCCGTGTCGGTGATCTGTCCCGGCTTCGTCGTCACCGGCATGACCGCGGCCAACACCTTCTCGATGCCGCTGCTGATGAGCGCCGAGCGGGCGGCGGCGATCATCGTCGCCGGCCTGGCCGCCAATCGCGGCCGCATCGCCTTCCCCTGGCCGCTGGCGGTGCTGGCCTGGGCGGCGGCGGCACTGCCCGCGGCGCTGATGGATGCTCTGGGACGATGGTTGCCGGCGAAATCCTGACACAATTCGCCGGTTGAAGGACTTCCTTAACTTTATAATGATTGGCTAATAAGAAAAATCTCCCGAAAAAGGGGAGTTTTCGGGGCAGGCGAACAGGGACGGGGTGGCCATGCTGGAGAATCTGAGGATCGGCGCGCGCCTGACGGTGCTGATCGCCGCCACCGTGGTGGCACTCGCCATCATCGGCATGATCGGGCTGCGGGCAACGGCCGCGGTCAACACCATGCTGGCGCGCTCGGAGGCCGAGGCGACTCTGCCGATCCAGGAACTGGGCCGGATCAACGAGCTGATGCAGGAGAACTTCCGCCAGCTCTACGCCGCCACCCTGCACAACTCCGCCCTGGCGGCGGCCAAGTACCACAACCACCCGGTAAGCATGCACACCGAAGCGATTGCCAAGAGCGTCGCCACCATCGATGCCATCTGGGGCCGCTATCGCGCCTCGCCGGCGGGAGCGCAGTTCCCCGAGCTGGCCGAACGCTTCGAAGTCAGCCGCACCGCCTTCGTCAAGGACGGCCTCGATCCCGGCGTCGCCCTGGCGGCGGCCGAGGATTACGAGCAACTCGGCATCATGGTCACCACCACCGTGATGCCGCGCTTCAACGAGGCCAAGAAGCAGGCCGCCGAGCTGCTGGCCAAGCACACCGAGATTTCGGCGCAGTTGAGCGCCGCCGCCGCCGCCGAATACGCCTTCGCCAAGTCGAGCATCCTGGTCGGCGGTGCCGTCGTGGTGGTGGTGATGCTGGCCGGCGCCTTCGCCATCGGCCGCTCGATCACCGCGCCGATCAAGGATCTGACCGCGGTGATGGGCCAACTGGCCTCCGGCGGGCACGACACCCCGGTTCCCGGCGGCGGCCGCGCCGACGAAATCGGCGCCATGGCCGGGGCGGTGGAGGTGTTCAAGCAAGGGCTGATCCGCGCCGACCGCCTGGCCGACGAGCAACGCCGCGAAACCGAGGCCCGCGAGAAGCGCGCCCGGGTCATCGACAACCTGCTCCAGGGATTCAACGTCGAGGTCACCGAGGTCCTGGAGGTGGTCGCCTCGGCCGCCGTCCAGTTGGAGGCGACCTCGCAGTCGATGTCCTCGACCGCCGACCAGACCTCGAACCAGACCACGGTGGTGGCGGCGGCCATCGAGGAAACGGTCGCCAACATGAGTGCCGTCGCCGGTGCCGCCGAGCACCTCGCCACCTCGGTGGAGGAAATCAACCGCCGGGTCACCGAGTCGGTGGACATCGCCAACCGGGCTCATGACCAGGCCGAATCCACCAATGCGCTGGTGCAGAGCCTGTCCAATGCGGTGGGGCGGATCGGCGAGGTGGTGAGCATGATCGCCGACATCGCCGCCCAGACCAACCTGCTGGCGCTCAACGCCACCATCGAAGCGGCGCGGGCCGGCGAGGCCGGCAAGGGCTTCGCGGTGGTGGCCTCGGAGGTCAAGAACCTCGCCAACCAGACCGCCAAGGCCACCGAGGAAATCGGCAATCAGATCGCCTCGGTGCAGCAGGTGACCGGCGAGGCGGTGACCGCCATCAACGCCATTACCGCGGTGATCGAGCGCATGAGCACCATCTCCACCACCATCGCCCACGCGGTGTCGCGCCAGGACGAGGCGACGGGCGAGATCGCCACCAATGTCCAGCAGGTGGCCCAGGGGACCGGCGAGGTCAGCGGCCACGTCTCCGGGCTGGCCCAGGCCGCCCATGAAACCGGCCGTGCCGCCGGCGAGGTGCTCGACGCCGCCCGCAGCGTCGCCGAGCGCGCCACCCAATTGCGCGAGCGGGTGAACGGCTTCCTGTCCAACGTGCGTGCGGTTTGAGGGGATTTGAGCAATGGAGTTCTCGTTCGAGCGTCAGGGCGACCGTCTGCAGCTTCACCTCTCGGGCCGTCTGACGTTTGCCGACGCGCCGCGGTTTCCCAAGGTGCTCGACGGCCTGGGCGACGGCCTGTCCGCCTGCGAGGTCGACCTGGGCAGGCTGGATGCCATCGACTCCACCGGCCTGAGCCTGTTCGTCCACATCTACGATCTGGCGCGGGCCAAGTCGTTCGCCTTCAGCCTGCGCAACGCCCGCGGCAGCGTCCGCGACGCCCTGCTTCGAGCCGGCTTCGACGAGCTGGTTCCGGTCGCTTGACCATGAGCCCGCCGGTGGACGAGGCGGTGACCTTCGACGGCGGAACAGCGGAGTCGCTGGCACGGGCGTTGGCCGGGCCGGGCCGGGTCTTCCTCGATACCGGCTGCACCGATGCCGGGGCGGGCGCGGTCTTTGCCGCCGCCGATCTGGTGGTGACGGTGTCCACTGCGGCGGCCGCTCACCTCGATCTTGCCCCGATGTTCGTCGAGGCGGTGCTGGACCGCTTTCCCGATGCCGCGCCCTGCCGCAAGGCCATGCACAGTGCGGTGCAGGAGGCGGTGGCCAATGGCGTCGTGCACGGCAACCTCGCCCTCGACGGGTCGCTGCGGTGCAGTACGACGGGTATCGCCCTGTTCGCCGTCGCCATGGCCAACGGCATCGCCGATCCGCGCCGTGCCCGCCTGCCGCTGGTCCTGGCCGCCAGCGCAACCGGCGTCAACGGCCTGTGCATCGAGGTTCTCGACGTCGGAGCCGGCTTCGACTGGGAGCGGTGTCGGGCCTCGGCCGGCACCGACAGCCATTGCGGCCGCGGCCTGGCCGAAATCGCCCGCTGCTGCCAAGGCGTCGTTTCGCGGGACGGCGGCCGGCGGCTGGCCATGATCTTCGCCTGGTGATGGCCGGGATTGCCGGCCTGATTCTCACCGGCGGCCGCTCGCGCCGCATGGGGGGAGGCGACAAGACCCTGCTGCCCTTGGCCGGACGGCCGCTGCTGGCCCATGTGGTCGAACGCCTCCGTCCCCAGGTGGCGGCCCTGGCCCTGAGTGCCAACGGCGATCCCGCCCGCTTTGCCGACTGGAGGCTGCCGGTGGTGGCCGACGACATTCCCGACTTCGCCGGCCCGCTGGCCGGCATTCTCGCCGGGATGGAGTGGGCGGCCCGTCGGGTCCCCGATTGCCGCTGGCTGGTCAGCGTGCCCGGCGACGCCCCCTTGCTGCCGACCGATCTGGTCGTCCGCTTGCGCGCCGCCGTCGATGCCGAGGGGGCGAGCGTCGCCTGCGCCGCCTCGGCGGGGCGGACTCATCCGGTGACCGCCCTGTGGCCGCTCGCCCTCGCCGATGCCCTGCGCCATGCCCTGGTCGACGAGGGCGTGCGCAAGGTCGGGCTGTGGGCGGCGCGCCACAACGTGGCCGTGGTGTCATGGCCGGCCGGGCCGCTCGACCCCTTCGCCAACGTCAACACCCCCGAGGATCTGGCGGCGCTGGACGCCCTCCTGGGCTGATACGGCGATGCTGCCGCTCATGCGCGGATGGCCGAGGCCGCAATACTCGCCGCATTGCAGGCGCACCGAACCGGCGGCGGGAGCGGTGAGCGGCACCACCCGCATCAGGCCCGGCACCAGCAGCACCTCGGTGCCGCCCAGGGCGGCGCTGTGGACCACGTCCTCGGCCAGCAGGTGGATCCGGTAGGATCCGCCGGGCTCCAGCACCACAGCGGGGGTGAAGCTCCAGCGCCGGGCGAGGATGAAGACGTCGGCGGTGGGCGGGCGCACCACCGGCAGGTCGCCGTGGCGGGCGCCGGTATCGCCCGCCGCCACCATCGCCTCGACGCGGGCGGTGAAGTCGGCGAGGGTCGTCGGTACGCCGTCGACGGGATCGCCGGGCGACGCCGCCAGCCACCACCCCAGCAGGGCGACGGTCGCGGCCAGTACGGCGACGGACAGGCTATGCGCGCTCATCGCCGTCCTCCCGCTGCAGCAGTCGCGTCAGCACGGTGGCGACGAAGATCACTCCGCCGAGCACGGCGATGGCGCCGCCGACGCCGACCACCCCCATCGCCGCCAGCTTGCCGACACTGTCGAGCCCCTGGTCGAGCCCGGCGGTCTTGCGCGGCACCCCGGCGGCACCGGCGAGAAAGAAGCCCAGCGCATGCAGAACCTGGCCCCAGCCATAGAGATGGAGCGACAGCCGGGCCTTGGCCGTGCGGGGCAGGAAGACGGTCAGGATCAGTCCCATCACGGCCAGATTCACCCCGCCGATCATGGCGTGGTAGTGCGATGGCGTGCGGGTGTCGGCGACGCCGAGGAAGAAGCCGGCGATCCCGCCCAGACCGAACACCAGCAACGACAGGGCCACCGCCAGCGTCGCCGCCGAGGACGGTTCGCCGCGCCGCTGCCACAGCAGGCGGGCGAGGCCGCCGCCCATCACCAGCGGCGGCAGCGGCAGGCCCAGCCACAGCAACGCGGTGAAGGCCTGGCGATGGGCGAGGCGGGGCACGTCGGTGCGGGCATAGATCAGCGGCGCGGCGGCGGCAAAGGCCAGCAGGGCGGCGAAGACGGCGCGGGTCAGGGGCGGCGGCAGCGGGGCGCGGCCGAACCGGCGCTCGGCGAGCCAATGCCAGGCGATCATCAGCAGCATGGTGTTGAGGATTTGCAGGACGTGGCCGCCGCCCCAGAACAGGCGCTCGTAGCGCTGGGCCGGGTCGGTGGCGGCGGGAATCTGCCACCCGGCAAGGGCGAAGCACAGCAGGGCGGCCAGCACCGTCGCTCCGGCGCTGGCGATGGCGAACGGCAGCGGCTCGGGCGAGCGCAGCAGCGGCACCGCGCGCAATGCCGCCAGCGCGGCGCCGGCGGCGGTCAGGGCCAGACCGGCGAAGAACAGCGGGTGGTCGAGCACCGGCACGTAGTTGTTCAACGACGGCTCGCCCCGGTCGGCGAGGGCGGGAAGGATCAGCAGCACCGCTCCGCCCGTCGACAGCACCAGGGCGGTCCGGCCGCCGCCGGCCACGGCGCCGAACAGGGCCAGGAACCACACCTGGAAGGACAGCACGACATGGACCACCAGGGCGCGGTGGAAGAAGGCGCTGCCCCATGGCAGCCAGTCCTGGACTGTCGGTGTGCGCGACAGCACCAGCAGCAGCGCCAGCACCCCCGCCGCGGCCAGCGCCCCGACCGCCAGCAGCAGCCACCACCGCAGCCTCTCTCCGGCAAGCGGGAGGGTGAGGGAATCCCGTGGCGCCGGCAAGGCTTGCGGCCTGGGCCCAACCCATGGTGAACTCTCCGCCATGCTGACCCCCTCCCTGCTGCCCCACATCACCGCTTCGCTCAACGCCACCGCCTTGGCGCTGCTGGTGAGCGGTCTCGTCCTGATCCGCCGCGGGCGGAAGCAGGCCCATCGCCGGGCGATGCTGGCGGCGGTGGCGGTCTCTGCCGTCTTCCTCGGCTTCTATCTGCTCTACCATTTCACCGCGCCGGTGTTCGTCTTCCCCGGATCCGGCCCGATCCGCGCCGTCTACTACGCCCTGCTGATCAGTCACGTCGTCCTGTCCGTCGTCGCCTTGCCGCTGATCGCCCTCACCCTGCATCGCGCCGTGGGCGGGCGCTTCGCCGCCCATCGCCTCCTGGCGCGGCCGACCCTGGCGGTGTGGATGTACGTCTCGGCGTCGGGGGTGGCGGTGTACCTGCTGCTCTACCACCGCTGACGCCTACCACAGCGGCGGCAGGTGGACGTCGACGGCCACCGCCACGAACAGCCCGGCCAGATAGGGCATCGAGGCGAGGAAGTTGCGCCGCGCCCAGCGCTTGTCCGGGCAGCGCAGCAGCCGCCAGTTGCCGTACAGCAGCCCGGCGCCGAGCAGCGACGACAGCAGGGCGTAGTTGACCCCCAGCTAGCCCAGCGCCCACGGCGCCGCCGCCGAGGCCACCAGCAGGACGCTGTTGGCGAGGATCGCCTGCGCCGCCCGCCGCTCGCCGACCAGCACCGGCAGCATCGGCAGGCGGGCGCGGGCGAAATCCTCCTTGAGCAGGATCGCCAGGGCCCAGAAATGCGACGGCGTCCACAGGAACAGAGTCACCGCCAGCAGCAGCGGCAGCAGCCAGTGCCCGGGGTCCGAGGCGGCCCCGCCGGCGAGGACGGCGAAGCTGCCGGCGGCGCCGCCGAAGACGATGTTGAGCCAACTGCGCCGCTTCAGCCACACGGTGTAGACCACCGCGTAGACCAGGGCGCCGGCCAGCAGGTGTGCTGCGACCACCGGGTTGAAGGCCGCCGCCGCCAGGCCCAGTCCGGCCACCAGCAGCAGCCCGGCCAGCAGCAGCGGGCTGGCGATGCCGGGAATCGCGCCGGTGACCAGGGGACGCCGCCGGGTCCGCTGCATCAGCGCGTCGATGTCGCGGTCGTAGACGTGGTTGAACACCGAGGCCGCCGCCGAGGCCAGCACGGTGGCGACGGCGAGGGCGGCGATGTCGGCCAGCCGCGGCGGACGGGCGATGGCCAGATAGCCCATCACCGCGCTGAGGGCGATCATCGCCCCGATGCGCAGCTTGAGGAGTTCGATATAGGCCCGGATCGGCATGGCCCCATCCTCCTCATCGTCCATGGCAGTCGAGATTTAAGGTAGTCATCTCGGCGGCCGGTCGAAAGCCGTTCAAAGGGACGGGAAAACATGGCGGCAGGGAATACTGCCGTATAGCCCCATTGATATTTCCTCCCGCCACCGCCAATTCTTGGCTTCAGACTGCAGTGGGGGAGCCCGTGACCGTCCGCCCCGTCCTCTCCGACCGAGCGGTTGCCGTGTGGCTGATGGCCTGCGCGGCCATGGTGGTGGCGATGGTGGTGCTCGGCGGGCTGACCCGCCTGACCGGCTCGGGGCTGTCGATGGTCGAGTGGCAGCCGCTGACCGTGCTGCCGCCGCTCGGCGAGGCGGCGTGGCAGGCCCAATTCGCCAAGTATCAGGCCTCGCCGGAGTTCCGGCTGGTCAACCGCAGCATGGATCTCGCCGGCTTCCAGGCGATCTTCTGGCTCGAATACGTCCATCGCCTGTGGGGACGGCTGATCGGCCTCGCCTTCGCCGTCCCCTTGGCGGTGTTCGTGGTGCGCGGCCGCATCGACCGCCGGCTGGCGGTGCGGCTGGCGCTGATCCTCGTCCTCGGCGCCGCCCAAGGCGGGGTGGGGTGGCTGATGGTCGCCAGCGGGCTGGTCGAGCGGCCGTCGGTCAGCCATTACCGCCTGGCCGCCCATCTGCTGTTGGCGCTGCTGATCTTCGCCGCCCTGCTGTGGACCGGCCTCGACCTGTTGCGGCCCCGCGCTGCCGGAGTGGATCGGCGCCTGATGGCCCTGGCCGCCGTGGCGACGGCGACCATCGCCTGGGGCGCCCTGGTCGCCGGCCTCGACGCCGGACTGGCCAGCGACACCTTCCCGCTGATGAACGGCAGCCTGTTCCCCGACGGCGGACTGGCATTAACGCCGGTGGCGCTCAATGGGGTCGAGAACCCGGTGACGGTCCAGTTCATCCATCGCCTGCTGGCCCTGACCACCCTGGTCGCCGCCACCGTGCTGTGGGCGGTGCGGCGGGGCGCGTTGCCGGCGGCGGTGGCGGCGTGGTGCTGGGTTCAGGCCGGGTTGGGCGTGGCGACGGTGCTCCTGCACGTGCCCGTGGCCCTGGCCGCCCTGCACCAAGCGGGGGCGGTGGTCCTGGTCGGGATGTTGGTCCTGATTGGCCACCGCACTCTGCCACCAAGGCAGCAAGGCACCAAGGGCGCGGAACGTCCCCTTCCCGATCCCCGCATTTGCGCGGGCCGGTGATCGGGGGGCGACCGCGCCGTCCACCTCACATCCTCCGCGATTCCCCGGGGGTCGGCTTGGAGACCTCCTCGACCACCTGCTGGGTGGTCTCGGCGAACCCGGCCTTTTCCACCAGATCGGCGAGGCTGACCATGCCGACCAGGCGCTGGTCCTTGTTGAGGACCGGCAGCCGGCGGACGTGGTGGCGGGCCATCTGGCGTTCCGCTTCCTCGATTTCGTCGTCCTCGTGGACGCAGGCACTGCCGGCGCTCATCACGTCGCGAACCGCGGTGTCGGCCGACTTGTCCATGGCCACGCCGCGGACGACGATGTCGCGGTCGGTGACCATGCCGACCAGACGGTCGCCGTCGCAGACCGGGAGGGCGCCGATGTCCTGGTCGCGCATCTTGGCGGCCAGATCCTTCAGCGAACAGTCGGGGGGAACGATGGTCGGGGAGGGGGTCATGATCTCGCGCACCTGCATGGCCTGGGACTCCGGTGTGTGGATGGGGCAGTGCCACCAACACCGGCCCGCGGCGAAGGTTCCGCCTTCGGCGTGCTCCCTCTGGTGCCTTTCCAACGCAGAGGGGCTGGAGTAAGGTCGCCGCCGATCCAACGGGTGGGAAAGACGGCCGGATGGCGGCGATCGTGGTGGTGGGCAGCGTGGCCAGCGACGAGCCGGTGCGCCTCGCCGAACGCCTGCGCGAGGGGGCGCATCTCAACGGACGCGGCGGCGTGGCGCGTCTCGGCGGCGGTGGCGCCAACACCGCCGTGGCCCTGGCCGCCGCCGGCCATCGCGTCAGTCTGGTCACGGCGGTCGGCGACGACGCGGACGGAACGCGGCAATTGCACTGGCTGACCGAGGCCGGCGTCGACGTCGGCGCGGTGGTGCGGATGCCCGGGCCGTCGACGCGCTCGATCCTGCTGCTCGATCCCGGCGGCGAGCGGACCATCGTCAATCTCGGCCGGGTCAAGGAGCCCGAGCCGCCGCGCCGGCTGCTCGATCTGGCCGCCGATCTGGTCTACGTCCGCACCCGTGCCGTCGGTCTGGCCGCGCTGCTGGTCGAGAAGGCCGCGGTTTCGCTGATCGTCGCCCACGTGCCGCCGCTGGAGCGGGGGGTATTTCCCGCCCATGTGATCGTCTGCTCGGCCTCGGATCTCGACGACGGGTTTCTCGCCGATCCGGTGGCCGGGGCACGCCTGGCCGCCGGTGCGCTGCTGCGCTGGGTGGTGGTGACCCACGGTCCGGCGGGCGCCGAGGCCTTTTCCGTCGACGGCGCCCGCTTCACGGTGCCGGCGCCGGCGGCCGAGGCGCTCGACTCCACCGGCGCCGGCGACGCCTTCGCCGCCGGGCTGTGCCACGGCCTCGCCTCCGGCGTGGCGATGCCGGAGGCGGTGGCCCAGGCGGTACGCTGGGGCGCGGAAAAGGTCCGCCGCGACGGCTCGGCGCTGCCGGCCGATGCGGTGCGCGCCCTGATCCGCTGACCGCGTTCAGCTCTTCGCGGCGCCGATGGACGAGCCGGCGGCGCGGCGGTCGAGATACGCCTGGGTGATGGAGGGGATCGATCCCGAGAGCTGGTCGCACATGCGCTGCTTCTCGGCGGCGAGCCCCTCGAACAGCACCCGCATCGCCTGTTCGCCTTCGTGGTCGGCGGCGGCGGCGAGGGCGCGGAAGTTGCTGGCTTCCCATTCCTCGTAGGCGGCGGTGCTGGCGGTCTGCTTGACCACCTCGTCGGCCGAGGCGCCGGCCAGCAGCGCCTGGGCGCGGCCGGCGAAGCGGGTGACCACGTCCTTCAGCCGCGACTTGTCGGCACCGATGCGGTCGAGCTGTTCGTCGATCAGGTCTTCCTGGCGGCGGGTCATTTCCAGGTGCTGGGCGAGCATCGCCTTGACGTCGGGGTAATGGTCGAAGTGTTCCACCTGGCGTTCCAGATTGTCGATGCAGGCGCGCTCCATGGCATGCGCGTCCTTCAGCCAATCGATCAGGATGTCTCGGGTGTCGGCCATCGGGTGCCTCATCGGTAGGAGGGAACTCGACTCGACAACACCGGCCGCTGCCATCGCGTTCCCAGCCTGCGCGCTTGCGCGTGGCGGAAATTGGCGCTACTTCGGGCCATGAACACGCACATCCCCAAAGTCGGAATCGTCAGCCTCGGCTGTGCCAAGGCGCTGGTCGATTCCGAACGCATCCTCACCCGCCTGCGGGCCGAGGGCTACGAGATCTCGGGCAGCTACGACGGCGCCAACGTGGTGATCGTCAACACCTGCGGCTTCCTCGACAGCGCGCGGGCGGAATCGCTCGAAGCGATCGGCGAGGCGATGGCCGAAAACGGCCGGGTCATCGTCACCGGCTGCCTGGGAATCGACGAGGCGGCGATCCGCAAGCACCATCCCGGCGTGCTGGCGGTGACCGGCCCCCACGCCTACGAGGCGGTGGTGAGCGCGGTCCACCAGGCGCTGCCGCCGCTGCACGATCCCTATCAGGCGCTGGTACCGCCCGAGGGCCTGCGGCTGACCCCGCGCCACTACGCCTACCTCAAGATCTCCGAGGGCTGCAACCACCGCTGCAGCTTCTGCATCATCCCCTCGATCCGCGGCGACCTGGCGAGCCGCCCCGCCGCCGAGGTGCTGGAGGAGGCCGAGCGCCTCGCCGAGGCCGGGGTCAAGGAACTGCTGGTGATCAGCCAGGACACCGGCGCCTACGGCCTCGACCTGCGCCACGCCGAGTCGGCGTTCCACGGCCGCCCGGTCAAGGCCCGCATCCCCGAGCTGGCGGCGGCGCTGGGCGAGCTGGGGGTGTGGGTGCGCATGCACTACGTCTACCCCTATCCCCATGTCGACGAGCTGATTCCGCTGATGGCCGCGGGCAGGATCCTGCCCTATCTGGACATTCCCTTCCAGCACGCCAGCCCCGCGGTGCTGCGGGCCATGAAGCGCCCCGCCGACCACGAGCGGGTGCTGGAGCGGATCACCCGCTGGCGCGCGCAGGTGCCCGACCTGACGCTCCGCTCGACCTTCATCGTCGGCTTCCCCGGCGAGACCGAGGCCGATTTCGAATTCCTGCTGCAATGGCTGGAGGAGGCCCAACTCGACCGCGTCGGCTGCTTCAAGTACGAGAACGTCGCCGGCGCCGCCGCCAACGCGCTGGGCGACCACGTCGAGGACGAGGTCAAGGAGGAGCGCCACGCCCGCTTCATGGAGGCGGCGCGCCAGGTCGCCGATGCGCGCATGCAGGCCAAGGTGGGCCGGACCCTGGCGGTGCTGATCGACGAGGTCGACGAGGAGGGCGCCATCGGCCGCTCGATGGCCGACAGCCCGGAGGTCGACGGCAGCGTGTACCTCAACGGCGAGACCGACCTGGAGCCGGGCGACATCGTCATGGCGACCATCGAGAACGCCGAGGACTACGACCTGTGGGGGAGCGTGGCGGGGTAGGGGAAGAAAAAATCCAGAATTGCGAATGTACGCCAATTCCGGAATAGAAAGTGGATGTGTTTCGAAATGTGGTCGGCTTGGCCGGCACCTATTTGAGCTTAGCGGGCAGCGGGTCGACCGGGAAGAACTCGGCGTCTTCTCCGGCGTCCAGGGTCACGGTCAGGACCGCGTCCTTCCCTTTCAGAGACGACAGGTCGGTGGCCGTGGCAAACTCCAGCTTCAGGTCCGCGCCGGTGGTCGCGGTCGGCCATGGGCCGCGCGTCACGATGAGCGGATAGTCCTTTCCCTCGGCGGTGAGCTTGGCCGTAAGGACGGTGTTCTTGGCCACGATGTCGGGGAAGGCCGTCAGATAATTGTCCGGCAGGCGAAGGGACAGGGCAGCGGGGAACCACAGGGGGCCGGTCTTGGCGGCGAACTGGCCCTTGGGAGTCTCCGGGTAATAGATGATCTTCCGCGGGGCGACGTACTCGGCCGGCTTTTCGTTCGGCGCCTTGACCACCAGCAGGGCGACCTCGAGGGGGCAGCCGGCGGTATAGAGATTGGCGCCCGGGTTCCTGTCGATGGTCAAGGTGGCCTTGACCGTGGTGTCGTTGAGCGAGACGGGCATTTCGGTCCAAGCAATGTTACTGCGGCCGCACGTCGGCCTGACCGCAAGCTTGGCCTCGGCATAGGGCGAGTCGGCAAGTTTGGGGGTAATGGCGACGGCCAGTTCGCCGCCCTTGACGACGTAGGACTTCACCGGTGAGACCAGTTCGCCGGGGCCCGTGCCGAGGCTTCGCAGGCCGCAGCGCCCGTTGAATCGATCGCGGCTGATGAAGATGGGGGTCGAGTCGTCGCCCGAGCGGGTCCACACTCGCAGTTTCATGTCTTCGGGGTTGGGGAGGAATGGAACGGTGGAAAGGTCGAAGGTGATCGCCAGACCGCCCATGTCGGGCAGGACGGACAGCGCTTTTTCCCGCTGGCCGGCCAGATAAGCCTCCGGGTTGCGCCACAGTTCGGAGCCGCGGACGAGAAACGTCGTATCGCCCCGGCAGTCAGAGACCCTTTGGGGATGGACCTCCTCAATATGCGTGTGGCGGACCTTTTGGTTGAGGGCAGCGTGGAGGAGTGTCGAACTCAGGTCGTCGAGTCCCGACCGGGTGACGGCTGTCCGGCGTTCAATCCTCTGCGCTGGGGTAATCTTGCTGGTATCCGGGGCAGAAGCAAACTCGTCACCGATCCAGGCAGGGCGGACGATGAAGCGGAGGGAAGGCCACCAGCCGGGATAGGAGACTTCCAGGGCAACGTTCTGCTCGCGGGCGGTGTGGGCGAAGGTCACGTCATTGGCTTTGGTGTCGAGATGGGCCTGGGGGCCGAACAGCCAGCCGGCGACGGGCGGTCCTTCGCTATCCTCGGAAAAGCCGATGATCTGGGGGACGAGTTCGATCTGTCGGGCCTGGCCGGTGGCCGACCGCAAGTGGCTGACCGAGGCTTCGGCGCCGATGCCGCTGCCGGCCAGGGCGGCGGCGGCGGCTAGGCCCGCTTGCAACGACTGGGTGGCGGTGGCACCGGAGGATATCCGTTGAGCCCGCTCGGCCGGCAATACCCGATAGACCGTGACCTTCGCCTCGGTATCCTCGAAGTTGCTCTTCAGCGCCGCCGGGAGCGACTGGCACTCTCGGTTGGCCCTGTTTCCCTTGGCCCCGCAGGAAAAGGCGGGGGGAACATCGATCGACGGAACGTACCACTCGCTATCGCCGGCATTGGTCCCGAGGATCAGGAGCGCGTCTGCGAGGAAATCCTCATAAAGGTCTGCTGCCTTGGTCGCCAGGCTGCGTATCCGCTTGAACGGCGACGCGGTCAGGCTCTTCACGACGGCAACGGCGGATCGGGCCTTGGCAAGCTCTTTGGCCCGTTCACGAATGGGGTCGACCGCTGCGAGTTCGGCCTGCGAGCATTCCCTTCCGAATTGGCACTTATTCCCCTGGCGAATTTCTCGGGCTAATTGCTTGATCGGCTTCCATGTCTCGTTGTCATGGATCAGTTGAAGGAAAGCGGCCCTTTCCCCTTGGGCACTGCCACCTTCAACTCGGTCGACGTGTCGCTCGCGTCGAACTGGGAGGCGGGGATGCGGACGACGTCGAAGTAGATCCCGCTGGCCGCCAGACCGCCCGCCACACCCGTGCCGAGCGGGTGGCCGTCCTTGCCGTCCCCGTTCAACTGCTCGGATACGTGGCCGAGCCAGTTGAGATAAAGGGTCCGCAGTGCCGCGTCCGACCATTTCGGCGGATCAATGGTGACGTGAGCCAACCCCCAAGCCTTGCGCATCTCGCCTGAGCCTGGCCGGATCGAGGCGACGAACTGGAACCGTCGGAGGGCATTGCCATTGTCGTCATGCGATTCGTCGAGTTCGGTGACGCCCATGTCCTGATTGATCTGGGCCCGGAAGTCGCGGCGGGCGGCATAGACTTCCTCTGGCGGGAGCTCGATCTGCGCAGTGTCCGGCACCTTCAATGCCTTGACGGCGGTGAGGGTGGCCTCGAGCATTGTCTGCAACTTGGTGATCTGCGCCGCAGTATCCGGCGCCTTCGGGCCGGTCGCCGAGAACGTGGGTGCGCTGCCTTCTTGGCCTTTTGCTCCTTCGGCCAGCTCGTTGGTGGCTTTGCGGACCTTTGCCAGTTCATATTCGAGGTTGGCGAGGATGACTTCCTGGCGGGCAGAACTGACCTCTTGGTAGCGGCGGGCGTCCTTGGCAAGGCTGGGACTGATCGAGAGTCCCAGATTGGCGGCCGTTGAGCTGATGAAGACGAGGTCGCGCTGCAACTGGGATACATAGCTGGCGTGCTCGGCCTGGCTGAGGGCGCCCTTCAGAAATGTCGTGTCGCGCAGCCGCTCGTTGACCAGGGACTCCCGCGAATAGGCGGTCGGGGTGCTCAGACGGATGTAGGCGGGGAATGGCGCGGACAGCGTGCCGATTCCCGCTGAGCTGGCGTAGGGCTTCTGGCCGTCGCCTGGGCATCCGGTCAGGGCGCCAAGGCACAACAAGGCAGCGGATGATGTCCAACGACGATGCGGCATGTTGCCCCCCCGACCAACAGCGTCCCCGCGGTGTGCGCGTAGATGAGAGGGTATCCTACACGATCTAGGGGTGTATATCCATTGAGGAAATGGAAGAGGAAAACGGTTATTTCCTCCCCTGCGCCCGCTGGCTGAGGCGCAGTTTGGTGCGGATGCGGCGAATGGTGGCGGGGAGCGGCACGCCGTCCACCTGTTCCTTCAGGCTCCGTAGCGCCGCGTCGGCTGCGGCCATGTCGGTGCCGACATGCACCGACTCGCCCTCGTCCTTCGGGTAGTCGCCGGGCAGGTCGACCGTCATCTCATGCCCCTTATAGCGCACGGTGAACGGGCGGGCGCCGCGGGTGGGCATCCGCCCCGTTTCTGTGAAATCGGGGTCGGAGTGCGACCTCAATCCCGCCCGGCCCCCCCCTTACCCTTGCCCGCTGACGATCCCGTACTTGTCCATCAGCCGGTACAGCGTCACCCGCGACACCCCCAGGGTCTCGGCGGTGCGTTTGACGTTGTGGCGGTTGGCGGCCAGGGAGCGGCGGATCATCGCCTCCTCCAGGTCGCGCCGT
>JACRFY010000126.1 GCA_016212565.1 Magnetospirillum sp. | reverse complement strand
TATGCGGCCGGACGGGGGCGTTATCAATGGCTTTTCAGTACGCTATTTCAGCCCGATCCTTTGCCACGCCCGCACCGCCTGGACGCGATTTTGTACACCAAGCTTGCGGAATGCATTGCCGAGATGGGTCTTGACCGTCACCTCGCTGAGGTCCAACTGCCGCGCGATCCCCTTGTTCGACAGGCCGTCCAGCAACAAGGCCAGCACATCGCGCTCGCGGGCGGTGAAGCCATCGGCGGCGCGCGCCTCGGTGATCGCGGCGGAAAAGGCCATCCGATCGGCAGCCTGGAGGATCGCCGAAGGCACGAACGTCTCTCCGGCCATCACCAACTTCAGCGCCGAGATGATCGCCGGAATGCCCAGATCCTTGGGGATATAGCCGGAGACACCGGCAGACAGCACCGTCCCGATGGTCTTGACGTCGCAATCGGCCGACAGGACGGCGATCCGCCCCGACGTGCGGCAGCGGACCGCTTCCAGACCGGCCAACGGCTCCATGCCGGGCATGTGCAGATCGAGCACCAGCAGCGACAGGTCGGCGACCGTGTCGATCAGGGCGATGACGTCGGTAAAGCTGGCGGCTTCAAAGACCTCGACGTTCGGCCCCAATTGACCGATCAATGTCTTGAGCCCGTCGCGGACGATGGCATGATCGTCGGCGATCAAGATGCGCATTCACGAGCCCCCCAGGCCAGCATCACCCCTGCGGAGGCAAGTCTACTGCCGAGGTTCCCTATTGCGCAAGGGGGCCTCAGTCTGCCCGGCTCTCCCGTGCCTTGGACAGGAACACCTGCAATGCTTCCTCGCTGCATGCAACGCAGCGCTCGCAATTGCCCAGCGCGGCGCATTTGAGGATGCGGCGGAACCGATCCAACTCGCCTCCCTCCGACTCGCGCTGGCAGCCTTTCGCCGCCCGACCGTCATCAAGCATATCCCGGTTCCCCATGTCCCCGGACCCATCCCCGTATTCTGCAACCATATGCCGAAATCACCGCCGAGGCTATGCGAGCAAACGGGTAGATTCGCCCCGGAAAGCGGCCGATCCCTATGTCTTTCGATCAGGGGCGGCCGGGACCGTCTATGTCGATCGGGTAAGGCGCGCCGATCCCTTCCCGCTTGACATCCGCCCGGCCCGCCTGTTCCCTCTCGCCCAGCAATTCATCCCAGAGGGGGCAAAACGCCGATGTCGCGAGCATTCGTCTTTCCCGGTCAGGGCTCTCAGGCGGTCGGTATGGGCCGCGCGTTGGCCGACGCGTTCGCCGAAGCCCGCGCCGTATTCGAAGAGGTCGACGAGGCGTTGCAGCAGAAGCTCTCGACCCTGATGTTCGAGGGGCCGGAGCCGGACCTCACCCTGACCGAGAACGCCCAACCGGCGCTGATGGCGGTGTCGATGGCGGTGGTTCGGGTGCTGGAGGGCCAAGGCGGACTCGATCTGGCCAAGACCGGCCGCTTCGTCGCCGGCCATTCGCTGGGCGAGTATTCGGCCCTGGCCGCCGCCGGCACCTTCAGCCTCGCCGATACCGCGCGGCTGCTGAAGATCCGCGGTCAGGCGATGCAGAAGGCGGTCCCGGTCGGCGTCGGCGCCATGGCGGCGCTGCTGGGCGCCGACTACGAGCAGGCGCGCGAGATCGCCGCCGCGGCCGCGCAGGGCGAGGTGTGCGAAGCCGCCAACGACAACGCCCCCGGCCAGGTGGTGGTCTCGGGCCACAAGAGTGCCGTCGAGCGGGCCATCGCCCTGGCGGCGGACAAGGGCATCAAGCGCGCCGTGCTGCTGCCCGTCTCCGCCCCCTTCCATTGCGCCCTGATGCAGCCGGCCGCCGATGCCATGGCCGACGCCCTGGCCAAGGTGGCGATGAACGCCCCGACCCTGCCGGTGGTCGCCAACGTCGCCGCCGCCGCCATCTCCGACCCGGCGCGGATCCGCGATCTGCTGGTCGCCCAGGTCACCGGCACCGTGCGCTGGCGCGAAGGCGTGCTGTTCATGAAGGAGCAGGGCGTCGCCACCCTGGTCGAGCTGGGCGCCGGCAAGGTGCTGTCCGGCCTCGCCAAGCGCATCGACAAGGAGATGGGCGGCGTGGCGGTGGGCACCCCGGCGGATATCGACGCGTTCTTGAAGTCGCTGTAGGGGGAAAAGAGACATGTTCGACCTGACCGGCAAGACCGCCCTGGTGACCGGAGCCTCCGGCGGCATCGGCGGCGCCATCGCCACCGCCCTCCATGCCCAGGGCGCCACCGTCGCCATCCACGGCACCCGCCGCGACGCCCTCGACGCCCTGGCCGGCGCGCTCAAGGAGCGCGTCCATGTGCTGACCGCCAACCTCGGCAAGCCCGAGGAGGTCGAGCAGCTCTACAAGGACGCCGAGGCGGCGGTGGGCGGCACCATCGACATCCTGGTCAACAATGCCGGCATCACCAAGGACGGCCTGATCCTGCGCATGAAGGACGAGGACTGGGCGGCGGTGATCGACGTCAACCTGACCGCCGCCTTCCGCCTGTGCCGCGCCGCCACCAAGTCGATGATGAAGAAGCGCGCCGGGCGGATCGTCAACATCACCTCGGTGGTCGGCGTCACCGGCAATCCCGGCCAGGTCAACTACTGCGCCTCCAAGGCCGGGATGATCGGCATGACCAAGGCGCTGGCCCAGGAAGTCGCCTCGCGCGGCGTCACCGTCAACGCCATCGCTCCCGGCTTCATCGCCTCGGCGATGACCGAGGTCTTGAACGACGAACAGAAGGGCCGCATCCTGGGGGCGATTCCGCTCGGCAAAATGGGAACGCCCGAAGACATCGCCGCGGCGGTGGTGTACCTTGCCTCGGCCGCCGGCGCCTACGTCACCGGACAGACTTTGCACGTCAACGGCGGCATGGCGATGCCCTGATCGCCCTCCCCTGACGGCGGTAGCGGTTCGCCGCTGGTCAAGGGCCCAAAAGTATGTTAGAGACCGTGCCACTTTTCCGCCGGCAGGGGGGCTCAACAGTCCGGCCGCGGAATTATCAGGCCATAGACTTTCGAGGAAGCAACACATGAGCGACGTCGCTGAGCGGGTTAAGAAGATTGTCGTCGAGCACCTGGGCGTCGAAGAGTCCAAGGTGACCGAGAACGCCAGCTTCATCGATGACCTGGGCGCCGACAGCCTGGACACCGTCGAGTTGGTCATGGCCTTCGAGGAGGAGTTCGGCTGCGAGATTCCGGACGATGCCGCCGAGAAGATCCTGACCGTCAAGGATGCCATCGACTTCATCTCCAAGAACAGCAACGCCTGAGCGTTTGCGTCGAAGGGGGTGCCGGCCCACTGGGGCGGCGCCCTTTTTTTGACCTGGATACGGGAACCCTTCGTCATGAGACGTGTCGTCGTCACCGGCATCGGTCTGGTCACTCCGCTTGGTTGCGGGGCCGAGACCACTTGGCAGCGCCTTCTTGCCGGTCAATCCGGCATTCGCCGGATCGAAACTTTCGATGTCTCGGATTTGCCGGCCAAGGTCGGCGGCAACGTTCCCATGGGAACCGGCGAGGGAGAGTTCGATCCCGACAAGGTGGCCAGCGCCAAGGATCGGCGGCGCATGGATCCCTTCATCGTCTTCGGCCTCGGCGCCGCCATCCAGGCGGTGACGGATTCCGGCTGGATGCCCGAGGATGACGAGGGCCGCGAGCGCACCGGGGTGATGATCGGCTCGGGCATCGGCGGCCTTCAGGAAATGGCCGAGGGGGCGCTGACCCTCAAGGAAAGCGGCCCGCGCCGCCTGAGCCCGTTCTTCATTCCGGCGGCGCTGATCAACCTGGTCTCCGGCCACGTGTCGATCCGCTACGGCTTCAAGGGCCCCAACCACGCGGTGGTCACCGCCTGTGCCACCGGGGCTCACGCCATCGGCGATGCCGCGCGGCTGATCATGCTCGACGACGCCGACGTGATGGTCGCCGGCGGCACCGAGGCGGCCATGTGCCGCCTGGGCATGGCCGGCTTCGCCGCCGCCCGCGCCCTGTCGACCTCCTACAACGATACGCCCGATCAGGCCTCGCGGCCGTGGGACAAGGGCCGCGACGGCTTCGTGATGGGCGAAGGCGCCGGTGTGGTGGTGCTCGAGGAACTCGAGCATGCCAGGAAGCGCGGCGCCAAGATCTACGGCGAAATCATCGGCTACGGCATGTCCGGCGACGCCCACCACATCACCGCGCCGGCCGACGACGGCAACGGCGGCTTCCGCGCCATGGCGGCGGCGCTCAAGCGTGCCGGCATCGCCAAGGAGCAGATCGACTACATCAACGCCCACGGCACCTCGACGCCGCTCGGCGACGAAATCGAGCTGGGCGCGGTCAAGCGCCTGTTCGGCGAACACGCCTACACGCTGTCGATGAGCTCGACCAAGTCGGCCATCGGCCATCTGCTCGGCGCCGCCGGTGCGGTGGAGGCGATCTTCTCGCTGCTGGCGATCCGCGACCAGATCGTGCCGCCGACCCTGAACCTGCGCGATCCTTCGGATAGCTGCGACATCGATCTGGTGCCGCTGGTGGCCAAGAAGCGTCCGGTCAAGGTGGTGATGTCGAACTCGTTCGGCTTCGGCGGCACCAACGCCTCGCTGATCTTCACCGGCGCGCCGTAAATCTGGAACAGCCCCTCTCCTACCGGGTGGGAGAGGGTAAGGATCCGATATGAAGCGGCTGCTCAAGCTCACCGCCGTTCTTGCCCTTGTGGCCGCCCTGGCGGTCGCGGGACTGGCGTGGGAGGGGCACCGCCGCTTCACCGCTCCCGGTCCCCTGGCCCAGCCGGCGACGGTGATCGTCCCCAAGGGCACCGGCCCCGACTCCATCGCCCGCCGCCTCGCCGAGGCCGGGGTGATCGCCGATCCGCTGGTGTTCCGGGTCGGCGTCCGCCTGCGCAAGGCGACGCTGCGGGCCGGCGAGTATGCCTTCCCCGCGGCCGCCAGCGCCGAAGCGGTGATGGCCCAGATGGTCGAGGGCCGCACCGTGGTCCACAAGCTGACCATCGCCGAGGGCCTGACCGTGCGCCAGATCCTCGCCGAGGTGCAGGCCGCCGACTTCCTGGCCGGCACCGTCTCCCGCATCCCCACCGAGGGCGCGCTGCTGCCCGAGACTTGGCACCTGTCGCGCGACGATTCCCGCGACGAGCTGATCGGCCGCATGGAACGGTCCATGGCCCAGCTCCTCGATACCCTGTGGGCGACCCGCGCTCCCGGTCTGGCGCTGAAGGACAAGTACGAGGCACTGGTTCTGGCCTCGATCGTCGAGCGCGAAACCGGCATCGCCACCGAACGGCCCCATGTCGCCGGGGTGTTCCACAACCGCCTGCGCATCGGCATGCGCCTGCAATCCGATCCGACGGTGATCTACGGCCTGTCGGGGCGGCTGGGGGTTCTCGACCGCCCGTTGAGCCGCGCCGACCTCCAGACCGAGCATGCGTGGAATACCTACGTCATCGCCGGCCTGCCGCCGACCCCGATCGCCAATCCCGGCCGCGCCAGCCTGGAGGCCACGCTGCATCCCGTCGCCACCGACGACCTCTATTTCGTCGCCGACGGCTCGGGAGGGCACGCCTTCTCGCCGTCGCTGGAGCGACACAACGCCGCCGTCGGCAACTGGCGCAAGGTCGAGAAGACGCGCAAGAAGCGGTAGGCAGGACGGCGCCCGCCTCGCCTCAGATCAGGAACAGGCTGTCGAGCGCCTTGAACAGGTCGTCGCCGAACGTCGGCCCCTTGTGCACCACCGGCACCCGCCCGGGCAGCAGCCGCAGGCGCTCGTCCCCGGGATCGAGGCTGGTGATGACGGCAATCGGGATGTTGCGGGTGGTCGGCATCGAGATCAGCGCGATGGCCAGATCCACCCCATCCAACCCGGGCATGATCGCCGAGACGACGATCAGGTCCGGCTTGGTCTGCACCGCCATGGCAAAGGCGAGAATCGTATCGGGCACCACCGACACCCGGTAGCCGCATTGCTGCAATTCGCGCTCGACGAAGCGGGTCTGGGCGCCGTGCGGCATCACCAGCAGCACCTCGACGTTGCGGACCTGGATATCGCCGAGTTCGAAGCCCAGCCGCGCCGGCAGGCCGCGCACCAGTCCCGCCGGCTCGACATCGGACGGATAGCGGCCGTTGGCCAAGCCGGTCAGCAGGTCGATATAGCCCTGAAGGTCGTCCCACACCCGTGGCGGCAACACCCCCGGCGCATGGGCCAGGTACTCGTCGAGGCGGTGTGCCACCGCCGCCAAGGCACCAAAGGCAAAATTGGTCGCCGGCCCGCGTAGCGACAGCGCGGCGCGGCGGAAGGCGGTGATGATCTCGGCGTCCCCGACGTGACCATGGCGACCGGCATCCAGGGTGACATCCAGCGACTGCAGGACCTCCAGGGTCTCGTCGATGAACTCGCGCCGCAATTCCTCGACGATTTCATGAGGATGCGCGTGCCCCTGGTTGCCGTTTCCCTGTTCGCTCATGCCGCTTCACCCCAGATTCACCGGCGCCAGTCTACGCGACCGGGGGCCACGGCTCCATCCTTTACCGCCGCCGGGAACCTCCGTCCTAGGGCGGATGTCCACGATCCGGAAGCAGATACGAAAGGATCGCGCCCATGCCACGTCACGATATCGAGCAGGGACCCGGCCGCCCGCCCATCGCCCCCGGCGACGAGGCGGCCCCGGGACCCCCCGGAACCGGCGAGGATATCTGCCGCACCTGTGCGGGCACCGGAACGGTCGAGGGTCGCCGCTGCGAGGACTGCGACGGCACCGGGGTGGTGATCGAGGGAATCGGCGGGGCGTAAGCCCCGCCTTCCCGTCTGCGGCTACAGCAGGACGGCGGTGACGACGGTGCCCGCCAGCACGGCGGCGCCGGTCAACGACGCCCAGATCTGCGGCCGCAGGATGTCGTAGAGCGGACGGGCTTCGTCGCGCACCCGGCTTGCCACGTCGGTCGCGGTCATGCGTCCGCCGTAATGGCAGTCGCACAACAGCCAATGCGCCTGGCGGTCGGTCAGGCCGAAATAGTCCATGGCATCGCCCAGGCGGTCGCTGGCCAAGCCGTCGGCGCGCAGCACGGGATCGGCGAAGGCCAGCGCCAGGGGCGACTCGTCCTTGCGCAGGTCGCGGCGCACGCTGGGGCTGACGTATTCGACGTCCTCAAGCGCCCGCAGCGGCCGTCCGGCCTGGGCGTCGAGGAGGTCGGCCCAGCGATTGAGGCGTTCGCTGCGGGCCAGGGGCTGACCGCGGCCGAACAGGGGATCGAGGCTCTTGATGCCGCGGATTTGGTCGGGGTTCAGGTGCTGCATGGGGTCCCTCCGGTCACATGAAGACGATCCGGGAGGGCGGCGCTCGCCCGCCGCCCGGCAAGCCGCCGCCCGCGCCGATGCAGGAGCACCGGAACGGCGGCCCCGAGGCCCGCCTATCGAGTCCATAACGACCCGTGCGAGGAAAGGTTCGGCAGCGCGGCCCTCCCTTCGCATAATCGCGAGCGGAAAATCCGCCATCCGGCGCGGCGAGACGGAATTCGGGCCAGCCGGGGGCCAAAAAAATGATGCCCGGGAGGGACCCGGGCATCATCTGTTGGTCAGGAAACCAGCTTGTTCCACCAGCCGCGGCGCGGCGGTCCCACCGGAGCCGGCGGCGGCGGCTCGGGAGCCGGCTCGGGCGCTTCGACAACCGGCGCGGAGAGCGAAGCCGGCGCGGGCGTTTCGACAACCGGCGCGAAGAGCGAAGCCGGCGCGGGCGCTTCGACACCCGGCTCGGCGGCGATGTCGGCGACGGGTGCAGCCTCCGTCGCCGCTTCGGCCACCGTCGCAGCCTCGTCGGCCACCGCTTCGACCTTCTTGCGCGGCGCCCGCTTGCGCTTGGGCTTCTCCACCTCGGCCTCGGCGTCGGCCGCGACCGGAGTCGCATCGGCCTTCTTGCGCGGCGCCCGCTTGCGTTTCGGCGCCTCCTCGGCTGCCGCTTCGGCGGGAACGGCGTTCCGCTCGGCGGCGGCCGCTTCCGCGGCGGCTTCGGCGGCCTCGAAGACGTCGGCAACGGCGTCGCGAGTCATGACTCCGTCGACGATGCCGGTCACGACCACCGCCGGGATCTCGCCCTCGATCTCGCCCTCGCCTTCGCCCTCGCCTTCGCGACCGCGGCCACGGCGGCGACGACCGCCCCGGCGACCGCGACGACGTCTGCGGCGCTCCTCGTTCTGCTCGTCGGTCAGGGCTTCCGGCTGGCCTTCGCCGCCCTCACCGCCTTCGTCCTCGTCGCCCTCGTCCTCGCTGCCGCCTTCGCCTTCGGCGGAGGCTTCGGCATTGCCGGCGGTCTGCTCGTCACCGCCAGGCAGTTCGCCGGGCCGCCGCTTGCGGCGCCGACGGCGACGGCGCTTGCGGCCATCGGCATCGATGTCGCCGGTCTCGCCGCGTGCCTCGCGCCCACCGATGGCATCGCCCCCCTCGGCGGCCGCTTCGACCTCGGTTTCCTCGATGTCCTCGTCTTCCTCGGCTTCGACCGGCTCGGGAGCCAGGTTGGTGTCCATCGAGATGGCCGCCGGGCGGTAGTCTTCCGGCCGCAGTTCGCCCTTGACCCGCTCCATGCGCAGGGCCGGCGGGATCAGCGTATCGTCGCCCTCCATGAAGACGCGGAACTGATAGCGGTCCTCGATCGCCGCCAGGGCGTCGCGCTTCTGGTTGAGGATGTAAAGCGCCACCGGGGTGGCCACGGTCACCGTGACCTCGGACGAGCGGCGGCGGATCCCCTCTTCCTCGATGGCCCGCAGCACATGGACCGCCGCCGATTCCACCGAGCGCACCAGCCCCGAGCCGTCGCAATGGGGACAGGGGGTGAAGGTGGTCTCCTGGAGGCTGGGCCGCAGGCGCTGACGCGACAGCTCCAGCAAGCCGAAGGCGCTGATCCGCCCGACCTGGATGCGGGCGCGATCATTCTTCAGCGCGTCCTTCAACCGGCGTTCCACCGCGTGATTGTTGCGGTTTTCCTCCATGTCGATGAAGTCGATGACGATCAGCCCGGCAAGGTCGCGCAGGCGCAATTGGCGGGCGACCTCATCGGCGGCTTCGAGGTTGGTCTTGACCGCCGTTTCCTCGATGTGCCGCTCCTTGGTGGAGCGCCCCGAATTGACGTCGATGGCCACCAGGGCCTCGGTCTGGCTGATGACGATGTAGCCGCCCGAGCGCAACTGCACCACCGGACTGTGCATGGCGTCGAGCTGCGATTCCACCTGATAGCGGTGGAACATGGGCATGATCGGGTCCTTGTACGGCTGGACCTTCTTGGCATGGCTGGGGGTCAGCATGCGCATGTAGTCCTTGGCCAACCGGTAGCCCTCGTCGCCGTCGACCAGCACTTCGTCGATATCGCGTGCGTACAGGTCGCGAATCGAGCGCTTGATCAGGCTGGCTTCTTCGTAGACCAGCGCCGGTGCCGACGAACTCAGCGTCAGTTCGCGCACGCTGTCCCACATCCGCATCAGGTATTCGTAGTCGCGGCGGATTTCGGTCTTCGAGCGCTCCGAACCGGCGGTGCGCACGATCACCGCCATGCCCTCGGGAACCTCCATCTCGGAGGCGATCGCCTTGAGCCGCTTGCGGTCGGCAACGCTGGTGATCTTGCGGCTGACGCCGCCGCCCCGGGCGGTGTTGGGCATCAGCACGCAGTAGCGGCCGGCCAGGGACAGATAGGTGGTCAGCGCCGCGCCTTTGTTGCCGCGCTCTTCCTTGACCACCTGCACCAGCATGATCTGGCGCCGCTTGATCACTTCCTGGATCTTGTAGTTGCGCAGCAACCGCGCCCGGCGGCGCTCCAGTTCCTGGTCGGTGGGATCGTCGCCGCCCAGGGTCTCGGGCGCCGGAGCCGGCGCCTCGCCGTTCTCGCCGCCGGCCTCGGCGTTGGCGTCGCCGCCATTCTCGGACTCGGGGTGCGGCACGTGGTCGTCGGAGGCCGCCGACATCTCGCGCACATCGGCGCGCTGGGCGGCCAACAGCGCCTGGCGGTCGGCAACCGGAATCTGGAAGTAGTCGGGATGGATCTCGCTGAAGGCGAGGAAGCCGTGCCGGTTGCCGCCATACTCGACGAACGCCGCCTGAAGCGACGGTTCGACGCGGACGACCTTGGCGAGGTAAATGTTCCCTTTCAGTTGGCGCTTGGTGATGGTTTCGACATCAAGCTCTTCGAGGCGAGTTCCGTTGACCACGACCACCCGGGTTTCCTCCGGGTGGGTGGCATCGATCAGCATGCGTTTGACCATTAAGTCCATATCTCCGTGGCAACGCCCGCGGCACGCTCGTCTTGGCGAGGGGCGCTGGGCGCAAAGGGGCAAGGGCGAAGCCGGCGGCGCCTGCGGGCGATTCCACAATCGATGCGAACTGTATCAACGCGATCATGCGGGAACCTGCAACGGGCCTCATGCCCGGCTTCGAAAAGGGGTCGCAACGGAAGGCCGCCGGCCGAGGCCGTGGCGCCCATTCGAATCGCGCAATGACACTGCGCTGGCGACGGCACCACCGTCCAGGCGGACGCTCCACCTGCGGACAATCTTGGGAAGCAAAGATAACGGCACCGGCCCCATTCCACAATCACCTTGTTGCGCGCAATCGGACAAGCCGGACGAGTTTGCCCTCATCCGCCCGGGGTAACCGGAAGAGTCTGCCGAATCAATGCCTTTCGAGTTGATGTTCAGATGGCATCTGCGCTATAGGTGTTAATACTCGCTCAAGGCTCGAGGCGCGAGAATGGGATCCATGTTGAGATCATGCTTGGCTCTTCGGCCGTTTGCGGCCTTTGTCGTCCTGGCGGTGCTGGCCTTGTCGCCGGCTCCGGCGGCTGCGGCCGCGCAAGTCAGCGGATTCCGCGTCGGGATCCATCCCGACGGCGTGACCCGCTTCGTCATGGACCTGTCCCAGGGAATCGCGTTCCGCGTCCGCCCCCAGGCCGACCCCAATCGGCTGGTGATCGAGACCGGCCCTCTGGATTGGCAGGCGGAACGGGCCATGGCCAAGGCGGTGGGCAGCGTCGGCCGCCTGGCCATCGAGGCCGAGCGGGTGATCCTCGACCTGCGTGAACCGGCGCTGGTCAAGACCGCCTTCGTCATCGCCCCGCGCGACGGCCAGGGCTGGCGCTTCGTCATGGACCTCAACAAAGCCAGCCGCGAAGCCTTCCACGCCGCCGCGCACACCGCCGCCCGCGAGGTCAAGCCGCCGCCGGCCAAGGTGGAACCGGCGGTGGCGTCCCCGCCCCCTGCCCCGTCCCCGCTCCCCGCCGTCGCCGCCGTCCACGAGACCCCGGCGCCGGCGGGCCGCATCGTGCTCAGTTCGCCCGACGCCGCGCCTCCGGCGCCCGAGCCGCGGGTCGAGAAAGGCGGCAAGATGCTGACGGCGACGATTCCGCCGCTGGCCGGGCCGCCGGTGGCCGCCCCCGAGCCGCCGCCGCCGCCGGTGACCAAGGTCGCCGCCCCGGCGCCGATGGTGATGTCCCCACCGCTGCCCGAACCCCAGGGCCAGAAGTCCGACGGCCGCCCGGTGGTGGTGATCGATCCCGGCCACGGCGGCGTCGATCCCGGGGCGATCGGCATCTCCGGCGTCTACGAGAAATACATCACCCTGGCGGTGGCCCGCGAACTGAAGACCCAATTGGAGCAGACCGGGCACTATAAGGTGTTCCTGACCCGCGACCGCGACGTCTTCATCCGCCTGCGCGACCGGATCGCCTACGCCCGCCAGCAAGGCGCCGACCTGTTCGTGTCGCTGCACGCCGATGCGGTCCAGAGCCCGTCGATCCGCGGCCTGTCGATCTATACCCTGTCGCAGACCGCCTCGGACACCGAGGCCGGGCAGTTGGCGGACAAGGAAAACAAGGCCGACCTGATCGCCGGCATCGACCTCAGCCACGAAAGCGCCGACGTCGCCAACATCCTCATCGACCTCACCCAGCGCGAGACCATGAACCGCTCGGCCGGGTTTGCCGGCGATATCGTCGAGGAACTGGGCCGCGACACCGCGCTGCTGGCCAACACCCACCGCTTCGCCGGCTTCGCGGTGCTGAAGGCGCCCGACGTGCCCTCGGTGCTGATCGAACTCGGCTACCTGTCGCACGAAGCCGAGGAGCGGCAACTGCGTCAGCCCGACTACCGCATTCGTCTGGCCAAGGCGATCACCCGTTCGGTCGAGCGCTTCTTCCTCCAGGGACAAAAGGCGCGGCGGCCGTAGCCTTTCCCCCGCGGTGCTTGACGGGGCGGGCGGCGCGGGGTAGGACCCCTTCACCGACTCTGAGCGCAACGCGCGGACCCCATGCGGCGATTGATCCGTTTTCTCGTCATTTCCACCTTCGTCCTGTTCGTGCTGGCTCTGGCCGGCGCCGGCGGTGCGCTGTACCTGTTCTGGCACTATGGCAGCGGCCTGCCCGACTATCACCAGCTCGCCCATTACGAACCGCCGGTCACCACCCGCGTCTATGGCGGCGACGGCCGGCTGGTGGCCGAATATGCGGTGGAAAAGCGCGCCTTCGTCCCCCTGACGGCGATCCCGCCGCGGGTCAAGGAGGCCTTCCTGTCGGCCGAGGACAAGGGCTTCTACACCCATCCCGGGGTCGATTTCGTCGGCATCTTCCGCGCCGTGGTCATCAACCTGCGCAACAAGGGCATGGGCGCCGACCGCCGCCCGGTGGGCGCCTCGACCATCACCCAGCAGGTGGCCAAGAACTTCCTGCTCACCAACGAGGTGTCGCTGGCCCGCAAGGTCAAGGAAGCCATTCTCGCCTTCCGCATCGAGCGCGCCTTCACCAAGGACCACATCCTCGAACTGTATCTCAACGAGATCTATCTCGGCGGCGGCTCCTATGGCGTGGCGGCGGCGGCGGCCAACTATTTCAATCACAGCCTCGACGAGTTGACCGTCCCCGAGGCCGCCTATCTCGCCGCCCTGCCCAAGGCGCCCAACAACTACCATCCGGTGCGCAATTACCAGGCGGCCAAGGACCGTCGCGACTGGGTGATCGGCCGCATGTACGAGGACGGCAAGATCGGCCGCGCCGAGTACGACACCGCCATCGCCGAGCCCCTGGTGATCCGCCGCCGCGAGGACAACCAGCTGATCGTCGGCGCCGACTACTTCGCCGAGGACATCCGCCGCGATCTGGCCGCCAAGTTCGGCGAGGAGGCGCTGTACAAGGGTGGTCTGGTGGTGCGCTCGACCGTCGATGCCGACCTCCAGGCCCTGGCCTCGCGGGTCCTGCGCCACGGGTTGATGGCCTATGACCGCCGCCACGGCTGGCGCGGCCCGGTGGCCAAGATCACCCCCGGCACCGGCTGGCAGGAACGCCTGGCCGCCATCCCGCCCGTTCACGGCCTGGAGCCGTGGGAGATGGCCACCGTGCTGTCGGTGGGCGACCAGACCGTCGCCATCGGCTTCGCCGGCGGACGCATCGGCACCATTCCGTGGACCGAAATCCGCTGGGCGCGCACCTGGCTGCCCGGCAACCACTACGGCAATCCGCCCAAGCACCCCTCGAATGTGGTCGCGCCCGGCGACGTGATCCTGGTCGAGCGGGTGACCAGGGCCGAAGATGGCCATGCCGTGCCCGCCGACACCTACGCCCTGCGCCAGATCCCCAAGATCGAGGGCGCGCTGGTGGCCATGGATCCCCATACCGGCCGCGTGCTGGCGATGGTCGGCGGCTGGTCGTACTCCAAGAGCCAGTTCAACCGCGCCACCCAGGCCTTGCGCCAGCCCGGCTCGGCGTTCAAGCCGTTCGTCTATCTGACCGCGCTGGAGAACGGCTACACCCCCTCGTCGCTGGTCCTCGACGCCCCCATCGCCCTGCCCCAGGGGCCGGGCCTGCCGATGTGGCGGCCGAAGAACTACACCGACGACTTCCTCGGCCCGACCACCCTGCGCGTCGGCATCGAGAAGTCGCGCAACCTGATGACCGTCCGCCTCGCCCAGGCGCTGGGCATGGACAAGGTCGCCGACTATTCCGCCCGCTTCGGCATCTACGACAACCTGCCCAAGCAGCTGGCGATGGCCTTGGGCGCCGGCGAGACCACGGTCATCAAGCTCACCACCGCCTATGCCACCCTGGTCAATGGCGGCAAGAAAATCACGCCGACGCTGATCGACCGCATCCAGGACCGCAACGGCAAGACCATCTTCACCCACGACAAGCGCTTCTGCGAAGGCTGCTGGCCGGTCCAGTACACCGGCCAGGAGATGCCGCGCCTGCCCGACATCCGCGAGCAGATCGTCGACCCGGTCAGCGCCTACCAGATGGTGTCGATCCTCGAAGGCGTGGTCCAGCGCGGCACCGGCCGCTCGATCGCCGTCGTCGGCAAGCCGCTGGCGGGCAAGACCGGCACCTCGAACGACAGCTTCGACACCTGGTTCGTCGGCTTCTCGCCCGATCTTGCCGTGGGCGTGTTCATCGGCTTCGACGAGCCGCAATCGATGGGCGAGAAGGAAACCGGCGGCGCCGTCGCCGCTCCGGTGTTCCGCGACTTCATGATGGAGGCGCTGAAGGACCGCCCGGCAACGCCGTTCCGCGTTCCGCCGGGGGTGCGGATGGTCCGGGTCAGTCCCGCCAACGGCAAGCCGGCCTCGCCCGGCGACGGCAAGGCGATCCTCGAAGCCTTCAAGTCCGACGACCGCATGCCCGGCGACGACGAGGACGTGCTGGAAGGCTTCGGCACCGACGCCGGGTTCACCTTCGCCCCGCTGACCGAGGGCGGTGGGATGCCGGCCGGCGAAGGCGGCGGTCCGGCCGCTCCGGCCCCGGTTCCCGGCGGCGTCTACTGAGTGGATGGCGGGCCGACAGAAGTGACCAGGGGAATCGCATTTGAAAAAAGCGAGTAGCGCCGCGTGCTGAAAAGGATTCATCAGGGGGCTCTATCGGCGAAGGATGGAGCCCCCTGATGTCCTGGTTTGACAAGGCGTTCGACGCGCTGCCGGACCCGCGCACCGG